>CAZQXC010000047.1:0-16853 GCA_964597075.1 uncultured Roseivirgaceae bacterium | reverse complement strand
TTTTTGGTAATTTCAATCTGACTAATCAGTACATCAAACTGGCCAACCTGGGTAATGATTTCCTGTTCAAAATCTACCTCATCCTGGGAAATAACATAATCGTTCAATTTTTTATTAGCAATGGCGGTCTGCATCCGCGCCTGGTTTCTTCCCCAATCTATAATCGGAACATTTAGAGATAATGCGAACGTTTGCTGTTGTGTAGGATCCTGGTAAATATCAGAGACCAATAATCCATTATTATTTAATCCAAAACCTGCATTTAAATTCGTTTGAAACCGTTGACCTCGTGCCTGGGCTACCTCCCGGTCGGCTTCGACTTTTCGCCTTTCAAAGGCAATGAAATCAGCTCGATTCTCCTTCGCTAATTGCATAGCCTCATCAACCGTTACATATAGCGGAGGAATTTCTTCTGGCAATACTAATTCAAATTGCTCATTGCTGCGTAACCCCAGGTAGCTTCGCATTTGCAGGCGGGCAATCTGCAAATTGATTTTTGCCTGTGTCACATCCTGTCGTGAGCGAAGCAATTGCAATTCAGCTTGTAATAATTTATCCTTGGGTGTGGTGCCAATATTGTAACGACCTTCTTCAATTTTATAGATCGTATCGTTATTAGCCAGGTTATACTCAGCTATCTGTAAATTGATCTGGGCATCTAACACATCAAAAAAGCGGGTTACTGCATTTCGTGATATCGATTCCATTTCCTCTACATAACTTCTACGGGATTCCTCATACCGGAGTGGTTCAGTTTTTCTATCCCACCGTAATGAATTGAACGCAAAAATGGGTTGTGTTAACTGGATATTCATAACGGTACCACCCCACTGAATCTCTGGTTGAGGATCAACGGCCTGGTAATTCCTGAAGTATTGAAGGCCTGAATTCACAGATATCGATCCTCCGGTAAAGAACAAGGGTTGCACTAACCCAAGATTCATGGTATTATTCGATTGTTCTACCTGGGTATAGCGAAAAGAACCATCTGCCAGAGGTGCCTGACTTACGCTTTTTGTGTAGGCCGGTAATGTGCCACTTAAGCGCAACTGCGGATTAAAGTTTGATTTATAAAACCGATACTGCCAATACCGGTTTTCCTTACGGGTTTCCGCTTGTTTGGAAAATGGAGATTGATTTTTAGCAAGCTCAATCACATCCTGCAACGTATACTTTTGTTGTTGAGCATAAGATTGCATGCACATGGAAACCATCATCCATGTGGCCAGTGTAATTCGAAAAATTTTATTCATAGCGCAAGGAAGTAATAGGGTCCTGCATGGCAGCTTTTCGGGCCGGGGCAATTCCAAAGATTAGCCCTACCGTGGCGGCAACACCAAAGGACAAAATGATAGAAGTAAAACTGATTACCGTAGGTATATTAGCAAAGGAAGAGACCAGCATGGCGAGTGTAACGCCTAATATAACTCCAATAATTCCTCCGCTCACACTGATCATTACGGCTTCAAAAAGAAACTGTTGAATAATATCATTCTTCTGTGCCCCAACGGCAAGTCGTAAACCGATTTCTTTAATCCGCTCTAATACAGAGGCCAGCATAATATTCATAATTCCAATACCACCCACCAGCAACGAAATACCCGCTATCGCACCCAGTACATAGTTAAAAATATCGTTGGTACGCTGTTGTTGCTTGAGAAGCAACTCAGGAATTTCAATTTCATAATCCACTACACCATAATGTCTGCGTTGCAGCAAGCGTGATAAAATTTCAGCGGTTGGTGTAAGCATAGGAGTCTTGTCAACTTGTATCACCAGCCTGTCGAGTTGATGATAGTTAACAGCTGGACCGGAATCATCCTGGGTATCGTCTCCACCAATAATTATTATTCGGCCCCGGCTAAAGTTTTGGGTAGGTGTTATTGAGTTCTGCGTAACAAGGTCACGGTTTTTATAGCGGATTAATACAGTCTGCAGTGGCGCGTACACATCCATATTAAAATCCCGAATACCCAGCTTGGCAATACTGCTTTCAGAAACATATCGTTCCTTCATTACGCCAATGATGGTTAGCCAATTTGGCCCAACCTTTATGGATTTTCCAATTGGATTTTCAGTAGGGAAAAATTTTGATCTGATCGAGTTACCGATAATACATACAGGCGCACCAATTTTGAGATGCTCCGGTGTGAATATGGAGCCCTCGGAAAGTTCAAAGTTGTAGATATCAAAATAGACCGGTTCAACCCCTACCAGTTTGGCTGATCTTCGAATACCACTCTTAATGATGGTGGACTCCAGAATAATCTCCGGACTCATTTTACTGATGCCCGGTATGGTTTCCATAATGCTGCGAACATCGCGAACCGTTAACCCCGGAGAGAATTTCTTCTTTTCCTTTTCCGCAGAAGCTTCTTCAATTTTTTGCTCCTCCTGCTCTACTATAGGCTTAATAACGATGTTGTTTACCCCAACCAATTTAATCTGCTCCAGAATTTCCTGTTGCGCCCCATTACCAATGGCCAGCATAGCAATAACAGCCGCTACTCCAAAGATGATACCTAATGCTGTGAGTAAAGAGCGAAGTTTATTAGCAATAACGGCATCAATAGCGATGTACAGATTTGCAAAGAGTCTTTCCTTCATAGTTACAGGATTACTGTTAATTACTGGTTATCCGTACTTGCCTTAGGCTTAGTTTGACTTTCTGTAGTACGTTGGCCCTTTCTGCGTTGTCCTTGTTCTGTAGTTTTGTTTGCTTCAGTTTGCTGACTATTTCGCATCTGGAATTGGGGGCTTCCATTACCTGAAGCTTTAATTACCTGTCCGTTGGGAAGCGTAATGGTTTGCTCCGTTGGAACTTCATCTTGTTTGGGTTCTGGCTTCCTGCGCTTACCATCCATTTCTGGTATCAACCTAACGTCACCACTTATTGAAGCGGGTATTGAAAGATGTAAACGATCATTTACTTGAAGGCCCGCTAATATAACAGCATCATTAGCATTGGTCTCTCCAAGCATAATTTCCTGCTTAACCGTATTCATACCTTCGCGCTTATAAACGTAGGTGATAGAATCGGCTACGCTATGCAAACACTCTAGCGGCACAAATAACACACTATCAAATACCATGGTAATGATTTTATTACTGGTGGTCATGGCCGGGCGAAGAGAAGGATCCGTGCCTGCAATCTGTACGTCAACCTGAAATACTTTGGCATCACTGTTTGGGCGCTGCTCCCCCACATTGGCTACATTAATGACCTGACCGGATAATTTTTTATCAGGGTATGCATCCAATCCAATCTCAACTTTTTGACCGGGCTTTACTTTCCGTACATCCACTTCGTTTACATACGTCTTCGACATCATGGTGGTTAGATCAGGCAAGGTAGCGACCACCGGGTCCCATGTACTGATTTGCGATCCAGCCTTAATCGGTTTTCCGTCCCATCCCTTCCTATAGATTACCATACCTGGTTCAGGTGCTACGATATTGAAAGCCGAGTTGAGCGTCATCATACCATTATACTCGTTTTGAACCTTTCGCAATTCAGCATTTACCGTGCGCATTTTTTCTATGTTTTGCCGTTTTCTGATTTTATAATTTTCTAACGCTTGTTCAAGAGCGCGTTGTGATTTCTCCAAATTTATTTCGTTCTGTTTAATGGTTGCCGGTGGCTCAAACTTGGATTGCTCCAGAATAATTTTCTTTTCATCTACATCGTAACGCATATTAATAAGTTCATCGCGCGACTGACGCAATTGAAGGGTAGTATCAAGCTGTGTTTGAACAAAATTTGCCTGGGCTTTCTCCAATTCAATTTCCTTGTCCTTAATGCGCCCCTGAAATTCAGAACGATCAAGGGTAGCGATCCAATCTCCACGCTCCACCACGGTTCCTTCGTTAACAATAGTTTGAATGGTAAGATTATTAACCCTGTACTCGCGCAGTTGTGTAGGCGCTTGAATTTTTACAGAGTTCTTCGCCTCCAACTCCCCGGTAGTTTCAATTTCCACTTTAAAAGTGCCACGTTGTACCGAAGCAAAAATATCAATGATATCACCTTTACTATTACTCTTGTAAATCAGAAAAGCGATTACCAAAACCACTATTACTCCTGCTGCAATTATACTATTCCTTTTCATGTTCGTAAGTACTTGGATTGTCTACAATAATAGTCGGGTAGCCTCGATTACCGAAACCACCCGAATAATATCTTACCCTATTATATAACTAACTGCTACCTGCAATCAATAGTTACTGATTCTGACCTTTTTTAACCGCTATTTTACCAATAGCTGCGTCTTTTGTGATTTTACCAGCAGCATAATCCTTTAGAACATTGCTCTTCAGGGTAAGTTCGAGCGATGAAGGGATTCCACATCCTTCGCACTTGGTAATGGTAACGTTAAACACTAGCGATTCATCGTCTCCTAAACTCTTTACCGTGCGTCCGTACTCTACAATATTTTCCTTCAACTCCTTCTCAAAACTCGGATACATTTCCTTTACTTTCTTATCACGGGCAACCTGATCCACATCATTAAGCTTTCCCGTAGGCATATTGAACAACCCGGAGTTTCTACTTTGAGTACTACTGAATACACGCATATAGTACACTGCACCAAAATCTTTCAGACGTTCAAAGTATATTCCCTCATCGGTAAAAAATGTTGTGGCTAAGTCGGAACGGTACAGACGGTTAAAAATGCTCGACAATAACTCCAGATCGGGCTCAACGGCATCAACTGACTCTGTGTTTATAATTTTAATTTTTGCCAGCGCTTGTTCACGGGTAAGTTTACCCTGCTTGTGCGCTACAATATCTGCCTTGGTTATTTCCATGGAAAGATAGGACCTATTCGGAGAAGTAAAGAACTGATTCACCCATACTCGTGGGCGATCTCCCCGATTGGTGATAACAATGCGTTCATTCGCATTTAATTGGCTAATCAAATCACCGTAATCAACCAGGAAATCCTTTACAGCCCCCATAAGCTTTTCGTTATAAACATCGCGTACACTATCCATATCTAGGGTTGAATTTCTGTCAGCTCCTCTTCTTCTTAATCTGACCTGCTGTTCTTCCTCGTGTGTACGCTGATCCAATTCCTTTGCCTGCTGCGCTTGTTCCCGAGCCTGTTGCTCCAACACCTGCACTTCCCTGGTTGAAGGACTTACTATGGAATATGAAAAAGATCCGGGTCGTTGTCCATCCATCCACATGAAATCCCCTATATCACCCGAAAATTTTATAGCAATGGGCGTGGTGAAATCAGCGGGTAACCGAAACGTAACACCAAAACCCTGCTGATAGCTTCCTGCCACCTCTAATCCAAAAAACATTCGTTGTTTATCGAACTGCTGTTGGATTAATGTCTTTAAAACATTTTCCGCCACGGAAAGATCACGCACCATGCGTGCCTCATCAAGCTTCTGTGCTTGCACCGGCAACACCATCCACACAACACAAATCATCAAAATGCCCATTAATTTTTTCATCTTCTTCTTTAATTTTTAGTTGCTAATGCATTAGAATTATCGACCGAAGAAATAATACTGGTTAAAATTTGTTCGGTTTCGTATTTAAATAGATTTGTATTTTGTTCTATCGAATTAAGCCGTGCCTGTAGCACCTGCAGGTCGCTTCGGTTTTGTTGCTCCAGGTACCTTGCAAAATCAATCAGTAGTTCTTCCATATACTTTCGCTGATCACTGGAGTTTAGTGCCATGTAATCTTTGATCATCCGGGCATTGTCGGCCTGCAGGCTTAATGCGAACTGCCTGATCTGCTCATCAGACGCAGCTGAGACTTTTTTCATCAATTCATTAACCTGATCTTCCGAGCGGTAAGCTATGGTTCTCCTGATGGATTCATCCAGTTTCTGCTGAGATTCCGACCATTGCGCAACGAACGTTTCATTATTCTGCGAAAGCGACTGATTGATCATGCTCTGAACATCAGTTGACGTAAGTATGGGTTGAACCGGCACTGTTATCTCAGCACTCCGATCAAGTTCACTACCAAAACCAATAGTCAGTGATTTATCATTTATGGAAATATGCAAACCGGTAAACTTCCCAACCAACATAATGAGCGTAAGGGATGCGGCAATACCTAACATGGTTTTACCAAACGAAGTATTCCAGAAGTACTGCTTTCGCTGATGATCCAGCACGATAGGCGGAGCAATCACTTCCTTGTCGGTTACCCTGGCCATGATGCTACGCACCTGATTCAGTGTTTCCAACTTGCGAACAACTTCCGGATGTTCCTCCAGGTAGTTTTCTACGTTTACCTTTTCTTCGCCCTGCAACTCACCATACAGGTAAGCCATCAGTAAAGCTTCATCGGGTTTAAAGTTCATAACGAATTGTTTCCTTGGTAATGTTTCTTTTCTCCAAAATCCTTTTCATAGCATCCAGTCCGTAATACATCCTTGACTTAACCGTGTTTTCAGAAATATTCAGAGCCTCTGCTATCTCACGGAATTTTAACCCTTCATATTCCTTCATAATAACCACCTCACGTTGCTCAACACTCAGTTCCATCAGGCATTGCTGCAACAAATCCGATAGTTCCTGTTGCTGGTATTGGTGTTCAGGATTTTCATTTCTTCGTACTGCCCTTTCCCAGGCAGGTGAATCCTCAGCTTCAGCATTCACCACCAGATCAAACGAAAGTGATCTGGAGCCCTTAATTTTTCGTGCTTCCTCCCGGCAACTATTCACCGCAATTTTGTACAACCAGCTTTTAAACCGCGACACATCTTGCAAGGCCTCCACATTCCGGCACATGGATATGAACGCTTTCTGTGAAGCCTCCATAGCCAGGTCGTGATTCAGGAAAAACTTAAAGCAGTAGTTGTAAATCCGCTTATACCATAGCTGCACCAGTTTACCCTGGGCATTCCTATCCCCTTGTCGGGCGCGCTCGACCAGCGAATCGGAATGCATTATGGCCATGTCCGGTAAAGTTTCTGCATGCATGAACGAACGGTATTTTGACTGGCTAACGGCTAATTCTACTCTTAGATGAATGGAAAGATAAAAAAGTTTTAAAAGGTGAATTTTTGAGGGAAACTACGTAGGGGTGTATCTTAGCGGCCTTTATGAAGAAACTGGTTTCATTCTTAATCAGGAATATACCCCGCAAGTACCTTCAGCGTGTTACTGGCCTTGGTCAGAAGGTACTGACAATTATCTATGCCGGAGAAAAGGTAATGTGTCCGGTATGTGAAAAGAAGTTCAGAAAATTTTTGCCCTACGGCAGAATTAAACCTCGCGAAAATGCCCTATGCCCGAATTGCCTGGCGCTTGAACGTCACCGACTTATCTGGCTTTACTTGAAAGAGAAGACTGCTTTTTTTGAAAAACCTCAGGATGTATTGCACATTGCCCCCGAAGCTTGCTTTCTAAAGCGTTTTGAAAAGCTTCATCATGAGCACTATATCACAGCCGATATTGAATCACCTTTGGCCAAGGTAAAAATGGATATTCACCAGATGCCTTTTTCAGAAAATCAGTTTGATGTTGTGTTGTGTAACCATGTATTGGAACACGTGAATGATGATATTCGCGCGATGCGTGAAATTCATCGGGTGCTTAAGCCGGGTGGTTTTGCCATTTTACAGGTGCCCTTCTTCCATCCAATACCTGATACCACCTTGGAAGACCACACCATTACTGACCCTGCCGAGCGAGAGAAACTATTTGGCCAGGATGATCACGTTCGTAAATACGGTAAAGACTATTCCATGAGAATTCAACAGGCAGGATTAACAGCCATAGAGGACAACTTCATTCATGAACTCATGCCTGAAACCCGCGAGCATTTTAAACTTCCTTCCGGAGAAATCATTTTCAAAGCCGTTAAACCTTAAGCATGTCAAAATCCTTTGCTGTTATTTTCGATATGGATGGTGTTATTGTCGACACCAACCCTTTTCATAAAGAAACCATCAATCAGTTCTGCACGAAGTACGGCTTCCGGTTAACGGAAGAAAAATTGCGAAATAAAATTTATGGGCGCACCAACCGCGAATGGATTACAAATCTTTTTGGAACGTTAACGGAAGAACAACTGCAAGCATATGCCTTTGAAAAAGAACAACTCTTTCGGGACGTCTATGCCCAGTACATTAAACCCGTTAAGGGGTTACTCTCATTTTTGGATCTACTGGAGCAAAACAATATCCCACGATCAATTGCCACCTCTGCCCCCCGAGCCAATGTTGATTTTGTTCTGAAAGGAACCGGCATCGGAAAGTATTTTGAAGTTATTCTGGATGAAAGCATGGTGACTCATGGCAAACCCCATCCGGAAATTTACCTCAAATCCGCGCAGGCACTTGGACTTCCATCCAATCAATGCATTGTTATTGAAGATTCCCTGTCAGGTATTCTGGCAGGAAAGGCTTCAGGAGCTCACGTGATTGGGATCACCACAACCCATACGAAAGAGGAGATGAACAATACCGACCTTGTTATTGATGACTTTCAAAATCTGACGCTGAATCAACTTACTTCAATCATCAACTAAAAATGCCGGAGGGCATCCAGCATTTTTAGTTTATAAAGTAGTAGAAGCCATCTCAAAATCTTTGGTCATCGCCCCGATGCATCGGGGCGATCCCTTTCTATTAGTTGAATTACGAGATTCCGGCCTGCCTTTGCCGCAGGCAGCCTCAAGGCCGGAATGACGCATGTATATGAAAGGATTTTTGAGATGGCTACTAGTTACTTAGCCTATCTTGTCCAAAACGTCCATCACTTCGCGAACAGCTTTGCGGCTGGCTTCCATCAGTGCCTTCTCACCCGCGTTCAAATCCAGTTCAATAATCTTTTCAATACCATTCTTGCCCAGTACAACAGGCACACCCAGGTAGCAGTCTTTTATTCCATACTCACCATCCAACTGGGCACATACCGGAAATACCCTGCGTTGGTCGCGCACAATCGCTTCTACCATTTGGGCAGCAGCAGAACCCGGTGCATACCAGGCAGAAGTACCCATTAGTTTAACTAATTCTCCTCCTCCAACTTTTGTTCTTTCTAAAATAGCATTCAGCTTATCGCTATCAATTAACTCGGTAACCGGAATGCCGGCAACGGTGGTGTAACGAGGCAGGGGAACCATGGTATCGCCATGGCCACCCAATAACATAGCCTGAATATCTTTCGGTGAGATATTCAAAGCTTCTGCTAAAAAGGCGCGGTACCGGGCAGTATCCAGGATACCCGCCATACCAAAAACTTTTGTTCGTGGAAGTTTAGAGGTAAGGTGAGCCTGATAGGTCATCACATCCAATGGATTTGAAACCACAATAATGATCGCGTTGGGAGAATGTTTAACCACATTTTCGGTAACTGATTTTACAATGCCCGCATTGGTGTTAATTAGGTCATCCCGGCTCATGCCGGGCTTTCGTGGCAAACCCGATGTAATAACCACTACTTCCGATCCGGCAGTCTTAGTATAATCGTTGGTAGAGCCTACGGTACGGGAATCGTACAAATCAATAGGTGCCTTTTGCCAGATGTCTAACGACTTACCTTCGGCAATACCTTCCTTTATGTCAATTAATACAATTTCATTCGCAATTTCGCGATACGCCAAAACATCGGCACAGGTGGCACCTACGTTACCGGCACCTACAACGGTTACTTTCATAAGCTAATGATGGTTAAGTTCTTTTGATTCATTTCATGTGTTACCCCCGGAAATCGGATGGTGCTTGAAAAGCGTGGCAATTTATTAATCGACAGGCCAAAGAAAAAGGATATCAGGCAAAATATGGGGTGACCAAAAACCGGACTAGTTTCCGTGTTTCTGATGTTACCTTGTATCGATTATCAATCCGGTGACCAACCACCCAGATGATCTGCCCTTCCGACTCCAGTACCGTAACCCTACTCTTTTCCGCCATGGACACTTTCTCGTCAATTAACAGATCACTTACTTTTTTCCGGTGTTCCATACCCAGGGGATAAAATACATCTCCTGATTTCCATGATCTCCACACCAGGGGAAATTTGATCTTATCAACATCCACTACAGCTTCCAGGTTGTCAGTAGTATGGAATGCCCCAGCTTCCATTAACTCCATGCACCAAGATCCCATTATTACCTGACGTTGTCCTTCCTGAATGCTTACATCCTTCCATAAATCAACTTTCGGAATCAGGATCAGTTCATCGCGATCAATAACCAAATCATGAGCCGCGCCTATGAATTTCTTACCGGACTGACCGTGAAGGGCTTCCAAAATAGAAACACAGACATCGTAGTTAAAGCCGAGGTGATTAATTAACCGGTGAAGTATAGAAGCACCATGAGGTAACCGTTCGAATGCTCCCTTGCCTATTGTGATTTTTTCCAAAGCATGATCTACATACTCATTCTTCCACTTCTCAAAAGCCAACTCAAAAAACTCCTTTTCCCCAGCCAGTTTATTCAGTCCACGCTGAACTGTATTTTCCATTGAGGGATTCAGTTCATATAACAAGGGTGTGATCTTATGACGAATAAAATTTCGTTGATAATCGGTGGTACTGTTGCTGGAGTCCTCCCGCCACTCAAGGTTGTTATTTTTTGCATAGTGCTCAAGATCCGCGCGGGTAGCGTACAACAACGGACGAATAATCTTTCCATTCCTAACGGGGATGCCTGTAAAGCCCTCCAATGAACTTCCATTAATCCAGTTTAGAAGGATGGTCTCAATCGAATCGTTTAATTGGTGGGCTGTTGCTATTAAATCAAACCCCTCCTGATCCAATACTTCGGCAAACCATGCATAGCGAAGTTCGCGGGCGGCCATTTGTTTGGAAATACGGTTTTCACGCGCATACTCCACTGTATTGAACCGCTTATGGAAGAAAGGCAGGTTATGTTTTTTGCAGTAGTCCCTCACAAACCTTTCGTCCTCATCCGATTCTTTGCCCCTGAGCTGGAAGTTACAGTGAGCAATTCCTATTTGAAATCCCGCCTCCATAAACAACTTCAGCATGACTATAGAATCCAGCCCGCCACTTACCGCCAGAAGAATGCGCTGTTCCTCTTTAAAGAGCTTATACTTATCAATATGGTTCAGAAATTGCTCTTGCACGGACCAAAGATACAGCGCCCGACATGAGGTTTTTAGCACACAGCAACTTTTTGGTTAATTTTGGCGCCATGCGCTCATGTTTCCTCTTAATAATCCTTATCTCTTCCGGATCGCTATGGGCTCAAAACAAAGTAACCTTAAAGCAAGCAGATCGGCTTATTGGGGGTGTAAAGGATGGCGAAAGGTTTGACCGGGTACTCGGTAACGTCATCTTTGAACAAAGTAAAACCATCATCTATTGCGACTCTGCCCTTTTTTTCAGAGGTAAAAACATTGTGGAGGCTTTTGGACATGTACGAATACTCGAAGGCGATTCCGTAACCATTACTTCTTCACGCGCAGAGTACAACGGCAATACCAGAATGGCCAAACTTCGTAACAACGTTGTTTTCACCAAACTTGCTATGGCCACCCTTTATACAGATTATCTTGATTTTGATCGGGTAAAGAATGAAGCCTATTATTTTAACCAGGGCCGACTGGTTGACAGCATTAACGTACTCACCAGCAACAAAGGATACTACCAGGTAGGCTCAAACATTGCCTCTTTCAAAAAAAATGTGGTGGTAGTAAATCCAGATTATAATATGAAATCTGACTCACTTCAATACAACTCACGAACAAAAATTATCTACTTCAGAACAGAAACTACCGTGGTAGATAAAGAGGGAAATACATTTGTGTATGAAGGCGGTGAGTACGACACACAAGCTCAGCAATCCGATATCAAGCAAGGTCAGGCGGAGTCGCAATCCTATACCTTAACCGGAAATAAAATAAAGCTGGACGATCTGCGGAAGTTCTACACCCTAGCAGGTAATGTGGTGATGACACACAAAGAAGAAAACCTGATTATTTATGGTGATGATGCCCTTTTCGATAAGCGAAATAATATTGCGAAAGTTTTTACAAACGCTTGGCTTACTAAAGTGACCGATGAAGGCGATACATTGTTCATGTCGGCAGATACATTGGTCTCTATAGATAGTGAAGATCCTGCTAAAAAAAGGTTATTGGCGTATGAAAATGTAAAGATTTTCAAAAATGATATTCAGGGGCTTGCCGACTCCTTAGAATATCGCCAGGCAGATTCGATTATGCTCTTATACAGAGCGCCTGCACTATGGACGGCAGGGAACCAAATGACGGCTGATACTATCAGCATGCTTATTGAGAACAACACCATCAGTAAAATTTTTCTTGTTGCTAATTCTTTTGTCATCTCTACAGATACGCTCAAAAATTTCAACCAGATTAAGGGACGAAAGATGACAGCGTTATTTAAAAATAATCAACTTCATCAGGTTAACGTAGAAGGAAACGGTGAGAGTATTTATTTTGCCCTGGAGGACAAAACCAGTTTACTCATGGGAATGAACAAAATAATCTGCAGCAACATTATTATCCGGTTTAAAGAGGCCCGCGTAAATAACCTCAGTTTTTATGTTAAGCCGGAAGCCGATTTTATTCCTCCCCATGAGCTAAAAGAAGACGATATGCTTTTAGGTGGTTTTGAATGGAGAATCGATAACCGGCCAGCTAAAGAAGATGTGGTAAAGAAGAAAGACCTTTTGCCTGAGGACCGGCCCGAACGAAGCCAACTTTAAATTATTGTTACCTTCTTATAAATTTTAAGGCTTTTCCTATGAAATGCGGCTAAAAAAGCTAAATTTTGAAAAACTTCATACAATTAATTTATGAAGAAGACTCTACTCCTGGCTTATAGTGTTTTACTCAGTACCCTCATCATTCAAGCCCAAAGCTTTGAACTCGTTGGGATATCAGAGAATTACAAGGGCTATATAGGCGAGCTTATCAAAGTTCCGATTCAGATCCGGAACACGTCCGACAAAGCTATTACCGTGATTATTACAAAGGAAGCATCACAAATTGGTAGCACCCAAAAAAGCTTCATATGTCCTACTGGAAACTGTGAAAACGAACAGCCTGAGGACTTTACGCTACGAATCGAACCGAGTCAAACCATTCAAAATTTAGCATTGGCACTGGAAGCAGGGTTAGTTCCGGGATTCAGTACAGTAAAGTATATCGTCTACAACAAAGCAAACCAACTTGAATCATACGGGATAGAATTAAATTTTAGTATAGAGGAGAAACCCGTTAAAAACGACATTTACTCATCCCGCTTTATTATTATTCATGATGTTTATCCCAATCCGGTTACTGACTTTGCCCACATCGAATACCGCCTTTTAGCGGATGAAGTGAAGGCTAAAATTGTGATTCATAACATTTTAGGAAGTGCTTTATCGGAGTATGAGCTACCATTTTTTGACAGTAAAGTCAAAATCAGAGCCGATGAATTTACGGCTGGAATTTACTTCTATACGCTGTATTTGGACAATGAGGGGGTGATGACCCGAAAACTCATTGTAAAACGTTAATTTTTCATTTTCTGCTATAAGGTAATCGCAATTTCAATCGTTTTAATGATTTCATGTGATATGCTATATTTGCGGGCTTATGCGGATACCATCGTCTAGAATTACTCTGTTTCTTCTACTGCTTTTAGCAGTTTCATGCAGCAAGTTCAGGAAAATTGAGAAAAACCCAGATTGGCGCGTGAAATACGAGGCCGCTATGAGGTATTACGATAAAAGAGATTTTTATAAGGCCTCCGTTTTATTGGAACAGGTTATGCCAATCATCAGGGGATTACCGGAGGCCGAAAAAGCCCAGTTTTACCTGGCGTATTGCCAGTACCATGAAAGGCTTTATCTATTGGCATCTGAGCAATTCCGAGCTTTTTATGAAACGTACGGACGTAGTGGTCTTTCAGAAGAAGCCAGGTATATGTATGCGTATTCGCTTTTCAAATCGTCACCAGGCTCAAACCTTGACCAGACCGGCAGTATAGAAGCCATGGCCTCGATGCAGGAATTTCTGAACCGCTACCCAACCAGTAAATACAGGGAGCAGGCTTTGGATGTAATTTTTACTACCCAGGACAGGTTGGATCAAAAAGGTTTTGATAATGCAAAACAATATTATCGGATGCGTCAGTACAAGGCAGCTGTAGTGGCGCTAAAGAATTTTCAGGATAACTTTCCAGACTCCAAACATCTGGAAGAGGCGCGTTACCTGATTATCGCTTCACAATACCAACTTGCAGAGCAAAGTATTTACACAAAACAGCGTGAACGCTATCAGGAAGTAGTGAACATTTATATCGAATTTATTGATCGCTATCCAAGCAGTGCTTTCTTAAAGGATGCTGAAAAAATGTATACTGACAGTCTTGAAAAACTTACTAAATTTAAAAACTTAAATACATAATTATTATGGCTATTCAACCTTCTATTGTTACCCGCGACCTTGAAAAAATTGCGGAACCAACCGGTAATCTTTACGAATCGGTAGTGGTTATTTCTAAGCGCGCACGCCAGATTGCTGTTAACATAAAAGAAGAACTTAACAGTAAATTGGCAGAATTCGCTACTACCGTTGATAACCTGGAAGAGGTGTTTGAAAATCGTGAGCAAATTGAGATCTCAAAATTCTACGAGCGCATGCCTAAACCTACTAATACGGCAACAGAAGAATTTTTAGAGGGAAAATTGAATCACCGCTTACGCGAAGAAACAGAGACTACTACAGAACAATGATAACCAGCGATGCTGCACGGTAAAAAAATAATACTTGGTATTACCGGTAGCATTGCTGCTTATAAATCTGCTTTTCTTGTACGTTTGCTTGTGAAGGCTGGCGCGGAAGTAAAAGTTATCTTAACTGCTTCCGCTAAAGATTTCATTACACCACTCACCCTTTCCACCCTATCAAAAAATCCGGTATTGTCCGAATTCATCAAAGACAACACCGGGCAATGGAACAATCATGTTGAATTAGGTCTTTGGGCAGACGCCATGATTATTGCTCCGGCAAGTGCCAATACGGTGAGTAAAATGGCCAATGGTATCTGTGATAACCTTTTAGTAGCCGTGTACCTATCCGCGCGGTGCCCAGTTATGCTGGCTCCTGCGATGGACCTGGATATGCTTCAACATGCATCCACAAAAATTAACCTGGAAAAACTAAAGCAGTTTGGCAACCTTATTATTAATCCGACTTATGGTGAACTGGCCAGTGGACTTATAGGTACCGGCCGCATGGCAGAGCCCGAAGAAATACTTACCTATCTGGCTGAGTTCTTTAATAAAAAACAACCCCTTTCCGGCAAAACTGCGCTGGTAACGGCTGGCCCAACCTATGAGGCTATTGATCCGGTTCGTTTTATTGGCAATCATTCCTCTGGAAAAATGGGGTATGCCCTTGCCGAATCACTCGCCCGGCAAGGCGCGAAAGTTCATTTAATTACCGGGCCGACATCCTTAGATACTATTCATAAAGGAATTCACGTTCAACAGGTAACTTCAGCCAAAGAAATGTATACTGCCTGCATTGATATATTCCCTAAAACTGATATTGCCGTTTTTGCAGCAGCAGTAGCCGACTATAGACCTGCTAGCAAAGCAGAGCAGAAAATCAAAAAGAAAGATAAAACCCTTTCTATTGAATTAGTTAAGACTCATGACATTGCGGCCACGCTAGGGCAGGAAAAATCCAACAATCAATTTATGGTTGGATTTGCACTAGAAACTGAGAACGAAAAAGCAAATGCATTAAAAAAACTCGAAACAAAGAATTTCGATTTGATTGTGCTCAATTCGCTTAACGATCCGGGAGCTGGTTTTGGCTATGACACTAATAAAATCATTATTATTGATCGGCAGCAACAGGTTCGCTCATTTAGCCTAAAAAGTAAAAAGGAATTAGCAGAAGATATTGTACAGGTGATTGTTGAAAAACTACATGCGTAGTCTGGCGCTGTACATATTCATACTTTTGATAGGAGCTTCACTTCGAGCTCAGGAAATAAATTGCATCGTTACTATTAATGTTGGTCCAAGAGTACAAACCACCGATCGGGCTGTATTTACAGACATGAAAAATGCTTTCCAGCAGTTTCTTAATACACGAAAATGGACAAATGAAAATTACCTGGTCCATGAAAAAATAAATTGCAGCATTTTAATTAACATCAACGATATGCCAGCCATAGGTGTGTTCAATGCTTCTGTGCAGGTTCAGGCCGCACGTCCTGTCTATAACACGAATTACAATAGTCTTATTTTCAACTTTGCTGACCGGGAGTGGGATTTTCAATACCTGGAAACAATACCCCTTGAATTTAATGACAATAATTTCACCTCTAATATTACCTCCATGCTGGCGTACTATGCCTATACAATTTTAGGCATGGACTATGATACTTTCAGTGAACTTGGCGGCACCTTATACTTCCAACGTGCCCTTCAGGTTATAAATAATGCCCAATCTTCCAATCAGGCAGGATGGCAGCCAGTAGGCAGTATTCGAAACCGATACTGGCTAAATGAAAATCTGATAAATCCCCAATTCACTGATGTTCGTAAAAATGCTTATACCTACCATCGCCTGGCACTTGATACCTATGAGAAAGACCCGGATAACAGCAGGCTAATCATCCTAAAGGGATTAAAGGATATAAAAAAAGCCCGCGATATTAATCCCAATGCAATTATCCTCATTTCATTTTTTGATACTAAATCACAAGAATTGGCCAATTTGTTTTCAGAAGGAGAATTAAATGTGCGCAAAGAAGCCTATGACCTGATCACCACCATGGATCCAACGAATCGGGCTACCTACGAAAAAATATTAAAAAAGTAAGAAATCCAGCGGTAGGAAGTTCTGGCTTTTGGTGCTGAACGTTTCCATCCT
>CAZQXC010000046.1:0-17527 GCA_964597075.1 uncultured Roseivirgaceae bacterium | reverse complement strand
CCCTGACCAATTGTATTTTTCTTCCAGTTAATGGAGTTTCCATTTATTGAACTACGTACCCAATCTTCTTCAGACGAAGAGTGATTGGAAATACCCAGTGTATTACAAAGCATGGTAAGTTCTTCCTGATTGCCCGCGCGAATAACTGGAAACACACCGGGTGGCACATACTTCTTCTCCATGGCAAGGTGCAGGTTGATGTCGCGGGAATAAATATTATCTGCAATCTCTTTAAATACCGGAGCTGCTACATTACTTCCATATTGATGCCATCCCCTGGGGTTTTTGATCAGTACGATAGCGCTATATTTTGGAGCATGAGCAGGGAAATATCCAACAAATGAGGTTATGTACTTTTTGGTATATTTTCCGTTGGCGAGAATTTGTGCTGTTCCGGTTTTACCGGCAATGCGATAGTGTGTTCCTTTTATTCCTTTAGCCGTGCCGTTCTCTACCACGCCCTCCAGCAGAAGTTTCACTTTATTCAGTGTTTTATCAGAACATATTTTGCTGACAATCACATCGGTTTCAAAATTTTCCTTTTCCCGATCAGCACGCTTTACAGATTCCACAAAAACAGGCCTGATCATTTTTCCATCATTCGCTACTGCATTGTACATCGCCAGCGTGTGCAGCGGTGTTATTTCAATTCCGTAGCCATACGCCATCCAGGGAAGACTTATACCGCTCCAACCTTTTTGGCCTGGCCATTTGAATTTAGGATGAGGTTCACCGGCAATCTGAATACCTAAAGGCTGGTGTAGTTTTAACTTCTCAACATGATCCATGAATTTCTGTGGCCGGGATCCGAAGTTCTTATCTGCCAGTTTGGCCATAGCCACATTCGATGAATGTTCAAATGCCTGACGAACGGTTATTTTTCCCAAGCCACCTTTTTCATGATCGCGTACGGTGCTTTTGTAAAACATGAATTCTCCATTACCCGTATCGATGCTATCGGTAAGTTCCATATTGCTGTCTTCCAATAAGGCAATCATGGTTACCAGTTTAAAAGTTGAGCCCGGTTCAAACAATCCAGCGGTAGCGAAATTGAATTTTTCATAAAAGTTTCCGCGACCATCGCTGCTTAGGTTTGCAATGGCTTTTACAGCACCGGTTTTTACTTCCATCACCACCACCAGTCCATCATCAGCATTGTGCTGCATCATGGCTTTATACAAAGCTGTTTCAGAAACATCCTGAAGATTGATATCCATGGTTGTTTGGATATCCAATCCATTAACAGCCTTTACATTTTCAGTATCAAAGACAGGTTTCCAAACACCACCTGCAATTTTTTGATAATACGCATAACCATCCTGCCCACTGAGCTGATCATTGAAACTATATTCCAGTCCGGCACCCTTTTCATTTTCGTTCACAAATCCGATAGTACGCTTACTCAGATTAGCAAATGGACGATACCGAACATCTACCTTTTCAAAGATTACTCCACCCCGCAAGCGACCTTCGCGGAAGATAGGCCATTCGGTCATTTTCTTTTTATCCTGATAGCTGATTTGCTTGCGATTAACGATAATATACTGCTTATCTGACGAGCGGGCATCGATGAGC
The DNA here is from genome assembly GCA_964597075.1 of uncultured Roseivirgaceae bacterium. Lineage (GTDB taxonomy): Bacteria > Bacteroidota > Bacteroidia > Cytophagales > Cyclobacteriaceae > UBA2336. The sequence goes on along the minus strand of CAZQXC010000046.1, from coordinate 15,952 downwards.
ATACGTTTATATTCGTGGTAAGGCTTGTCTTTATAATGCGCTGAGAGTTTACGCGCCAATGAGTCAACACCTTCCTTAAATATTTTTTCGTTAGGAAGGGTAGCATCAAAAGCTACTTTATAGAATGGTAATGAGGTTGCCAATAAACTTCCATTATCTGAATAGATGTTACCACGGGTAGCTTTAACTTTTTTATAATCAAAAGAAATCTGCTCACCCATTTCCACCCACTTCTCACCCTCTACCATTTGTATGTGGCTGATCTTCACCACTACGGCAACAGCAAACAGCATCACAAAGAGGAAGGCTACCCGAACACGCAGCAATATGGATTTCTTAATATTCACTTTTTTTCACGACAACTTTAAAAGGTGGTTTCAATGTTTCCTTTAAGCCATAAGCATTCACCTTGCGTGCTACTTCCGATTGCTTACTGGCATACATCAGGTCCGCTTTCATAGTAGTATAATCCGCCCGTAGGTCTTCTACTTCAGCTTGCATGGTATTGATTTTACGAACAGTTTTCTCGGCAAAGTGTGTATTGCTGATATACAGAAGCCCTAACACCATGATGAAAATCATTTTAGGCAGGTGTTGTACCGGAAAGCCCTCCTCGAAATAATTCTCCAGCTTAAGTTTCTTTTCGATGGTAGAAAATACACCACTCCCCTTACTCCGGCCGGAGCTTTTTAAGGTTGGTTCAATTCTGAATTTATTGTCTGTCATCTTTTTCGTTCTTGGTTGTTAGTTCTTCGTTGATAGTTTGCCAGTAACCTTTTGCCAAACAACTATCAACTAAAAACTCCCAACTATTTCCTTTGAGCAATTCTCAACTTTGCACTTCGTGCTCTTTTATTCTCTTTTATTTCGTCCTCCGAAGCTTCAATCGGTTTGCGATTCAGGGCTTCAAAAGGCTTTAAAACATTTCCATAAAAATCCTTCTCCACTTCTCCGTACACTTTGCCTTTATTAATAAAATTCTTAACCATCCTGTCTTCCAATGAGTGATATGACATGACCACCAACCGTCCTCCCGGTTCCATCACTTCGCCCGCCTGGTGCAAAAAATCTTCAAGGGCCTGCATTTCGTTATTCACTTCAATGCGTAGCGCCTGAAACACCTGGGCGAAGTATTTATTTTCTTTGCCGCGTGGAGCAAACCGCGCGAGTAATGCCTTCAATTCGTCTGTGCGTGTAAAAGGTTTGGTGATTCGTTCCTGTACCATAGCCTTCGCTACCGTTTTGGCATTTCGCACTTCACCATACATACCAAGTATTTTATGCAATGCACTGTCATCATATGTGTTGATGACGTGTGCAGCGGTAAGCGAACCTGAACCATCCATTCGCATATCCAGCGGACCATCAAAGCGGGTTGAGAACCCACGAAGCGGTTCATCAATTTGGTGCGATGAAATCCCCAGGTCGGCCAGTATGCCGTTTACCTGTGTAACTCCATGCACCCGCAAAAACCGTTTGAGGTAACTGAAATTGGCAAGACAAAATGTAAAAGAACGGTGCGTGATTTTTTTTGCTTCACGCTGGGCATCTTCATCCTGATCAAAAGCGATCAATCGTCCACCTTTTATGCATTCCAACATAGCCTGGCTATGTCCGCCTCCTCCGAAAGTCGCATCTACGTACGTTCCATCGGGGTGTATATTCAACGCTTCGATACATTCGGGGAGCATGACCGGCTTGTGATAATCCGATATCATGTTCACTACACATCAAGGTATTTCTGCGCCAGTTTTGACAACTCACTTGGGTCTGCTATGAGGTGCTTCTCGTAGAGCGTAGGGTTCCAGATTTCTACCTTGTTGCCCATGCCTACCAACATTACTTCCTTTTCGAGTTGGGCATAGGTGAGCATGTTTTTGGGGAGTAAAAAACGACCGTTGCCATCCAGTTCAACTGTGGCCGTGCCACTGAAAAAGTTGCGTTGAAGGGTACGGTACTCCTCGTTAAACTCACTCAATCCGGAAATTTTAGAGAACACCTTTTTGAATTCCACCATAGGGTAGAGTATGAGGCAAAGCTCAAAACCCTTGCGCAGCACCAACTCACTATCCCCTTCGGGAAGCTGGGCTTTTACGCGCGCAGGCAGTACTAACCTGCCTTTGGCATCGAGCTTACTTTCATATTCACTGGTGAAAAAGGTCATTGACGTAGTGGTTGTCCATTCCTTACTTAAACAAACATAAGTATTTTTAAACCACTTTCAACCACTTTCACCCACTTTTTTACATTTTTTCCCATAAATCATATAAAATTCAGTTAAACTGTCATTTCTCAGACTAAACGAGACTCATGCGTACTAAACGAGACTCATACACAGAGTAAATACGACTGCACTACAAAAACCTCGATTTTAGGTCAATTCAGTAATGAACATTTTAGCGCAAAAGCCTGTTGTCAACCTTTAACCCAATATTCTATGCGCCTTTTTCCGATTTTAATGCTTTTGTTTATGGCTTGTTCCGGTTCAGAAAATATTGGTACCCCTACGGGAACCTGGCGGGCGGTACTCGAATTACAGGGGCAGGAACTTCCTTTTTCATTCGATTTGGAGAAAAAAGAAGGCCAGTATGTGGCCTGGATTAGAAACGGCCTGGAACGGTTATACCTGGATGAGGTTGAAGTAACTCCTGATTCCATCATTATGAACGTCCATATTTTCGATGCGGTATTCAAAGCAGCAATTAACGGAACGGAAATGAACGGACTCTTTATCATCCAATACGCTGATAATTACCGCATTCCGTTTAAGGCTACACGTGGTAAAGATTATCGGTTTGTCCCAACCGACACTACCGCTTCTGTTGCTGATTTCTCCGGAAAATATGCTGTGCAGTTTTTTAATGAAACCAATACGGTTGATGCATTGGGTATCATCACTCAAAAAGGCAACTACGCGGAAGGAACATTCCTTACCCCTACCGGTGATTATCGTTACCTGGAAGGAAACGTAGCAAACGATACGCTTTGGCTGAGCGGATTTGATGGAAACCACCTCTATATTTTTAATGCGGTTAAGTCAAACGATACCCTTTCGGGGATTCATTGGCTGGGAAAATCGCGAAACCGAAAATGGATAGGAATCAAGGATGACCAGGCTAAGCCTCCCGTTTCCAAATCGCTAACCTATTTAAAGGCTGGATACTCTACTCTCGAGTTTACCTTTCCGGATACGAATGGACAACCAGTGTCTCTTCAGGACGAACGCTTTAAAAACAAAGTTGTGGTGGTGCAGATTCTTGGTTCATGGTGTCCGAACTGCATGGATGAAACCCGTTTTCTAACCGAATGGTATCCCAAAAACAAAGACCGAGGTGTTGAAATTATTGGGCTGGCTTACGAACAAAAAGCTGATTTTGATTACGCTAGCGGACGGATAAAGAAAATGAAAGAAAAGCTGGGGGTTCCCTACGAAATCGCAATTGCAGGCACCAACACCAATGCCAGCGAATCGCTTCCTGCACTTAATCAGGTTATTGCCTTTCCAACCACTATCTTTGTAGGCAAAGATGGCCAGGTGAAGCACATCCATACTGGCTTTTCGGGTCCGGGAACAGGCTCTTATTATGCAGAAACCAAGGAGCGGTTTAATGAAATCGTGAATCAGTTAATTAATGAATAGGTATAAACTAGGTTATAAAAGCCTTAAGCCCCTGGCTGCAAGCTTCAGTTAGGCAGTAAACAGCTTGAAGCTCAAAAAAACATGAAAGGAAGAGTTGTAGTCGGTTTATCCGGTGGTGTTGATTCAAGCGTAGCCGCTTATTTATTAAAAGAGCAAGGCTATGAGGTCATCGGTATGTTCATGAAAAACTGGCATGACGACTCGGTAACTATTTCCAGCGAATGCCCCTGGCTTGATGATAGCAACGATGCCATGATTGTGGCACAGCACCTGGGCATTCCCTTTCAAGCCATTGATCTCAGTGCGGCATATAAAGAGCGAATAGTTGATTACATGTTTGCCGAATACAAGCACGGGCGTACGCCTAACCCTGATGTACTCTGCAACCGCGAAATAAAATTTGATATTTTTCTTAAAGCTGCCCTAAAGCTTGGTGCAGATTATGTGGCCACCGGTCATTATGCACGAAGAGAAGAAGTTGAACAGAATGGAAAGAAGATCTACAGGTTGCTAGCCGGAAAAGATCCGAATAAAGATCAAAGTTATTTTCTCTGTCAGCTTACGCAGGAACAATTATCAAAAGCACTTTTTCCAGTGGGCGAGCTCCTGAAACCCGAAGTGCGTGAAATTGCAAAGAAAGCAGGACTGGCTACGGCAGCTAAAAAAGATTCGCAAGGATTGTGCTTTGTCGGTAAGGTGCACCTCCCCGATTTTCTGCAACAACGGTTGGAGTCCAAAAAAGGAAAAGCTATTGTTATACCTTCCGATGCAACCCTTTTTAACAATGGTCAATCTATGGATGATCTTGTTCATCTTTCAGAACCTTTCATCTACGGACCCGAATTAGGTGAAGTGGTGGGCGAACATCAGGGGGCGCATTATTATACCATCGGACAACGCAAAGGTTTGAACATTGGTGGTCAGCCAAAACCATTATTTGTTATTGGAACAGACACCGAACATAACATTTTGTACATGGGGCTTGGTGAGGATCATCCCGGTTTGTATCGGAAAGGTCTATTTGTACCGAACGAAGATGAACATTGGATTCGCGAGGATTTAAAACTCTTGGTGGGCGAATCCAGAAATTACATGGCGCGTATCCGATATCGCCAACCACTTGAGTCGTGTACTTTGCACAAAAAAGAAAAAGGTTTATATATCATTTTTGATAAACCGCAGAAGGCCATCACGCCAGGGCAATTTGCTTCGTGGTATGAAGGCGATGAGTTGATTGGCTCAGGGGTTATCAGCTAATTCATATAGCTCAGCCTCAACGATAAAATCTTAAAGTCGAGAAATTAACGGCAAAGGCGCGGAGACACAAAGAAGAAATAATCCGCATTAACTCTGCGCCATTGCGTCTCTGCGGTAAAAATCAGAATAGGTTCTCACTGCCGCAGAGAGTTCTCTAATCATTTTATCGTACCTTGGTTGATGATGAGAAAACTTACTGCATTATCTGCTGCCCTATTAATGCTTGCAGCCTGCACTCAAAAAAAATTACAAGAAGAAAACACATCCTGGCAGCTTGGTTCTTTTGTGAAGGTTGATTCGGTAAACCCGGTACTCGAACCTCAGGAACATACTACATTTTACTGTCCGGTTCGAAAGGATACAGTTCAATGGGAAGAGAAAGATGTATTTAACCCAAGTGCCGTGGTGCGTGATGGAAAAATTTACCTCCTCTATCGTGCAGAAGATGTAGTTGGCAAGCATGCAGGCACTTCCCGCCTCGGACTTGCCGTTAGTGAAGATGGTCTGCATTTCGAACGCATGCCGAAACCTGTATTTTATCCGGATGAGGACAGTATGAAGATTTACGAGTGGGAAGGTGGTGTGGAAGATCCAAGACTAGTAGAGGATGAAAACGGGCGTTACATTCTTACCTACACGGCATACGATGGAAATTTGGCCAGGCTTTGTGTTGCTACTTCAGATGATTTGATTCACTGGACCAAGCACGGCTTAGCTTTTAAGAGTCAGCCTGAGTTGTGGTCGAAGTCGGGAGCCATCATCACCACGCAAAAAGAAAGTAGGTTTGTCGCTACTAAAATCAATAACCAATATTATATGTATTGGGGTGACACGCATATTTTTCTGGCCACCTCTACAAACCTGTTAGATTGGGAACCAGTGGTAGATGATCAGGGTGAATTAGTGAAAGTTTTCGGACCACGTGAGGGCATGTTCGATAGTGATTTGGTGGAGCCAGGACCTCATGCTATGGTAAAGGAGGATGGTATTCTTTTGATTTATAACAGCCGTAATAAACTATCAACAGGCGATAAAAATTTGCCGGATGGTAATTATGCTGTGGGACAGATTCTTCTGCACGCTGACAACCCTGCAAACGTAATAACGCGCTCAGAAAATTATTTCCTCACGCCTGATAAAGACTACGAAATCACCGGGCAAGTGAACAATGTTTGTTTCGTGGAAGGACTTGTTTATTTTAAAAACAGATGGTTCCTGTACTACGGCACAGCCGATTCAAAGATTGCAGTAGCGGTTAAAGACTAAGTAAGATCCTTTTTAAAACCCGAGACACCACCAGAAACCACATACTTCATAGCCGTAGGGCCTGAAATATTCAGAGGCGTTACCCGGTCTTTGGAAATCACGAAATGATCACCAGAAAAATTATAAGCGTGCGGTAAGTACACAGAGATCATATCTTTTAACCCCAGCTCACTCAGGTCGGATTGCGTTACGAAACCAATTTGGTGAACATTATTCTCCTTATTTAAAAGTACCAGCACGGGCTTGCTGAATTTCTTTTTATCACCCACGAATGCGCCTATCAAATCTTTTATGGAAGAGTAAATCAGCTTCACCATCGGTATGCGGTTCATGCCATGATCAAACCATGTAGAGAACGTTTTAAAAGCTAAGTTGGAAGTGAAATACCCAAAGACTGTAATGGCACTGAGAACAATCACAAAGCCTAAACCCGGATAAGGCAATCCTAACAGGTTATCAAGCCAGGTGAATGAAATATAAATAACATAAGCCGTGGCCGCTAACGGCACAATAAAGACCAAGCCGCTAAAAAAGTAGCGGATAACTTTTCTAAAGGTTGTTTCCATGTGTTTTTAATTAAAAAGGCTTCCATCCTATTCGGACCGGAAGCCTTCGAGATAATTTTATATATTTTCTTAAAGGGAAAATCCCATAAAGCTTAAGAAGCCAAGCGACATTAAGCCCACCAAAATAAAAGTAATACCCAATCCACGAAGTGGTCCAGGAACGTTGGAATACTTCATTTTTTCGCGAATACCCGCTAACGCCACAATGGCCAGCAACCATCCGATGCCTGAGCCTAGTCCGAATACGGTAGCTTCCGGTAACGTATAAGAACGGCCAACCATAAATAACGCACCCCCAAGAATAGCACAGTTTACCGCGATCAGTGGAAGGAAAATACCGAGTGATCCATAAAGTGCAGGCGAGAATTTCTCAATAGCCATCTCAGTTAACTGAACCATGGAAGCAATTACTGCAATGAAAACAATAAACTGAAGAAAGGTAAGATCGACCGTGGCTAATTCAGGACTAATCCACGCCAGCGATCCTTGATTTAAAACATGATTTTGTATCAACCAGTTTATAGGTACCGTAAAGCCCAATACAAAGATCACAGCAACACCCAAACCAAAAGCTGTTTTCACTTTTTTGGAAACTGCCAGGTATGAGCACATGCCTAAAAAATAGGCAAAAATCATATTGTCGATAAAAATGGATCGTACTCCGATGCTGATTAAATTTTCCATAGTGCTTTTTAATTAACCCTCGCGATAACCATTTAATGAACGCTGAACCCAAATGATGACACCCACCACAATACAGGCACCGGCTGGCAACAGCATCAATCCGTTACCGGGATAATGCAGGCCAATCGATTCAAATACTTTAAATCCAAATACAGCCCCTGATCCTAAAAACTCACGGAAAAAAGCTACAATCATCAGAATAATACCATATCCTAAACCATTACCTAACCCATCAAGAAAGGATGGGCCAAGTTTGTTACCCATTGAAAATGCTTCCAGCCGACCCATCACGATACAGTTCGTAATGATCAATCCCACAAACACCGATAGCTGTTTCGAAATGTCATAAACATAGGCCTTTAGCACCTGGTCAACCAGGATTACAAAGGTCGCTATAACGGCCAACTGAACCACAATGCGAATCCGTGAAGGAATAGTGTTCCTCAACGCAGAAATAACAAGACTGGAGGCAATCAACACTACCACCAAACTCACCGCCATGGTGAATGCAGGTTTCATTTGAGTTGTTACAGCCAACGCTGAGCAAATACCCAAAACCTGAACGGTAATCGGGTTATCAATATCCAATGGATTTGAAACCAGTTTTCTGTTTTTCTTGGAAAAAAGCGGTTCCGATTTTTTTACCTCTTTTACTTCAGCTACTTCCGTACTCATAAGCTTATATCGTTAGTTGCCTTGATACCCTTTAAATAATTCTCGTACAATGAAAGGTATTGGGTAAGCATGTTATTTACGCCTTTGGCCGTAAGGGTAGCCCCCGACATGCCATCAACCTTGTGTGCGTCCGTGGAATAGTCAACGCCTTCACCTTTCATCATCACCACCGATACCAGATTGCTTTCATCATAAATGGACTTCCCTTTGTAACGATCACGAATATCCTGGGAGTCAATGCGTGCGCCTAAGCCGGGTGTCTCCGCTTTGTGCTGAAAAGAAACGCCCTGAATGGTGTTTAAGTCGGATTGAAGGGCTACAAATCCCCAGATGTTATCCCAAAGTCCAAAACCGAATACAGGTAACACCACGAAATCAATTTTTTCAGGATTACTTTCATCTCTGAATTCGTACACCGGCAACATGCGCTGATCTGCAGGTTTTTTGTATTCTGCCAACACCACTACATCTTTAGCCTGAACACCCTCTACTTCCTTTCCTTTTGCATCTACCACAAAGGATTTTACTTTTTTAGCATACAGCTCTTCAACGTTAGCGCCTTTCGGCAAATCCATCACCGTAGAAAGTATATTCTTCTTCTGCTCAAGTTCTATATTAACTTGTTGCCTCTCTTTCAAACCTTCAGAAGCAAGCGCCAGCAAGCCTCCACAAACAACGGTGAGGGCTGCGGCATATAATACAATATATAAATTAGACTGTCGCACGGCTTAATCTACGTTTTTTGTTTGCACTTACTACTACATAATCAATCAATGGCGCCATTACGTTCATGAATAATATTGCCAGCATAATACCTTCCGGGTAAGCCGGATTGAACACCCGAATTAACACCGTTAGTAAACCAATAAGCAATCCGTAAACCCATTTACCGGATTCCGTTTGTGTGGCCGTTACCGGATCGGTGGCCATAAACACCGCACCAAAAGCCAGGCCACCAATTACCAGGTGATAGTGCGCAGGCATGGCCATAAATTCATTAACAGCAACCAGGTTCAGAAAAGCACCCATTCCCCACGCGCCTAAAAATACACCGGCAATTATTTTCCAACTGCCAACACCTGTGGCAACTAATATAAAAGCACCAATCAGGCACATCAGCGTTGAGGTTTCTCCGATACTTCCTGGCATGAAACCAAAAAACATGTTACTGAAGCTGTAGAGGTTTTCTCCCCAACCCGAACCAAACGAGTTGAACGCCTGAACTACTCCTTCGCCATCGGTAGAAGCTTGTGCAGCAACTGCCAGTGGAGTAGCTCCCGAATAGCCAGCTATTGTTTTTGCACCTTCAGGAAGATATGTCCACACTTCACCTGAAATTTGCAATGGGTAGGCGAAGTACAAAAAGGCACGAGCCGTTAAGGCTACGTTTAAAATATTCATACCGGTTCCACCGAAAGCTTCTTTGGCAATAACGACAGCAAAAATGCTCGCCACAGCTACCTGCCATAACGGGATATTGGGAGGCATTACCAATGGAATAAGCATACCCGTAACCAGGTAACCTTCATTAATCGGGTGCCTGCGAAAAATCGCGAACACTACTTCCACCAATCCACCGGCTGTATACGCAACTAATACAATAGGAATAACCTGAATTAGTCCAATGGTAATAATTTCACTAGCTGTTGCTGTTTGACCTAACGCCATAAAATGCTGATAGCCCACATTCCATACACCAAAGGCAAGGCAGGGGACCATGGCAATCACCACCGTCATCATCAGACGTTTCAAGTCAACGGCATCGCGAACCTGGGCTCCCTTTATTGATGTTACCGTATTCGGAGAAAAATTGAACGTGTCCAGTGCTTCAAATACATAGTAGTATTTTTGATACTTACCACCTCTTTCAAAGTTGTGTTTGGCTTTATCTAATATATCGCGTAAAAACTTCATATCAACTGTTTGATATTAAATCTATTCCTTCTCTCACAATAGCTTGCACGTTGTGTTTTGAAACATCAACAAATTCGCACAAGGCCAGGTCTTCCTCAATTACTTCATAGATTCCTAACGCTTCCATCTCATCGTAATCTTCAGCAACTATTGCCTTTAACAAATAAGTAGGCAAAATGTCTATCGGTGTAACTTTTTCAAATACACCCGTCTGAACAAACGCCCTTGGTTCACCTCGGTTATTGCTATCCAGTACAAATTCCTTTTTAGGTGCAAGGAAAGACAATAATCCGAAAGCTCGATGAAAGCTGAGCTTATTCACGGTTGGTTTTAACCAACCTAAAAATTCAAAATAGTCGCCTTCGGGTATTACGGTTACCAGTTGATCGAAAAATCCGATATAACCGTCTTTTTCAATTCTTGTACCCGTTAGGACATTCCCCGACACAACCCGCACATGATCCTGCTTCAGGTTGTTCGCGATAAACTTCTTCACCGAAGCGCCTGTGTACGTATTAAAATATTGAGGTTCTTTAACTTCTGAACCCGCAACAGCCACCACCTTCGATGCATCGTAAACTCCATTCAGGAAAAGCTTACCAATTTGAATAACCCCGTTGGGAGAGACCGTCCAGATTACATCTCCTTTATTAATAGGATCAATATGGTGAATCTGAACGCCCACACAACCTGATGGGTGTGGACCTGAAAATTTGTTTAACTCCGCCCCTTTTACTTGTGAGAAAAGGGGTGAAATTTCACGCTCGGAATGAACATTAACATGAATAGGGCCTGAAGTGAATTTCTTCAGAATATCTACACCTGCCTGAAAGTAATGTTCTTGACCTTTAAACAGGATGTTATAATCAGGAGCCAGCGGGCTTGAATCAAAAGCAGAAATAAAAATTGATTTTGGCTTTTCAGTCGGATCGGCAACGATACCAAATGGGCGTTGAACAATATTCACCCAAACACCACTGTTCAATAACTGGTCAATCGCCTTCTCACGTTTCAGGTTTACAATATCAGAAACTGAAAATTTATCGAACTGTACATATTCAACAGCTTTATCGGCCAGTATTCTAATCTCCAGCAACTTACGCTTCTCTCCCCGCTTCACTTCAACTACTTCCCCGCTTACCGGAGCGGTAAACACAATGTTCTCGTGTTTCTTATCATGAAAAAGAACAGAACCGGCCTTAACGGTTTCACCTTCCTGTACTACTACTTTCGGCATATAAATGCCATGAAAATCGGTGGGTTTTATGGCGAATGTTTCAGGTTGTTCAGCTGATGCTACTTTCGGTGCGGCTTTGCCCGCAAGATTGATGTCGAAGCCCTTCTTTAACCGGATGAATTTGCCCATGGGTACGGGTTAATTTTGATTTAAATCGTGGCAAAATTAGTGATTAATCTGACATTAAAAAGGCTTTTTCATACAGGATAAAGCCGGATTTTCATTATACCGTGGACAACTTTTTTGCTTAAAAATTGTTAGGGTTTTACACTACTCAGCACCTTGGAAATGGCCATCAGAATTACCTGGTCAACCTGTTCACTAATAGTAATGTTGGTGGTGTCAATCACTTCCGCATCATCTGCCTGTCGTAGCGGACTTTCAGCCCGGGTAGTGTCAATCAGATCGCGCTTTTTTATGTTTTCGATAACATCATCAAGGTCGATAAGCCTGTCCTGCTCAAGCCATTCGCGCTGCCTGCGGAAGGCCCGCACCAGCATATCGGCTGTCATGAATAATTTTAGTTCGGCCTGAGGAAAAACTACGGTGCCGATATCGCGGCCATCCATAACAATGCCCTTCTCCTTACCCAGCTTACGTTGTTGTGCCACCATAGCTTCACGAACAGCTTTTATAGCACTAACAGGGCTCACCTGATCAGACACCCTTATCTGCCGGATTTCCTGTTCAACGCTTAAGCCATTAAGAAACGTTTCCGTGATGTTTTTAGCATTCACCTTAAACGCAATGCTGATTTGTTGCAATGCGCGGTCAACTTCTTTGGGATTGGTTAACGCTACATGGTGATCGAGAAAGTAAAGCGTTACGGCCCGGTACATGGCACCCGAGTCAATGTATCGGTACCCAAGAATTTTAGCTACCTCTTTGGCGGTAGTACTCTTTCCACAGGCTGAATACCCATCAATAGCAATAACGATTTTATTTAACCTCATCAGCAATCCTTTTGCGGACAGGGAATAGGCTTTCCGGGTTTAAGCCTTTTATGCTTTTTGTTTGAGGCGCAGTCTGTGAACGTTATCGCCAACAGCATTAATAGAATTGGAAAAATTCGCTTAAAGGGAAGGATACTTTTCATGGCGGCAAGTTAGGATGAAACCGGAACTTTGGAAAGTCATTCAACCGCGTGTCTTGTCCTGATAACTCATTTTAAAACCAATTTTCTGGCCGCCACCTAAATCAGGTGTATGCTCAATTTTTTGGTGCAGTGTAATAAACCTGACTTGCGGATACGGTGGCGCCATCAGATCATTTTCAATGGCTATTGCCAGTGCAAGTTTTACCAGCGCATTCAGGTTTTCAACCTGAAGGTGTCCGTCTGAAACTTTATTAAACAGAAATGACAGCCTTCCTTCACCTTCCACAAAAAAACGGTTTTCGTGATTCACCATGAGCCTGGCCAGCAAATAACCCGGATCATTAATGCGGTTAAATTTGAGTGAGTCCGACATAAAATTATAAATCATGATTTGCCCATAGTACCGGTTGAATTCATTTTGTTGCGTGTACGAATCTTTCATTACAAAATGCTCGGCATCGAACGTTACCACATTGGTGTGCAGTACAAAAATGAGCAGATCGGCCGCCACTTTAACATGGAACTCATGATCACCTACTGGCTTGAAATAAACGGTAACATCATCATCTCCCGGATGAGACTTTTTGCCTAACTCATTAATTATCCGTTCCGATTCGGATGCCAGAATCTTAAATGCGGAAACCAGGTGTTTATACGTTTTTTGTTTAGCCGTGGACTTACTCTCCAGCAGCCGTGTAATGTATTCGATGTGATCCTGCTCGTTTTCCATTTTTGGCTAAGTGTGAACCAAAATAGTGCTTTTATTTCAAAAACTGGCTGTCCCTACACAAAAGAAGAGGGAACCAGAAAGTGAGGTTTTGCGTAATAATATTATACCTTTAATTTAACGTATATTTTTAATCCGCATAGTTATGGACAACCAGAAAGAAGAAGGAAAAGCTGAAACACTTTTTCAAAATTTCGGTAAAAAGGTAGATAAGTTCCTGGAAGAACTTGATGAAGCAGGCGGAAAACTCAATAAAGAGTTTGACGGGAAGTACGAGGAACTGAAACAAGCAGCTGAAAAACTAAAGAATCAGGCCGAAAGTAAAGACCGCTGGAAAGAAGTTGAGGAAAGCCTGAAAAAGGCCGGCAAGGAATTGGAGAATGCCGTGAAGGCCGCGTTTAAGAAAAAGCAATAAGCTGGTTTTCGCTGGTTGTTCGTTGTTGGTTATTGGTTGATCGCTTTGGAATGGGCTGGCTAAGTAACTGGATCACAGCAAAAAGAAGAGCATCGAACTATGCCGATGCTCTCTGTGAAATCAACCTCAACAGTGTGCGTTATTTTTGTTTACGTTTAAACATCATTTCACCCAGGTTTTCTTCCTTGGCATCCAGTAACCGGGTGATGTTAAATCCAATCAAAAATCCATCAAAACCATCCCTGTAGTTATTGCGGTTATAAACGGAATTGTACTGTGGAACGATCCATTGGTAGTTACCGATAAATACCTGAAAGGCATGTAATGGCGTTGCCAGTTCAATACCTAAACTAATGTTAGGATGAGGATTATTAGTATAATTTTGAGTTAAGGGTTGGTCATAGTTGGCAATGAAGGCAAAAGCATCCGATATTTTATACCGACCCAATAATGAGAAGGTAAAATTATCATTTTCCATTTTGGCTTGCTCATCACCTTCAGCATTGATAAAGGCTTCAACAGCATTGAAGTGCGAAAGACTGATAGAGCCTTGAACGGAAAAATCGCGGGTTACCTTTTTTGCCACCATCAGTTGATGAAAGAAACTAAAACGATCGGAATTATTAGCAAAATAGGCTACATCACTACTGCGGGTATCAACGGCCATATTACCATAATACGAAATACTCACCGGTTTCGGATTCTTACCATAATCTTTCCAAATGGCATATTTCCAGCCAAAGTCCCACAGCATATTAAACTTGGTAATACCCACGGTTAGCATCAGGTTGTCGATAGGGGTATAACCTAAGCCAAGACGGATATTAGAGGATGCATATAATCCATAAAAATCATCGTATCCATTACCCATCGTGCCAAAACGGTGCTGTATATCAAACTCGAAGGTCCTTTTCAGCGGAACAAGTGTAGTCTGATTATCGATTATCCAGATGCTCTCAAATGTATTTCCCACACGTTGCAAGGGTCGGCTGTGAATCGCAATGGTTTGAACTTCTTCTTCATCATCCTGTGCCAATACCATTGGTGAAATAGCCAGCAACATCATAGCAACTAAGCCTTGTATAAATCTATTGATGTATAAATCCATTTTCATTTTTGTAGGGTTTAGTTGTTTTGAGCACCTTGTTGTATCCACGCAAGTACAATTGCATTAAAATTCGAATTTGTAGGGTTAGGCATAGGTGCTCTTCCTCCTTCTCCGCGCATCCATAAATACAATTCGCTGCTTTCAGGTGTAGTTGTATTTATATAGCCACCAGTGTTCAGTGCAGTATAGGCATTGGCCGGGCGCAAATCGGGGGCAATGTTGCCATTGTGGCAACCCGACATGTTACACGCCTGGTTGAAAATAGGAATGATATCCTCATTAAACGATACCTCCCCTACTTCAGGAGGAAGTACCTGATCATACGTACAGGAGGTAATGATCAAAATCAGTAAACACACAATACTTAGGTACATCAATTTATTTTTCATAAGACAAGATGATTAGAAAAAGAGCGCCTATAATATACACTATTAAGGATACTATAAGCGCTCTCAGTTAGACTATTGAAGTACTGCACTATTCGTTAATGAATTAGTGCCAGTATGACAAGTAACACAGTTGGTTGTGCCGGTAGAGCCAGCACCTGGGTGTGAACCGCCCTTGAGGAAATCCCAGGTGTACTGAGGCATTAATTCCTGCTTCACCCAATGTGAATCAAAACCGGTAACCTTACTCCAATCGGCAGTTTTAACATTGCTAACTGAAAACGCCTGGATATCAATTTCAGGATTTGCAGGAGCATCTTTTGAAATGACATACGGTGTTGAAATGTCGTGGGTTACAGCAGCGTCACCTGCATCGTGCATGGCAAAGCTAAAAGAATACTTAGTTCCATTTGGCAGCCCGGAAAGGTCAGCATCATTTACAGAAACAATAGCTAATTTGCGATAAAGTGTTACTGTCCACTCATTCTTTACTGCATCATATGCTCTTTCGGTAGTAATGTCATGCTGGTCGGAATTATAAATAAATCCAACCCCGCGAACTACCATGGCATTTTGGTTAGAGGCAGTCCACTCGGCATGTACTTCGGCCAGCTTAGCTTTCGCTGCATCGGCAGCGGCAGTAACATTAGGTGTAGCGGCAATTCCAGTTTCTGCTGCCCACCAGTTTTTCCAAACGGTAAAGGCTGCATCATCATAGGTTGCATCGCCAGGTCGCAAATGTACAGGTAATTGTGTGGCGATGTCGTATCCAACCCATACGAGGTAACCAAGATCAAGTGCATTAACTTTATCAACCGGATCAAACGTACGGTCCTGGTACACCACAATTAAACTTCTGTTTTTTGTAACATCTTTTATACCGGGTAAACCAGTGTATGCATTGGTTACAACATTGTTCGATTCATCAGCAATGAAATAACGTGGTACAGTAAATCCATCTACATTCTTACCCTTGTTGAA
>CAZQXC010000045.1:3307-17838 GCA_964597075.1 uncultured Roseivirgaceae bacterium | reverse complement strand
GGGTCCTGGGTTCGAATCCCAGCGGGATCACTAACAGCCTGATGATTTTTCATCGGGCTTTTTCTTTTCATTCAACGCCAGCCAGTACTCGTTATCGTTTGGTTTGCCGAATATCGGATTGTCACCTCTATCAATCCATAAGCTTTTGTAACTTTTGACAGTTTTTAACAAAATCCCGGTACATGAATTTTTTGACCAAGCGATTCCTGATGATTTTTTTTTCCGGGTTGATTTTCTGGAATATGACTCATGCTCAGGAAACCGTTCCGCTTACATCCTGGTATCGTGATTTCTTTTCAACAACTAACAGTCAATCCCCGGAGCTGCTCAAACAGCAAAAGCAGGATGAATTATTGGCTGCTGTTGAAATTCAGGATGACTCTGCTCGCGTTTTTGTGCTGCTGGAAATGGGACTGATTGAACTGATGCGAGCCTATAATTATGAGCGTGCTATGGATTTATTTTTGCGGGCATTAAGCCTGGCTGATTCTTCGCAAAATAAAGCCGGTCAGGTCTTCACGTATCTTTCCATAGCTCATGTCTTTGAGGAAGTGGGTAATAATGATAAAGGCTTGCAGTTTTTAGAACGGGCACACGAAATCAGTCTTCAGCTTAATCAGCCCGATGTTCTTGCTCTGGTATTGAATGCATCAGGTAAAGCATATGCGGCTACCGATCAGCTTGACGAAGCATTTGAAAGACATGAGGAGGTGTTGCGTTTAAAAGATCAGTTAAAGCATGTCGATATGGAGGCTGAGGCCTTATTCAATATGGCCAGGCTTTACGATATACAAAAAAAGTATTCCGATGCACTGAATTACTATAAGCAAGCTTTAACCATAAGACGACAACAACGGTCAAGAATTGAGGAGGGTATTCTGCTAAACGAAATTGGTTCGCTTTACCAGCTTATGAATAATAAAGAGCGTGCATACGCAAACTACAAAGCTGCACTTGAGGTATTTCAGGCCATCGATCATAAAAAGGGTATAGCCGAAGCATATAATAATATAGGCTCATTTTACTATGATCAGAAAAATTATAAACAAGCACTGGCCAACCTGGAATTGGCACTGGCGGCTGGTCAATCGGCACAAACAAAGGAAGCGCAAAAGAACAGTTATGATTACCTAAGCATGACCTTTAAGGAGTTGGGCGATTTCAAGCGTGCACTTTCGTATCGGGAATTATTCATCGCGATGAATGATTTTATGGCTAAGGAAGATAGTGATCAAAAATTGGTGGAAGCACAAAGCCGGTATGCATTGGGCCAAAAGGAAGAGGAAATCGAAAAACTGGAACAGACAAAACGCGACCGAGAGCGTGAACTCGCGGAGCAGAAACGTCTTCAGCAATATTTATATGCACTCATAGGGTTGGGGGTTATTATCCTGCTGTTAATGTTATATTTATATTTTTTGAAGCGTAGATCAAACAGACAGTTGCAGTTCATAAATCAAACCATAGAAGAACAGAATGCTCAATTGCAACAACTCAATGCCACGAAAGACAAATTCTTTTCCATTATTGGCCACGATATTAAAGGTCCGTTAAATTCCCTCACGTCTTTTTCGAATTTATTGATTAATCATTTTGAAGCGTTAACTAAGGAAGATATTCAAACCGTGGCGCGAGACCTGGACAAATCGCTTAAAAACCTGTTTACGCTGCTTAATAATTTATTGGAATGGGCGCGTTCGCAAACGGGCAATATTGATTTCAAACCGGAGGTATTCGATATTATTGAAGTGTTAAGTCAAAACAAGGAACTTTTACAAACCCAGGCGGCAGCAAAGGAAATAACCATTTTACATGAACAGGTCAGCCCCATGCTGATTAAGGCAAACCAGCAATCCATCACAACAGTGGTTCGTAACCTTATTTCCAATGCAATTAAGTTTACCCCTGCCAATGGTGTAATTAAACTAAGTGCTGAACAAAAGGTTAATGAAGTTATTGTTTCGGTAGCGGATACCGGAGTAGGCATGAGCAAAGATGTCCTTGAAAGATTATTCCGGTTGGATGCTAAACACTCAACACCAGGAACGGCCAACGAAAAAGGAACAGGCCTGGGATTAATTTTGTGTAAAGATTTTGTTGAGAAAAATGGCGGCAGACTTTGGGTTGAAAGTGAGGAAGGTAAGGGATCTGTTTTTTACTTCTCATTGAGCAAAGACTAGTAGCCAACTTTAAAGATCAGTTCATTTTTCGGCCTGAACATGCTGAGGGCTATATTGGTTTCATATGTTAGGTTTCTGCAGGTCCAAGTTGTTAAAAAACTTTTTTGAGATGGTTTTCTAGATGCATATTCAATTGAATACCTTACATCAGCAAGTCTGCGTGACTTTTGTTACCGATTTGGACTTGGTAGAAATATACTTTTGCCGAAATTTAAAAGTTTACTGACAAATGGAAATTCTGGGCTACGCTGCTTCAATTGTAATGGGCCTTACGTTAGGGTTAATTGGTGGTGGTGGTTCTATACTTACTGTTCCTATTCTGGTTTATCTTTTTCGGGAAGATCCAGTACTGGCCACATCCTATTCACTTTTTGTAGTTGGCCTAACCAGTGCTGTGGGCTCGGTCAGCCATTTTAGAAAAGGAAATGTTGATTTAAAAACTGCCATAATCTTCGGGCTGCCCTCTATTGCAGGGGTTTATGCCGTTCGAAAATTTGTGGTGCCTATTATCCCTGATTCATTGTTTTCGGTTGGAGGGTTTGAGTTCACCAAAGGTGTTTTCGTAATGGTTTTATTCGCCCTTCTGATGCTGGTGGCCTCTGTTTCGATGATTCGGAAACCGAAAAATCAAAACGATGAATCAAAAGAAAAAACCTATAATTTTCCATTAATTTTTATTGAAGGTCTTGTGGTGGGCGGTATAACCGGATTGGTGGGTGCCGGAGGAGGCTTTCTGATTATCCCGGCTTTGGTATTATTTGCAGGTTTACCGATGAAGCAAGCCGTAGGAACGTCATTGTTAATTATTGCCCTAAAATCCTTGATTGGTTTTACTGGGGATTTGGGCAGCGAATTGACTATTGATTATAAATTCATGCTGCTGTTTTCTGCTTTTGCGATGGTAGGCATCCTTATAGGCAGTTATTTAACCCGGTTTATATCCAATGAAAAGTTGAAACCTGCCTTTGGTTGGTTTGTGCTGGTGATGGGCATTTATATACTGGGTAAAGAACTTTTTTTCTAAGTATTTTAGTTGAACTGTTACAAAAGTTACGGAAGACCCGCATGGTCTCAGCTATTTTTGTGTTTAACTTGGAAGAAACTATACTGTCCCTATGCTAGAATTAATTCGTCAACCATGGCCCTGGTATATTGCCGGAGCCCTTATCGGTCTTACTGTGCCCGCCTTGTTGTTACTGGGTAACAAACACTTCGGTATCTCCTCATCACTGCGCCATATTTGTGCGGCCTGCTTGCCTGCCAATATTTCCTTCTTTAAGTACAACTGGAGAAGGGAAATGTGGAATTTGTTTTTTGTTGGTGGCGTATTGTTAGGAGGCTTAGTAGCTACACAGCTCCTTAGTAATCCTGACCCAATACAAGTATCAGCACAAACAGTTAAAGATCTCGAAGCCTTGAATGTGGTGGTGGATAATGAACTGATGCCGGCTTCCATATTCAGTTTTGGAAATTTATTTAGTCTTAAAGGCCTTGTATTTTTTGTGCTGGGTGGATTTTTAGTGGGCTTTGGAACACGTTATGCGGGTGGCTGCACATCAGGTCATTCCATTATGGGCTTGTCTACGTTGCAGTGGCCCTCGTTGGTAGCAACCTGTTGCTTTATGGCCGGTGGATTTGCCATGGTTCACCTTATTTTCCCATGGCTGATGAAATTATTATAGATCCTATCAATATAAAATTATGCAGAATAGCACAGAAGAATTTGTAACCAATCCTCTGGTTCTTGAACACCCCATAGAATGTGAAGCGCCTAACGATCAGCTTACACGTGAAACGCCTATAGTTTCTAACATTAAGTACGCGGTCGTGGGCATTCTATTCGGTATTGTTTTTGTAAAAGCAGAGATAATTTCCTGGTATCGTATCCAGGAAATGTTCAGGCTTCATTCTTTTCATATGTATGGCGTTATTGGGACAGCCGTAGTGGTAGGGATGATTTCCGTTTGGCTGATAAAAAAATTCAATATCAGAACTATGCAGGGTGAGGAAGTGGTATTTCATAAAAAGGATTTTCATTGGGGAAATATTATTGGCGCCTCTATGTTTGGGTTGGGCTGGGCGATAACCGGAGCATGTCCTGGTCCGTTGTTCGCACAAATTGGCAGCGGATTTCTGGTAGTGGTAGTAACGTTGTTAAGTGCCATAGTCGGAACCTGGGTGTATGGATTATTGCGCGACAGACTTCCTCATTAAGATGTTGAGAAGGCTAGCGTAAGTAGCGGAATGGGCATGAGCGATCATAATAATTCATCGGAATCTACTTTTGTTAAGATCACCGCCACCTTGGTTTCGTTGATCTTTGTGATGGTGACGTTGATCGTGGCCATGACCGGTTCATTATTCTTTGCTTCTGAGATTACAACATGGTTGGCTTCAAATGGTAATGAGAACAAACCTCAATTAACAAGTATTAACAGTGCTGAAATTCCAGATTTATGGCGTGCACCTGATGTGTCGAGCATCCCGGCTGGTGAGGAAGGAGATCTCATTCGTTACGGAAGAGAACTCATAGCCCAGACAGCCGAATACCTGGGTCCAAATGGTAAAGTGATGGCCATGAGCAATGGTATGAATTGCCAGAACTGTCACCTCGATGCCGGTACCAAACCCCTCGGTAATAATTACAGCGCAGTGGCTTCAACCTATCCCAAGTATAGGGCACGTTCCGGCACGGAAGAAACCATTGAGAAACGCGTGAATGATTGTTTTGAACGTAGTCTCAATGGTGATGCTTTGGTAAACGATTCAAAAGAAATGAAAGCCATCGTTGCATACATCAACTGGTTGGGCAACGAGGTTCCAAAAGGAGAAAGTCCTAAAGGAGCAGGCCTTGTAGAACTCGCATTTTTGGATCGTGCCGCCAGCCCTGAAAAAGGTAAACTGATTTATGAAGAGAAATGTGTGATCTGCCATGGCGCTAGTGGTGAAGGAATTCTCAATGCAGCAGGTACAACCTGGACCTATCCACCCCTGTGGGGAGAAAAAAGTTATAATGAAGGCGCAGGTCTGTATCGACTTTCACGCTTTGCCGGGTATGTCAAATCAAATATGCCATTAGGCGCTACCTATTATGAACCGCAACTTACCGATGAGGAAGCCTGGGATGTTGCCGCCTATGTGAACTCCCTTCCGCATCCATCAAAAGATCTGACCAATGACTGGCCCGATATCTCTAAAAAACCAGTTGACCACCCCTTTGGCCCGTTTCACGATGGTTTTACCGAGGTTCAACACAAATACGGTCCTTTTAAGCCAATTGTGGAAAAGCGAAAAATGTTGAACAAAACTGTTGCATCCAACTAATGAAATGATGCGTTGGATTTTGTTTTTACTATTCATGGTGAATTTCACAATCGGAAAATCACAACACCAGGATCCCAGCTGGTCGGCCCGAAGGGCAATTATTAATCAACAGTGTGTTGAGAATGACAGTTTACGTAATGTGTTACACAAAATGGGCACATTTGAAGGCCATGTTCGAAGCTTCTTTATGAGCACAGTCAATCATCGCGATTACCCAAACTACAATGCTTTGGGAATTGGCGGAGGCCTTGGGTATTACTCACCGATTATTAAAAATTTTCAAGTGGGCATGTCGGGGTTTATTATTTACAACCTTTCATCTTCAATTCTTGCCCCTGAGCCACCATTCATCAATCGTTACGAAACGGGCCTGTTTGATATAACCAATCCTGATAATCATGAAGATCTTGACCGGCTTGAAGATCTTTATATCCGTTATTACATCTCCCAGGAAAACAAATCCTATCTACAGGTGGGTAAATTTCATTTAAAAACTCCGTTGATCAATTTACAAGACGGACGTATGCGGCCTAATTTGCAGGAAGGAGCATGGGCAGAAATTAACGAGTGGGAAAAGCTCAGGTTCAAAGCCGGCTGGCTTTGGAATACGTCACCACGTGGTACCATACGATGGTACAATATGGGAAGCTCAGTAGGTGTGTATCCAATGGGAAGAGCCATTGATGGCAATAAAGCTTCTTATGCTGGTCATGTAAACACCAAACATGTTATTATCGGCCAGGCCGAGCTGCTTCCGGTAAAGGGATTGAACTACCAGTTATGGAATTATCATGCTGGTAATTTGTTCAACATGGCCTTGCAAAAAATTGAATTCAGGAAAAAGAATCCAACTGTAACCTGGATGGCCGGAATTCAATACGTCTGGCAGAAATCCTTATATGCGGATACCTTGTCTGTTGAAAAGCAATACATCGGTGAGAATGAACAATCGCATGGCGTTAGTTTGCGCGCCAGCGTTTTGAATAATACGAGCAATGAGGAATGGAATATTAACTACACACGAATAACCTCACACGGTCGTTTTCTGTTTCCGCGCGAGTGGGGTGTTGAATCTTTTTATACATTTATGCAACGTGAACGCATAGAAGGAATGGGTGATGTTCATGCGATATTGATTCAGAATAACCGCAAACTCGACAAGCAAAAACACCTGTCCCTGCAAACCTCTGCCGGATTGTTTGTACTTCCTTCTGTTGACGATGCCCGTTTAAACAAATATACCATGCCATCATTTTATCAAATGAATTTGCGCATGCGGTATAAGTTCAGTGGCTTTTTGCAAGGCCTGCAGGCCGATTTTCTCTACTTGTACAAAGGAAACATGGTTAGCAATCTTGAGAATACACCTTCCTACTTCCATAATAAAGTAGACATGCACCACGTGAGTTTTGTGCTGGATTACTATTTTTAACTTGAGGCCTTTTTTAAAAATTCACGGATTTAGTGTATTAGAGGAATTGACCATTCACATGGATCAATGTAAAACCAAGTGTAACTTTCGTTACATTGTCACAACTAAAATTTGATGAATTTTACTCCTTCTATAAAAGTCGAACTATGAAGCGTTTAGTATTAATTTTATTCGTTCTAAGCCCGATTCTAGCTGTTTTTGCTCAGCAATCACCACGCGTGGTTATGCACCTGCAATCCAGCGATACATTGGTGCATCGCTCTATTGTCAATCAAATCAGTAATATGAAAAAGGAAATCCCTGACGCTGAAATTGCTGTGATATGTCATGGTCCGGGTATGGACTTTATGCTGAACACAAAATCAACCTATATCAACCGGCTGGATAAGATGAAGTTGAGTAATGTATCCTTTATAGGATGTGAGTTTACCATGAAGCAAAGAAACTTAAAAAAAAGCGATTTAGTGCCGTATGCAAAAACAGTACCCTATGCGTTGGTGGATATTGTTAAGAAACAACAGGACAATTGGATGTATGTAAAACTTGGATTTTAATGAAAATAGAACATATGAAAATTATAAGAATATTCTTTTTACTTGCCATCATTGCACTAACTGCAAGTTGCCAGGGGCAAACCGGTTCACAGAAACTTTCTGCTGACAATTTTGAAAAGAAACTGGAGGCAACCGGTGATAAAATTGTGTTAGATGTTCGCACACATGACGAGTTCAAGGGTGGTCACTTGTCAAATGCAACCATGATTGACTATTACAGCAGTGATTTTAAAAGTCGTGTGAGTCAACTGGATAAAACCAAACCTGTATTTGTTTATTGTGCCGGTGGTGTACGCAGTGGAAATGCATCAAAGATCCTTATACAACTTGGGTTTAACGAAGTTTATGATTTACAAGGTGGATTTAACGCGTGGACCGCTGCCCGTAAACCCGTTGAACGCTGATTCTATTTCTATCTTTTAATTCCTAAATATTGACCATGGATCATTGGAGTGATTGTACATGTTATTCTTGTCAGGCCGAAACTGTTTCTGAAAAAGAAAAGAAACTGCACATACAAATTTCTGATGCCAGCAGACGCGAATTCCTTAAGAAAGCAAGTGGTCTGGGTTTAGCCTTAGGTGTTGGTGGAGGGTTAATTTCTCCCTTGGCGGCATCGGCCATGAATGATGGTGAGGGTAAAGCAAAGCACAACGAAATCTTTAGTAATAAGTCGATTAAGGATGGTAAAGCCTCTGTAATCACGCTTTTACACACTGCCGATATTCATGCCCAGTTGCTTACGCACGATGAATTTTTTATCGAGCATGGGAAACCAGTTTATAAGAAGCGGGGCGGATATGCCACGCTGAAATCGATGGTAAATTCACTGCGTAAGGAAAATCCGGCTAATACTTTTTTAATTGATGGTGGTGATTGTTTCCAAGGAGGCGGTGTTGCTGCCCTTACCGAGGGTCAGGCCATTGTTCCGTTAATGAATAATATCGGCTATGATTTAATGCTTCCCGGAAATTGGGAAGTGGTTTACGGCAAGGAAATGATGATGAAAGACATGTTTGCCTATACCTGCCCGAAGGTGTGTGCCAACATGGTTCACGATACGAAGGATGTTTTTAACGGTGATTTAATATTTCCACCTTACTATGTTAAACACATCGGAGGGATTAAGATTGGTTTTATCGGTTACAATGATCCACTTACGCCCAAGCGTCAATCTCCCGCCTATAGTGAAGGCATTTTATTCACCCATCCCCAGGAAAATGCAGCGAAGTACATTAAGATTTTACGGGAGTACGAAGGCTGTCAGTTTGTAATACTGCTAACACACATGGGCCTGGCGCAACAAATCGGGTTGTCGGATATGCCCCATATTAAAGGTGTTGACTATATACTCGGAGCGGATACGCATGAGCGCGTACGCGAGCCAATAAGTGGAAAATATGCTCAGGTTACTGAACCGGGTGCATTCGGTTCATTTATAGCCCGCCTGGATATCGCCATTGAAGATGGAGCGATTAAAGACCACGCTTATCAATTGCTGGATGTTGATCCTGATCGGTACAAAGAAGATGAAGAAATGAAAGCATTGGTTGGACAGGCGCGTGAACCTTATCGCGACCGTTTAGATCGCGTTATCGGGAAAACAAAAACTCCATTAGTGCGCTACTACGTAATTGAAACGCCTATGGATAATTTTATTACCGATGCCATTATGTGGAAGTTTAAACCCGATATTGCATTGAGTAATGGTTTTCGGTTTTGCCCCCCATTGGTACCCGATCCAAAAACGGGAGTGGCCGACATTACAGAAGATTATTTATGGAGTATGCTGCCAGTAGATAGCGAAGCTAAACTGGGTACTATAACCGGTAAACAATTGTGGGACTGGATGGAGAAGGAATTGCACAATGCCTTCGCCAAAGATCCGGCCAAACGATTTGGTGGATGGGTAGTTCGGTTTAAAGGAATGGAGGTGAACTTCACGATTGGTAATGAACAAGGCAAGCGAGTTAATTGGATTAAAGTAAAAGGCAAAGCTTTGGATATGAACAAAAGTTACTCATTTGTTGCCTGCGAGCGTGAGGGTGATCCGGACACCACCATTTGCCGGGTGGAAAATGTCGCTCAACCGAAAAAACTAGGAGCTACGCTGCATAAAATAATTGAAGAGTACCTGGCGAAACATTCTCCAATTTCACCTAAACTGGAAGGCCGTGCCACGGCAACGGATGCACCTAACACATTGCTTACCCAACTCATGGGTTTTGGATATGAGTTCAGGTAGTCCAATTGTAAATCCGTAGCACCGTGATCATTCAAGTATTCATTGTTGGATTTATTTTTAGTTTTCTGGGATCTATTCCTCCCGGAACATTAAATCTTCTGGCTCTGCAAATGGGCCTGGAGCATCGGATTAAAGCTGCCCTTCGGTTTGCGTTAGCCGTAGCCATTGTGGAGTATCCCTATGCATGGATTGCCGTTGAGTTTGAACAACTCATTACCTCATCACCGTTGGTGTTGCAGAACCTGAGTTTATGGGGTGCGATTATCATGACAACTATCGGCATTGTTAGTCTATGGACTGTTCGAAAGCCATCGGCCATTTCTGTTAAACTTCAGGAGAGTGGCTTTCGAAGGGGAATAATTTTGAGTATTCTTAATCCACAAGCTATACCCTTTTGGATTGCACTCACGGCCTATTTGAAATACCAGGGTTGGATTGATATCAGCACGGGCTGGCGATTGCACAGCTATGTACTGGGCACTTCACTGGGTGCCTTTGCGTTACTTTCGTTGCTCATTTTTTTGGCACATCGGGTTGCTTCTTCGTTCAGAGACAACCGGTTGATACGGATGATCCCAGGCCTGGTGTTGTTGTGTCTCGGTATTATTGGATTTATCCGATATTTCTTTTTTTGATCTATGATTTTAGCTAAAGGAACCAAATTGTATAGCATCCTTTATCATCGTTGCCCGCGCTGTCATAACGGAAATTTATTCTCAGCCCCGGCTTACAGTAAACATTTTTCAGTGATGCCGGATCAATGTCCTTCCTGTGGTTTATACTATAATCCAGAACCTTCTTTTTTTACCGGGGCCATGTATGTAAGCTATGCATTGCAGGTGGCGCTATTCACAACGGTATTTGTGGCGTTGCGGGTGCTGTTTAACCCTTCAACAGAGGTATACATAATAACCACTATTGCTTCATCAATCATTTTGTTACCGGTAACATTAAGGCTGTCTCGAACGATTTATATCAATTTTTTCTATTCCTATAAGAAGGAGTATGATAAGACTATTCAATCGAGATCGGAATGACAAAAGAAGTTTGGAATCAGCGCTACTCCGAAAATGATACAGTTTATGGTGAACTTCCCAATCATTTTTTTATAGAACAATTGTTACAATTAACTCCTGGTAAATTGTTGCTTCCTGCAGAAGGCGAGGGTAGGAATGCAATCTTTGCCGCTAAAGCAGAATGGCAAGTTGATGCATTTGATTACAGTTTAGTGGCATCGATTAAAGCACTGAAAGGGGCTAAAAAGATGGGAGTTTCTATTAATTATACTGTTCAGGAAATTGAGTTGTGTCATTTACCATTAAATACCTACGATGCCATTGGTTTGATTTACGTTCATCTGGCACCAAAAATCCGTGTAGCTTTTCACGCAAAATGTGTAGCATCACTGAAACCTGGGGGTAGGTTGATACTCGAAGGTTTTTCAAAAGATCAGTTGCACTATGCTTCCGGTGGGCCAAAAGATCAAGCTATGCTTTACTCGTCCGAATTGTTGTTAAACGATTTCCACAACCTACAGATTTTTCAAAATACTGAAGAAAAGTTGAGGATAAGTGAAGGTCTTTTTCATCAGGGAGAAGCCGCCTTGGTTCGTTTTGCCGGGGTTAAGTCCTAATCCTATACCTCAGTGTAACTAAAATCACAGAAACTATTTTTCTTCTATCGTAGTTTTGTAGCAGATTGAAACACGTTATGGAAAAGAAGAAAACGTTTAATGAACTGATAGGCGGTGACAAACCAGTTCTAGTTGATTTTTTTGCCACCTGGTGTGGTCCCTGTAAAATGATGCAACCCATACTCCAGCAGCTTTCTGCAAAGATAGATGGTAAGGCCTCGATCATTAAAATTGACGTGGATAAAAACCCTCTGATGGCAAGTGCATATCGTATCCAGGGTGTTCCAACCCTTATACTTTTCAGGAACGGAGAGGTGCTTTGGCGTCAATCGGGTGTGCTTAATGCGACTCAGTTGGAACGGGTAATTGAGCAATTTTCGGCAGAATCAGTGCCAGGCTGATTTTGATCAGGGTTTTCATATCTCTAAAATGAGACGGATAAAGTACCTTTGGTCCTTGCTGATCTGCACACCGGGTTTTAATTTGTAACTACAAACTTATAGCAATATGTATTTTCAACACGTTTACGACAAAAGTCTGGCACAAGCCAGTTATTTCATTGGTTGTCAAAAAGAAGGGGTCGCGATGGTCATTGACCCTAAGCGCGATGTAGACAGCTACCTGGAAATTGCTGCGCAAAATAAAATGAAAATTACCCACATTGCAGAAACGCATATTCATGCTGATTTTCTTTCCGGATCACGCGAGCTTGCAGCACTGACAGGGGCACAACTTTATTTATCCGATGAGGGTGGAGAGGGCTGGTTATACGAATTTCCGCACAACGGCATGAAGGATGGTGATTCCTTTATGGTTGGTAATTTAAAGTTTGATGTGTTGCATACCCCCGGGCATACACCGGAAAGTATAAGCTTTTTACTGACCGATACGCCTGCCAGTCCTGAGCCGGTTATGCTGTTTACAGGCGACTTTGTATTTGTGGGTGATGTGGGAAGGCCTGACTTATTAGAGAAAGCTGCCGGTGTAGTGGGCACAAAAGAAGCGGGTGCAAAAGAGATGTACAAATCAGTACAACGGTTTAATGCCTTACCGGATTACATTCAAGTGTGGCCCGGTCATGGTGCCGGTTCAGCATGTGGTAAAGCATTAGGTGCGGTACCCAGCTCTACGGTTGGGTATGAGAAAATCCGCAACTGGGCTTTCCAATATCCAAAAGATGAGAATGGTTTTGTAAAATACTTACTTGAGGATCAGCCTGAACCTCCCAAGTATTTCGCCATGATGAAAAAGCTGAACAAGGTTGATCGACCCTTGCTTACAGAAGTACCAAAGCTAAAGAAACTGAGCACGACAGAATTTAAAATGGCTTTCGATAAAGGTGTGAGGGTTATTGACACACGTTTAAAGAATGAGTTTGCTGAAGGATTCATTCCGGGTACGTATAATATCCAGGGGAATAATTCTTTTGCAACCTGGTGTGGATGGATTTTAAATTACGAGGAACCCTTCATCTTAATTGCTGAAGAAAGTAAACTGGAAGACCTTACCCGCAAATTGATGCGCATTGGCTTAGATAATATTTACGGATATGTGGATGGTGTTGGCGTGTGGGAAGAATCGGGTAACAAGCTTGAAAAGGCAAATGTAATTTCTGAACCTGAGTTGAAGCAGATCATGCAATCAAATCACACACAATATGTTGATTTGCGCGGTGAGGCAGAATACAAATCGGGACATATTAAGGGAGCAGATCATGTTTTTGTCGGTACGTTGGAGAAAAATCTGAATAAGATTAAGAAGGATAATCAGGTTGTAATTTTCTGTCAGGCTGGTGATCGCTCATCCATTGGTTATTCCATTCTGGCGCGTAATGGGTATAAGAACATTATGAATTACAGCGGAGGAATGAGTGAGTGGATTAATAAAGGAAATCCAGTAGTAACGGCATAGTAAAAAATGGAAGTGAAACAAAAAAGTCCGGCTGATTTCAACCGGGCTTTTATTTTAGTGAGTAATCAAATATTATTTCTCGAATGACTTACTCAACGTCATGGCCAGCTTCACAGCCTCATAAGCATTCACCAATCCGCCTGAGCGGCTCAGTTTATTGAAATCAACAGCTTCCTCGCCACCAGGTGTAATCACTTTCAGTCCATCGAATTTGCGTGTGGATTGCGATAGAATTTCTTTTACCTGGTTGGCGGTAAGATCAGGGAAATACGACATAATAATAGCCGCAACACCGGCAGCCGCAGGGCTCGCCATACTGGTACCTTGGTTGTTCTTATAGCCGCTTTCCGGAATGGTGGAATAGATTTCAACACCCGGTGAGAATAAGTCCACTGATTTTTTTCCGTAGTTGGAAAATGAGGCTACAAAGTTCTCATCGGCACCCCATGACGAAGCGCCTATTTCAAGCCAGCTTTTGGCTTCTTTGCCATCATTGAAATACCGTGAAGGGAAATTTTTCTTTACATCAATGTCATCTCCGTCATTTCCGGCCGCATGTACCAGCAGTACACCTTTTGACTCGGCATATTTCACCGCCTTATCTACGGCTTCTTTTTGAGGTGAATACGATTTACCGAAACTCATATTAATAATGTTTGCGCCATTATCTACGGCATAACGAATGGCATTGGCTACATCTTTATCGCGTTCATCGCCATTGGGCACAGCACGTATTACCATGATTTTCACATTATCGGCAATGCCTTTTATACCGATATCATTTTTACGGTCTGCGGCAATAATGCCAGCAACGTGGGTACCATGCTCGGCATCTGGACCTTTAACATCATTGTTACCATACCCGGTTTCGTAAAGATCATTGTAATTATCACCCACAATAGTACGTGAATCAAATTCCGTATTGTAACCGAAAAGAGCTTGTACACGGTAGTAGTCAACAGCTTCTTTTAAGCCTTCCAAAACTTCATCTACATCGGCATCCGGTCCGAAGTTTTGGAAGATGATGGAAACTGCATTTTTAGAAAAAGCCACTACGGGATCTGAAGGTTTAAGGGTATCAATAGCGGGTTGTGTGATTTTCTCAATATTTAATATGCTTTTTAGGGTATCGTTACCAAAGTTAATGTTGGTGAAAATAGTATTGTACTGGGTGTACATTTGGTTGGCTTCCTGGCTGCGCTTTTCAAATTTTTCTTTTATGTCTTTATAATTTGCATATTCGGCCTGCCTC
>CAZQXC010000045.1:0-3297 GCA_964597075.1 uncultured Roseivirgaceae bacterium | reverse complement strand
CACTTTTTTCTCATCCACATTTTCGAACGTTGCCTTTAGCCGTACATATTCACGGGTGAGTTCGTAGGTATCTTCATTCACGTTTCCGTTTTTTCCACCAATAAAATTCCAGCCATACACATCATCCACATAGCCGTTTTTATCGTCATCAATACCATTATCAGGTATTTCGCCTTTGTTTATCCAGATAACATCCTTGAGGTCTTCATGGTAAATGTCAACACCGGAATCAATCACGGCCACGATAACTGTGCGGGAAGGTCTATCCTTTAATAAGGTAGTGTATACGCGCTCGGCACTAACACCCTGTACACGATCCGTTTCAGGATCGAGCAGAAACCAGTTTTTTGGTGCTTTTGTGCTATCCTGGAGGGTTTCATCACCCTGAAAAGCGTATAGGTTTTTACCTGAAATACTCAACAGTACGAAGAGTGCTATCCATAATTTTTTGTGCATAGTGATTTGATTTACAATAGTTAAGGGGCGCAAGGTAAAAGTTCTGGTAATAATTTCCTTAGATTTTATTCCAATGGCTTTCCTTTGCAAAACCATGCCAAAACCTACTTCCGTGACTGAACTCATTACATTAGAATTCCTGGCTGACAAGGCCTTTGCACCTTTGTAATACCAAACAAACCGGAGGGGAGTTATGATATACCTTGCAGCAACAACCATTTCACTTTTTTACAGTATTCTTTTCTACAGTTCGGTTCAACTAAATAAATCTTCAAAAGTGTCGCACGCCCATGAGGTTCAGTCAAAAAGACCAGGAATAATCCTAATCTTCAAAAAGACCCGTATTTAGGCTCATTTAGCCTTCTTGCAATTCTTTCTTATTCGCCATAAAAAATTGGTATTTTTACAGCATACCAGTAAAACTACAGTTATGGCTACCCGATTTTTTCTAACGCTAGCAGGCTTGTTTGTTTTAGCAGGCTTAATGGCTCAGGCTCCACGGATTGTTATTAATCCGATGGGGCATTCCGCTAAAGTTCACAACCTTATTTTCACACCCGATGGCAATCGGATCATATCCATTTCGGAAGACAAAACCATTCGTGTTTGGAATGCGAACACAGGTGAAATGTTTAAGAAATTTGAATCACAAATTGGCGATGGATGGGAAGGTATGTTATATGCTTCGGCCCTCGCACCCGATGGTAAATTATTGGCCGTTGCCGGATATCCGGTAAGTACAGAACGGGATAACTACATTATCATTATCGATTTAGAAAAAGGCGTTCAGGTAGCTACAGCCATTGGCCATACCAACGTGATTAACAGTTTGTCGTTTAGTGGTTCGGGCTTATACCTGGCGAGCGGAAGTGATGACCGAACCGTGCGCATTTGGAAAATGGATGACTCACCTATGTTAAAATCAATTGCCACCATTCAAGTAGGTTCGGTGGTAACAAGTTTGAGTTTCAATCCACGCACCCAGGATTTGGCTGTAGCAGGAGAAAGTCGCGATGTTTTAATTTATGGATTACAAGGCCTTGAAAAGGGGACCAGCAAGTTTGTGCCGAAACCCTTGAAAAAGCATAAAGGTATGCTTAATAAAGTGGTGTATTCACCTGATGGCTCGTATCTGGCCAGTTGTAGTTTTGATAATGAACTTATTTTGTGGAATACAGGCGGATCCGTGGTGAAGGAGTTCAGCAATATCAAAGACCCGATTAATGCCATCGCTTTTTCATATGATGCAAAAATTATGGTCGCGTTGGACGTTACCGGCAAAGGAGTAAGTTATGCCATTCCGGGCGGTGCACGGTTAACTGAATTTCAAGGTCATGATAACACTGTCTTCAGTGCGGCTTTTTCACCTTCGTTAACCGGCAATTACCTGGTTGCTTCGGCCGGAGGAAGTAATAACGAGATTTTTCTATGGAATCCGATCAATGGATTGATCGTAAAAAAAATTAAAGGAAAGGGAAGTGCTATTTATGGTTTGGCGTTTGGTGAAGGGCATGAACTTTTTGTAAGTCGTGAGTTTAGTAAGTCAGGTAAACCTACCTATAAGTCAAGTTTTAATTTCGCTTCGTTTTCGGTTAACAGAAATCCCACACAATTTCCTGCCCCACGCAATCAACCAAAAGATGTTGTTCAAACGGGTGTTAACACAATTACACTTCCCAAGGGCAAAGTGGTGCAAACCGGGGAGGCTGAAGATGGCCGTATTTTGGATTACCAGGTGTTGGGCGATGGAAGTGTGGTAGTAGCCAGTGATTTCTCCTTAAAAATGTTTGATAAGAATGGTTATCTCAATAAGGAGTTTATCGGTCATTCAGGTTCGGTACGTACAATTGCGGTAAGTTCTGATGGGCAGTATATTGCTTCGGGTGGAGAAGATCAGTCTATTATTCTATGGAAACTTTCTGAAACAGGCTTTGCGCCCAGCATGCGAAATATTTTTGATACACCGGAATGGGTAACGTATTTCAATTCGCTTCCGATCGACTCCTTAACGAAGGAGCCTACCAAGAAAGCCTGGCAAGATGTGATTGCTTTTATGAAAGCCAACGGACAAAAGGCCGTTAAAGAAGTAGAGGCGCAGTATAAATCACTGGGGGAGGTTTTAATTCCATTTGCTACGTTGTTTTTGACGGAAGATAATGAATGGGTTTGCTATACTCCGCGGGGATATTTTACATGTTCATCATCCGGAGGGCAATACTTTGGCTGGCATGTGAACCGTGGTATTGACCAGTTGGCTGATTTCTTTACAGCTGAACAGTATTTTGAAGTGTTGTTCAGGCCAAAGGAGGAGATGGGAAAAAGTATTATGCAGGGAAAACGGGTAGAAGATATGTTGCGTGAATCCGGGCAACGCATTTTTGATCTTGGGAAACTTCACCGGCCTTCCGTTGGATTCTTTGATGTTTCCGTTACCATGAAGTCTACCGATTTACTCCGTTACGATCAGGGCAGATTTTTAACCCAGGCCAGCACTATGCCTTTGACGGTGGAGATTTATGATGGAGGGGGCGGTGTCAAGGAAGTTAACATTTATCAAAATGATAAGCTCATTATCAGTGATAAGGAAGTTAAAACCAGCGGAGAAGGAGAGAAGATCGTTAAAACCTATGCGGTGGAGATGGCCAATGAATTGAATGAGTTTAAGGTGAAGGTTATTAATTATCAAAAGATAGAATCGCGAACGGATATATTACCCATTGAATACACGGGTGATGTAATCGCGAATTCTTCGCTTTACGTTTTAGCGGTGGGTATAAACTCATATCAGAATACTTCCTATAGTCTTAATTATGCCAAGCCTGACGCACAAAGCTTTACGGA
>CAZQXC010000044.1:0-17907 GCA_964597075.1 uncultured Roseivirgaceae bacterium | reverse complement strand
TGAAATTCGACAAGAGTTTTATCTCTTAGTAGGGCTATACGACATCCGTCTTGAGTGTTACTGATAATTAATTCGTTACTCAAAACGATAGTGATTTAAGGTTTAATAAAATCGGATGTGTACGGCTCCCGAACAGAAAGCAACCTCCCTCATGGAGAGAGATTACTTCTTCTTATGTCTGTTCTTCCTCAAGCGCTTTTTGCGCTTGTGGGTTGCCATTTTGTGCTTCTTTCTTTTCTTTCCACTTGGCATAAAATGATTTTGGTTTTTACCTCTTCCCGTTTAAGAAAAAAGGCGGTTTAACAATTATTTTAAGTCCTGTAGATACGCATCTACTGTGGCTTGCACAGCAGGATCTGCATCCAGTTGTTTTACTTTCTCAAATTGCTCGCGTGCGAGCCCTTTTTCACCCTTGTTAACATAGGCCACGCCTAAAAGTAGTTGTGCCTGAATGTGGCCAGGGTTAATTGCCGTAAGTTCTTTCAAGCGTTCGATGGCCCTATCATTCTGACCCGATTGAATCGAAAGCATGCCCATGTTAAACAAAGCCAATTCATTTCTGGGATCTTCGTTCAGCACCTCGCGCAACATGGTAATGCCTTGCATTGGGTTTCCGGAAGACAAGTACGTCATCGCCATTTTGGTCTTTACCTCCAGGTTGCCCGGATTCCCTTTCAATACCTGTGAAAAGTACTGACGGGCTTTCTCTGCCAACTCATCTTGCTTGAGCTGATCGAGGGCGAAGGTATAGGCTTGATAGTAACTATCACCAGCCCTGATCCAACTATCCATGGTATTAAAGAACGAAGCAGCCTCATTAGCATACCAGGCCGCACTGTCAAACTTACCGGCCTCCCAATACAGGTCTGCTAAAGAGTCGGCAAAGATAGCACTTTTTTCAGCAGAGCCTGAAGTTTCATATCCGCCCCGTAAACGGGTAATGGCCTGCTGCAAGGTTACTGGTGCTGAGCCATGGGGATCAGGTGTTCCTGAAACATCGGATTCCGTTGCCAGCGATTGGTCATCATTCTTCACCACCACCTTGGACAGCCTGAAGAGGAGAACGATCAGTGCAACACTGACAACCAATAAAATGATCCGATTTCTAAGCATAGGAATACGCCCATACAGGCGCTAAAAAAATGGTGCAGTTAAGCTTTCTCAGCGTGTTGTTTAACTTTTTCGCTTCCCTTGATTTTGTTAACAAAAATCTTGGCGGGCTTAAAGCTGGGAACATAATGCTCATCAATAACCAAGGCTGTGTTACGAGAAATATTCCGCGCTATTTTTTTCTTTCTTTTTTTATTTATAAAACTGCCAAAACCCCGAATGTAGATGTTATGACCGTTAGACATATTGTTTTTTACGACACTGAAAAATGCTTCCACGGAAGCGGTTACGTCTGCTTTATCAACTCCGGTCTTTTCAGCGATCTCGTTTATTATGTCTGCTTTGGTCACGTTCTTTAATGTTTAAAATCTAATTGGGAGGCCAAAGTTAATTTGTGGCTTCAGAATTAAAAATTAATATTGAAAAAATTGATAATCAAGGGGATGGGGGCTCGGTATTTCTCTAAAAAAGTCGTTGAATGGTACTATGAGAACAAGCGTAGCCTGCCTTGGCGCGACACAAAAGACCCCTATAAGATTTGGTTGTCCGAAATTATCCTGCAACAAACCCGGGTTAGTCAGGGCCTTCCCTACTATCAAAATTTTGTCAGGGAATTTCCAGATGTGCATGCACTGGCAACTGCTTCTGAACAAAAGGTACTCCGGCTTTGGCAGGGACTCGGTTATTATACGCGCGCTCGTAATTTGCATAAAGCAGCCAGGGAAGTTTCAACGAAACACAAGGGCATTTTTCCGTCTTCATTCGAAGTATTAAAAAAACTTCCCGGCATTGGTGAGTATACCGCTGCTGCTATTGCGTCTATATCATTTGGAGAGGCGGTGGCTGTTGTTGATGGTAACGTTTTTCGGGTGTTGGCCCGAATTTTTGGAATTGATATACCCACTAATTCGACTGAAGGGAAGAAACGCTTTACTGCACTCGCCAATCAATTAATTAATAAGCATCAGCCGGCAACTTTTAACCAAGCCATGATGGAGTTTGGGGCGTTGCATTGTACACCAAAAAATCCACGCTGTGCAGTGTGCGTTTTTAATTATAGTTGTGTCGCTTATCGGAACAATCTACAGTCCGTATTACCGAAAAAACTTGCATCCAAAAAAAGCAGAAAACGATATTTTTACTACGTGGTCATCCGAAACGGTAACTATTTTCTCCTGAATGCGCGAACTGACAACGATATCTGGAAAGAGCTTTTTGATTTTTATCTGATAGAGAAATCACGACTGGTTAAAACAGATCAACTCCTGAAAGATGACCCCTTACTAAAAAGACTTAAACCCCTTATAACAAATGTGTCAACATCGGGCATGTATAAACACATACTCAGTCACCAGACAATTATGGCAAAATTCATTATGATGGAGCTCGGTAAAAAGCCGTTGACTCTTCCCAAAAATCTCAGGTTCTATTCACTGAAAAAAGTGGGCGAGCTGCCAAAACCCGTGCTTATTAGCCGTTTTCTGCATGATTTCAAGCTTTTATAGTTGCACTAAGATTGGTACTTTTGTGAAGATTTAGTGGTCATTGCAATGGCATCAAAACACTGCTTTTGCAATGACTTCTTTCGTTACAGGAAGTGATCAAACTATATTACCATGTCAGGTGTAAATAAAGTAATACTCGTAGGGCGACTCGGCAAGGATCCCGAGGTCCGAAATCTGGATAGCGGTATAGCAGTAGCTAATTTTACTATGGCCACCTCCGAAACCTATCGCGATAAAACCACAAATGAAAAGAAGGAAGTTACCGAGTGGCACAACATTGTGCTGTGGAGAGGCCTGGCCGAGATTGCACAAAAATATTTACACAAAGGTGACATGGTATACATTGAGGGAAAACTTCGCACCCGCTCATGGGAGAAAGAAGGCGTTACCCGTTATACGACCGAAGTAGTTGCTGATAATATGACTATGCTATCCACAAAAGGCAGTGGTGGGTCTGGTGGTGAATCAAACTATGCCTCCTCGCCTAAATCAACACCTTCAGAAGGACCATCTATGCCTGTTGAAACAGACGGGTCGGATGATCTACCCTTCTGATTAATTCCACCTAATTTTAAATCGCTTGGACGAGCCTCCCAGTTATACGCTACTTCAACTCCTTTCAGGCCTTAGCCTGATGCACCTGATCAGTTTTGCGGTCATTGCCATACTATTGATCATTTCCGGACTCGTATCCGGATCAGAAGTTGCTTTCTTTTCCCTTAAACCTGAAGATCTTGATCGCTGTCGCGAAAGCAATAAGCGTAGTGACAAAACAATTGTTGAACTACTTGGCAAGCCCAGGCAACTTTTGGCTACGATTCTGATCATGAACAATACTGTGAATGTGGGCATTGTAACACTGGCCACCTTTCTCATGTGGGAACTTTCAGGAACACGAAGGCCAGAAGAAATTATTGTTGGTGTGGTCACGTTCGTTATAACATTTATGCTTACGTTTTTCGGAGAGATTGTTCCCAAAGTGTATGCAACCAAAAGCAATCTTTCCTTTGCCCGTTTCATGGCAGCCGGATTGCGTGTGCTGATCGTGCTCTGCAAACCAATTTCGGTATCGCTGATGACCATGAGCAATTTTGTAGAAAGACGGGTGGAGAAAAAAGGCTATCAAACCACTGTTGAGGAGTTAAATCATGCCCTTGAGCTGGCGACCAGCACCGATGAAACTAGTGCTGAAGAAAAGGAAATTCTCCGTGGTATTGTGAACTTTGGTACGCTTAGCGTACGTCAGGTCATGCGTACGCGACTTGATATTTCCGCAGTTGATATCGAAATGAACTTCTCCGAACTTATGGAGTTCATCAATAAATCTGGCTTTTCGCGGTTACCAGTGTACAGCGAATCCCTGGACAGGGTTGAAGGACTTCTTTATATTAAAGATCTGCTCCCCTACCTGGATCAGGATGCTGGTTTTACCTGGCAAAAATTACTGCGCACTCCGTTTTTCATACCGGAAACCAAAAAGGTTGACTCCCTCCTTAAAGATTTTCAGGAAAAACGAATTCACATGGCTTTAGTGGTTGATGAATATGGTGGTACGGCCGGATTGATAACGTTGGAAGATGTGATAGAAGAAATTATCGGGGAGATTAATGATGAGTTTGATGAGGCGGGGCTATCCTATCAAAAAATTGATTCCCAAACATTCGCCTTCGAAGGAAAGACTTCTCTTCATGATTTTTGTAAAGCACTGGATGTTGAGACCAATACGTTTGATGAAGTAAAAGGTGAAAGCGAATCGTTGGGTGGGGTTATCCTGGAAATAAATAAAGGTTTTCCAAAAGCGGGCGACCAGATTCAGTTCAATCACTTTACCTTTACCATCGAAGCGGTTGATAAAAAGCGTATCAAACGGGTGAAGGTATATGTTCATGAGCAAGAAAATCATTAAAATGGGTATTGGGCGTTGGGCATCTATTGCGTGTTGCCTTTTTATAGTCTCTGCATCCTGCCAACGCGATTATCTGCCAAAGCCACTTGGTTATAACCGGTTGATTTTGCCAGAAGCCTCCTATCAAACACTGCCGGACTCATTGCCCTATACATTTGAATACTCGAAGCATGCTCGCTTGCTGGCCGACACGGCCGGATTTCATGAACGCTACTGGATTGAACTGTACTACCCGGCTTTAAAATCAAACATTCACATTACGTATAAGGAGCTTAAAAGTAACGAACAATTGCTAAAAGAACTTATGAACGATGCCTATGTTCTAACCGCCAAGCATCAGATCAAGGCATCTGCCATTGATGAAGTGATAACGAAAAATACTTTCGGCAGCACCGCTATTATTGCGGAGCTGCAGGGGGAAGTACCCAGTCAAATGCAGTTTACCATTACCGATTCTACCAAAAACTTTTTGCGTGGCGCATTATACTTTAATGTTAAAGTGCATAATGATTCGCTGAAGCCTGCCATTGAATACATGAAGAACGATATTATACATTTGGTTAATACCTTTGATTGGCGTAAAAAGTAGAAGCTCTTTAATTATATGTATCCGATCTCACACTTATGCTAACCTCCAAACGTTCCCGTTTTACGTTACCTCCTCAAATCGCCTACCTTAACTGCGCCTATATGTCGCCTTTACTAAAAAGTGTTGAAAAAGTTGGTGTAAAGGCCTTACGGAAAAAAAGAAACCCGGCTTCCATAACCCAACAAGATTTTTTCACTGATAGTGAGTTGCTGCGGGAAGTCTATGCAAAACTGATTCACGCTGAAGATCCGAAACGCATCGTTATCATTCCCTCTGTTTCGTATGGCATGGCCAATGTGGTGCGCAATTTGAATATCAAAAAGGGACAACACATCATTGTGGCCGCTGAGCAGTTCCCCAGCAACTATTATCCGTGGAAAAGCCTGTGCGCTGAAAGCGGTGCCGAGGTAAAAAGCATTTCCCCTCCGGATGGATTTATTGAACGTGGCAAGCGATGGAGCGAAAAAATTCTTGATTCCATTAACACAAATACAAAAGCCGTGGCCATTGGTCATGTCCACTGGGCTGATGGAACCCGGTTTGATTTAGAAGCCATACGCAAACGCACAAAAGACGTGGGGGCTTTGTTAATTGTGGATGGCACCCAATCGGTTGGCGCTTTACCGTTTGATGTGCAAAAAATTCAACCTGATGCTTTGGTATGCGCGGGGTACAAGTGGTTATTAGGGCCTTACTCAATCGGACTCGCCTATTATGGTGAATACTTTAACAACGGAAAGCCGGTAGAAGAAAATTGGATTACCCGCCTGCACAGTGAAGATTTTGCCGGTTTGGTTAACTACAAAGATGCTTATCATGAAGGAGCCCTCCGGTATGAGGTTGGGGAACGCAGCAATTTTATTTTGGTGCCCATGTTGCTTAATGCCATTCAGCAATTGAATACTTGGGGGCCTGAGCGAGTACAGGAATACTGTAAGGAAATCGGGCGAACTACGCTGGAAAACCTTACCAACAAAGGTTTTATTATTGAAGAGGAGTCTTGGCGGGGGGCACACCTGTTTGGTATACGATTGCCTAAAAACATCGACCAGGAAAAAATAAAACAGTCGTTACAAAAGCACAAGGTATTCGTTTCCTATCGTGGAGATGCTATTCGCGTTGCGCCTAATGTCTACAATACAGAAAACGATTTTCAAAAATTATATAAGGCCCTAACGAAAAATAATTAGGCGTTTCAGGTATTGATTTTTCCGGTTGAGATATTCTCTTACCACTACCTTTTAATTATTCTGTATCTTCAAAAAAAATCTGCCATGCGATTAATCCCATTCATTATTCTGCTATTACTCTGCAGTTATTCTTTTGCTCAAACCGATCGGTATACATTTGTTTTTCTGAATAATCGCATCGATAAGGCCGAGCTACCAAAAGAAGAAGTAGATAAGCTTATGCAAGGGCACATGGCGAACATGGCCCGCCTGGCCAAGGAAGAAAAGCTTATTGTGGCCGGCCCCTTTGAAGGTGGAGGAGGTATTTTTATACTGAACACCACTTCCATTGCTGAAGCCACTACGTGGCTCAGTACCGATCCGGGCATTCAAGCCAACCGTTGGAAAATTGATGTGCTCCCTTATCAACCACGCATGGGTGGTGTTTGTGTTGTTAAGGAACCTTATGAAATGGTGACCTATACGTTTATCCGGTTCCGTCCCAACCTTCACAAAGAAACTGTTGGCGATTATCCAGCGCAGCTACAAAAACATAATGAGTACATAAAACAACTGGTAAAAAGCGTAAACATCATTACCGAAGGAATTTTTGACGAACAAGAGGGCGGCATACTAATTGTAAAAGACGATCTGCAACCTGAGGTGTTGGAAAACGATCCCGCTGTAAAAGGTGGAACACTTTTATTTGAAGTAAAAAAGTTATGGGTTGCAAAGGGATCATTCTGTGAACAATAAACTCACAATAAGTTCCGGGTAAGGTGAAACGTAGTGAGGGTTTCCCACTGTTTGCCACTATGTTTTAATAAGGTAACGGTTTCTACAATAAACTCCCCTTCAAATTTCTTCTCCCTGAATTCTTCCCAGGCTTTCTGAAAAGCAGACTTTTTTAAATCACGAAAGGCAACAGTAAGATGAGGATTGAACGCAAATTCCTTATCGTTCGCGTTAAACAGATTCAATTCTTGTTTACAAAACAGTTGAAGGTTTCGTTGAATTAAATTCAGCGGTTCTGATTTTTTAACATCAATAAAAATAACTCGCGGTGGAAAACATCCGAAATGATTAAACTGAATTTGAATTGGTTCATTCTTTTCCGAAAACTTAGCTACCGCGCTGATCAATGTATCCTCCTTTTCTTCCTTCCACATGAACGGCATACGAAGGGTAATGTGCGGAGGTGACTTTAATGCACCCCGGCTGGAATAATGCTCAGCGAAATACTGTTTTGCCTTCAGGGCCTCTTCAAAAAACGGAGTCGGTGGAATGATGGCTATAAAATATAATCTCCTTTTATCGTCTTTCTTTTCTGTCATTGCATGTTAAACGAAATGACCTGCACGCATGTATAATGTTTACAGTACAGAACATCAGAACTCAAAGATTCTTCAAAATAAAATTCGTCATCATAGTATATAAATGGTGACGCCTATTGGCTCCACGTACGCCATGTGGATCATCCGGATAATAAAAGGATTGAAACTGTTTGCCGGTCATGATCAATGCGTCTTGTAACGCTACTGAATTTTGAAAATGAACATTGTCATCTCCGGTACCATGTATCAATAAGAAATTACCCTGAAGTTTATCGGCATATTTAGTGGGGGAATTATCATCATACCCACTGGCATTGTCTTTGGGTAATTGCATAAAGCGCTCGGTGTAAATATTATCATAGTATCGCCAGTTTGTTACCGGTGCACCGGCAATACCCAGTTTATAAACACCTGCACCTTTTGTCATAACGAGCGAAGCCATAAAGCCACCATAACTCCAGCCATAAATTCCCAGCCGTGCATCATCCACATACGGTAAGGAGGCCAGGTACTTTCCACCGGCCAATAAATCCTCAAGCTCTAGTTT
This sequence comes from uncultured Roseivirgaceae bacterium, assembly GCA_964597075.1. Classification (GTDB taxonomy): domain Bacteria; phylum Bacteroidota; class Bacteroidia; order Cytophagales; family Cyclobacteriaceae; genus UBA2336. The sequence continues at coordinate 9,747 of CAZQXC010000044.1, read as the reverse complement.
GCCCATCTCCTTGTATGTTTGCTTGGTAAACTCCTCGCCCCTAAAACCCGTACCTCGGGTATCCATTGTAACTACCAGGTATCCTTTCCGAACTAGCAGTTGTCCCCAGGTATCCACATTAAAGGCATTACGAACCTGCGATGCGCGTGGCCCGCTGTATTGAAAAACCATTACCGGATACTTTTTTTCGGGATCAAAATCATGTGGTTTCATCATCGTGGCATCCAGCTGGGTTACGCCATCAGCAGAAGGATATTTGAAAAATTCTTTCGATGCTAAGCCATATTCTGCTATTCGAGTTATCAGGGCTTCATTATCTTCAAGTACTTTCACTTGTTTGTTTCCGTTGGTTTGAAATAACCGAACGGATAAAGGTCGGGCAGCATTACTAAAGTAGTCAAGGTAGTATTGCGTGTCCTTGCTCATGTTTATAGCGTGAACACCCAATGCAGAAGTAAGCGCTGTTTTCCGCTTCCCATCCAACGAAATGGAGTAAAGTTGGCGGTTTAAATAATCGTTTTCCGTTGACAGATAGTATACAAGCTTTGCTTTTTCATCAACCTCCACCACAGACGTTACTTCCCAGTTACCCTTTGTAATTTGGTTTACAAGCTTACCACCGATGGTATACAGGTATAAATGCTTGTAGCCACTTTGCTCACTGGAGTGAATAAAATGTTTTCCGTCTTTCAGGTAGGTGAGGTCGTCACAGTAATCAATATCAATGTACCTATCATTTTTTTCTGTTATTACTAGGGTTGAACTTCCATTCGTTGCGTCAACGTGAAGAATATCTAGTACATTTTGTAATCGGTTCATTCTTCGTATCGAAAGCGTGGAAGGATTTTTTGTCCATTTTACACGAGGAATGTAAATGTCTTTCTCTGCACCAATGTCTGCTTTTACTTTACTGCTATCTGATAAATTGTAAATCCAGATTTCAACAACAGAATTATCTTCTCCGGCTTTGGGATATTTAAAGCGGTAATCTTCCGGATAAAGTGCGCCTTTATTCCATTTTTGCAGATTGTATTCGCTCACCTTCGACTCATCAAAGCGATGGTAGGCTAATCGTTTACCATCAGGCGACCAGTAGAACGCCTGGGCAAAACTGAATTCTTCTTCATATACCCAGTCGGTACTGCCATTAATGATGAAATTAAAGTTACCATCTTGTGTGACCTGCACTTCATTCATGGTGGTCAGATCCACATAAAACAAATTGTTGTTGCGTACAAAGGCAACCTTGGTAGCATCAGGGGAAAAAGTAGCATACGACTGCTTTCCACCGGATGAAAGTTTTTGAACCGACTTGCTGGAGAGATCATAAATATAGTATTCGGCCTTGTAGGATCTTCTGTAAATACCCTCTCGTTCTGTCAATAGCAACAATTTCTTTTCATCACTACTGAACTCGTAACTCTGGATAGTTAGTTTCGGATTTAGAGCATCACCATCCACCAGTGTTTCCACGGCCTGACCTGTAGTGATATTAAACTTAACAATCTTGTTTCCATCTTGTGAAGAATAAAACTTCCCATCATTCATCCAGTTTATGCCATATACAGAGCGCTGGGCAAATGTGTTTCGGGTGGTAAAATCATCAATGGTAATCTCCCGTTGGGCAACTAGTACAATGGGTAAAAGGAAAAGGGCAATCAGCAAAACTTTTTTCATGTCCATCAGGTTTTAGAGTGCGTATAACTACAAAGAAACAAAAAGGTTATTCATATCGAATGCTGTCCACCGGATTGGATAACGCTGCTTTAATGGTTTGAAAAGAAACAGCCAATATGGTAATCAGAAACAGTACAATCACTGGTATAAAAAAAAGATACACAGTAAGTTCCATGTGTAAGACAAAATTTGTCAACCACTGACGTGCAACATACCAAGAAATTGGTATGGCTAGACCTGCTGATATCAAAATAACGATAAAATGTTCTTTCCATAACAACAGTAGCGCCTCAATCGAGGTAGCTCCCATTGTTTTACGAATTCCAATTTCCTTTTTACGGGTTTGTGCAGCATATGCTGCCATACCAATAAGGCCAAGGCAGGTAATCAAAATTGAAAGTCCTGAAAAGAAAAACAGCAAGCGTTCGAACAGTAATTCCGAGGTGTATTGTTCGTTAAAATGGTCATCAAGCATCTTATAAACAAACGGTTGCCCCGGAAAAATAGTGGCGAACAATTTTTCAGCTTCTTGCACTACCGGGGCCATGGCCGTAGGTTCAATATCAAGCGTGAAGTAATACCCAAGGTTTGGAACAAATAAAAAAGCCATGGGCTTAATAGGTTCACGCGGAGAGTGAAAATGGAAATCTTCAACAATTCGTACAATTTTTGCAGTGTCATTAAAGAAAAGGATTCGTTCGTTTATGGCCTCTTCGGGTTCGGCAAAGCCAACCGCACGCATGGCACTCGTGTTCAAAATGATTTCTCTCCACGCTGTACTTTCTTCTTTAAAGCCCGTACCGGCCATGCTTTTCAAACCATAAGTTGAATCAAAGTTTTCGTCCACCATAATGAACTCCAGGGTAATAGCCGATTCAGATGGTGCGCTTAGTGTTCTTACATTACTGGAATACGCCAAATTATGATCGCCCGGAAGCATGCCTACATATGAAACCTGGTTTACGCCCGCCATCCTGGCGAGTTCCTTTTTGAACAAAGCAGAGTTGCGATCAAAGAGTGAGTCGTATACCTCAGAATCCCGAATAACCAATCGCTTGGTTTCAAACCCCAAAGGGGTATTACGCATAAATTTCAATTGACCTGCTACTACAAAAATCCAGATGATTAATATGAGCGATGTAGTGAACTGGATGATCACCAACGCTCTTCTCAACTTAACGCTGCCACCCATTCTGAATAGTGTTCCTTTTAATGCACTTACCGGATTAAAGCCTGATAACAGTAAAGCGGGGTATAGACCTGTTAAAAACGCGCCTATCAGCAAAATTCCGGTAACAAAAAGCCAGGATAAAAACGGAATTTGCTTTAGATCAGTTATGGATAAAATTAATTCTGGCCAATACCGCTGTACGAAAATCACTATGCCAGTGGCTAGCATTAATGCGATAAATTGAAGAATTAATGACTCACTTAAGAACTGAACAATCAATTGAACTCGTCCACTTCCTAATACTTTGCGTACACCAACTTCGCGAGAACGTTCAAGTGATTTAGCTGTAGATAGGCTTATATAGTTTATCCACGCCAGAAGTAAAACAACAAATGAAATGTTTCTCAGGTAATACACCAGCTTTCCATCACCATTTTTGCCCAGTTCACCTTCGAGGTTGGAATGTAGGTGTATGGATGATATGGGCTGTAATTCGATTTGAAATTGCTGATTGACTTGTCGCAAATACTCACCTGTCTTCTCCTCAATCAAGCGGAGAATTTTCTCGTGTAGTGATGCAAGATCAGTTTCTTTATGTATTCGCAAGTAGGTAACCGGTATATCCCATCGCCAGGGTTCTTGCGCAATGTCTTTGCGCATTATCGCTTTGTAGTTCTTAAACGAAAGCAGGGCATCAAACTTTAAATGGCTGTTTTTGGGAAAATCAGGGAAAACACCAACCACTTCATAATATAATCGGCCTTTGTAATTAATCTGTTTACCGATTGGTTCTTCATCACCAAAAACCTTTTTGGCGAAAGATGCTGACAAAACCATGGTATTAATTTGTGACAAGGCTTTATCAGTGTTTCCTTTTAACATGGAAACCGTGAACACCTGAAAGAAATCTTCATTCACGTAAGCCACCTCTTCCGATTTGGTCCACCGATCGGCATACCGAAACATGCCAATGGTTTTTATTATTCTTGTTTCATGTTCTATTTCCTGGAACGAAGCTTTCATATCCGGTCCTGCAGCAAAAGGTGCATAAACCGATTCGCGTGATGAGCCGTCCTGATTAACACGGATACCTTTTATCCGATATACTTGATGCGAGCCTGAAAAGCTATCGAATGATGCTTCGTAGGCTGTGAACAGAAACAAGACACCAAATGCAGCAAATCCAATGGAAAGGCCAAGCAGGTTCAGAAAAAAATAGAATTTTTTACGTTGAAAATTACGAAGGGCAATCCTGAAAAAATTGCGGAGCATAACAGGTGTTTAGGCATTCTAAACTTACCCAACGTCTGCTATATTTTTACAGATGTGTAATATTTCCCTCAAAAATGTCAGATTTCCCCCTTCAGTGACTTGCTGATCACTTCTGCTTTACTATGTACGTGAAGCTTGCGGTAAATGTTCTTGATGTGAAAACGCACCGTTTCCAGGGAGATGCTCATGCGGTCGGCAATGAGCTTGTAACTAAGACCATCCACTAAACCAATTACAATTTCTTTTTCCTTTTCGGAGAGCGGAGAAGAAATCGCTTTCTTCTCCGTATTGAAAAAATCGATCACCTTTCGTGCAATTTGTGGCGACATGGGTGACCCGCCAAGGGTGAGCAACTCGATGCCCTCTTTGATTTCCTCCAATGGTGTGTTCTTCAACAGGTATCCGGTGGCGCCTGCACAAAGGGATTGAAAAATTTTATCAGGATCATTGTACACGGTGAGCATAATGATGTCGATATCCGGATAGTCGCGCTTAATGAGTTTCATGCCGTCAATACCCGACATACCCGGCAACCCGATGTCCATGAGCAGAACATCGGGTTGATTTTCGGGTGAGAGGCCCTTGCGAAAACTTTCTACGGAGTTATGCACCAACGTACAGGAAAATCCCGGCTGCCGATCAAGATATTGGTGCAGCAAGCCGCGTATCTGGTTATCATCTTCAACAATGCCAACAAGAATCATGACTATTCCTTCACTACGTAAATCAAAGATAGTTTAAAGCCTTGGTTCATAACTTTTCTTTTTATATCCTCAACTTGGTGCGTGTCAACATTGTATTCCTCTTCCTTGGCAATTTTGAGCAGTCCGTGTTGATAAAGTAATTGAACCCCTAGTTTTTCGGAAAGTTTAAACACAGGACCAATGTTAAAACTCATGTCAAACGAACTATAATAATCCTTTGCATCCTCCGTTTTGGGCAACAGAAAATTATCTTGTGCTTCCTGATTGTTTTTTACCTTGGCGCTTGTCAGAATGCTCACCTGGGTGCCCGCCTGCATTGAAAATTTATCTGATATGGCGTATTGGATAGATAGTGGAATGTCCAGATAGTACAACATTTTTTTATACTCCGCAGTGAAAGTCCCGCTTTGACCGTCTACTTCTCCTGAATAAGTAGCCCCCCTACCAGAATACTGAAGTCCTGAAATCGCACTGAGTTTATCATTAAATGGATACTGAACTACTAAACCACCATGAAAGCGAACTGCCATCTTTGGCTTTTCTCCAACCTCGCCCCATTCTTCTGCATCACTACCAATAAAATTCGTGAAACTTGGGCCTGCAACGACACTGATTTTAACCTGGGCTTTTGCCAAAGTACCGCAAAGCACAACTAACACAGAGAGCGTTATTAATTTTTTCATAGCTGTATTTTTTTAGTTAAAATTCCAGCTATTCCGCCTGCCCTTCAACCCCATAAACGGGGGGGGCTACACTTTTATGGTATAGTCAAGGCGGATGGAGGTGCCATCCTGTATTGTCAGGTCAAGTTGGGCATGGATATCTGCTGCGCGCTTTCTCATGCTGCGCAAGCCGTTGCCCTTTCTGCTTTCATCTTCTAAAAAGCCTACACCGTCATCGGATATTTGCATGACAATGTTCCGCATTGATTGTTCAACGCGTATGCTTACACATTTCGCCTGGGCATGTTTAACAATATTGTGCAGTGCCTCTTTATAAATAAGATAAAGGTTTTGTTTTACCTGTGGGGAGAGAAGGATCTTATCATCGCTGGTGTGTACAACAAATTCGAATTCAATATTCTTTGGAGAGAGTATTTGTGCCGCGAAGTCCTTCATACGCAACAGAAGATCGCCTAGCTTGTCGCTTCGGTTATCAATCGACCAAACAATGTCGCTCATCGTGCTGACCACTTCGCGGCTGGTTTCGCGGATGTTTCTCAAGTAATCTTGCTTCTGTTGCTCCTCAACACCATTGTTTAGCAAATCTGCGTAAATAGAAATTCGAGTGAGGTTTGAACCCACTTCATCGTGAAGATCACTGGCTATTTTTGTGCGCAGCCGTTCCACTTTCAATTTTTGCTCTACGCGATAACGATAAATCAAATACAATATGGCTATCGCAACAAGTGCCATAAGCGTAATAAACCACCACGTTACCCAAAAAGGAGAAGCTATTGTGAATAAAATAGTAGCCCCTTCATTATTCCAGACGCCATCGTTATTACTTGCTATAACCCGAAACATATAGGTGCCGGGCTTTAGATCTGTATAGCTGGCATATCTTCTTTGCCCAGCCATAACCCAATCACTTTCAAGTCCTTCCAATTTATAGGCAAAAGCATTTCGTTGTGGTGCCATAAAGTCGAGCGCTACAAACTCAAACGAAACAAAATTGTCATTGTATTTAAGTCTTACCGGTTCATTTTGAAATGTCTTTAATGGTCGCTCAAAAATATTCATCGAAGTGATTACAACCGGGGGCTTATTGGTATTGAGAAAGAGTTCCCGGGGTGTGAAAATATTAAGGCCATTTATTCCGCCAAAGATGAGTCGACCATCCCTCGTTTTTAAAAATGCATTCGCATTAAATTCTTCGTTCTGGAGACCGTCATCTTCGTGGTAATTCTTGAACTCTTCCGTGTCGGGATTAAAACAACTTAATCCATAGTTCGTGCTCAGCCAAAGTTGTCCCGCATCATCTTCCAATATTCCATAAACTACATTATTGCTCAGGCCTTGAGCCTCTGTGTAAAGCTTAAGCGATTCATTAAAAGAATTAAACACATTTTTTTTCCTATGTACAAGAAGGTTAAGCCCTCCTGCAGTAGCCACCCAGATACGTTTCCTTTTGTCTTGATAAACGCAGTACACAATGTCATTTGCCAACGCATCAAGTCTATTCTTGTCATGCAGATACCGGATAATTGTGTCGGATGAGGGCCTGATTACCGAAAATCCTCCGCCCCAACCAGACACCCAAAGGTGACCGGAGTTATCTGTATCTATCCTGTTAACATAAGCTGATGATACCGGCACTGTATCGCCATAGGTTAACGTAGGCCTTATAAACCTATCGGATTTTGTATTGTAGTGCAGGAGGCCATTGCGTACGGTTCCTATCCATAGAAGTCCCGAGTCATCCAAATGAAGGTCCTGAATATCGATGGCTTCAGCCGGGTAATCTTCCCGGTTACTATATCGACTAAATTTTCCTGTTTCAGGAAAAAACCGGTTTAGCCCTCCACCATGTGTTGCTATCAAAAAACTTCTATCTTTATCCTCCACTATAGCCCTGACATCATTATTGCTTATTGTGTTTGGATCATCGTTTTTACTTCGATAAACTTTTATCACATTGTATCGACTATCCAGCAGGTTGAGTCCACCTCCTTCAATTCCAATCCACAGTCGCGATTGAGAATCTTCAAACACAGTCCTTACTACTTTCCCACTAAGTGTTGTGGGAACATTCTGAAGATGTGTGATGTGAAAAAATTTCTTCCTTCTGTCATCATACTTGCTTAATCCATTGGAACCTATCCATACAATTCCTTCCCTGTCCTGAAAAATAGAAAAAATCTGGGAGCCAGCAACTGATCTGAAATCAGAGGCTTCATGATTCCAGTGTGAAAACACTTCGTTGCTATAAAGATTAATACCACCTTCTCGTGTGCCTACCCATACATTGCCCTTATTATCTGTTAACAGCTTTGTTATTTGATCATCATTTAATTGAGGCCTGTGTATCCTCTTTACCGATTGCTGCACGGCATTCCACACGATGATACCGTTTTCATTTGTTCCAATCCAAAAGTTGGCATCTGCATCCTGTGTAATTGACGTAACACGTTCATTTTCCATTTGTAATGGTCCATGCTTTATAAGTTTATTTTCTTGTTCATCCAGATAGAATAATCCAGCTCCAAATGTACCGATCCATAACCGACCATCGCGATCTTCAAAAACACAACGAATAAGTTTCGAGAGAGGTGATTGTGACGTTAAGAACTCAACCGGCTCAAAGCGATCCCCTTTATTGTTATATAAATGAAGTCCATCCCCCCAGGTGCCAACCCATAGGCGGTTCCGTGAATCGTTAAACACAATATTGGTTCGTGTACCCGTAACACTACCCGCGTTTATACCATTGTACCGAATGAATATGTTTTGCTGCTTATCATATCGATTAATGCCGTTCCATGTTGCTGCCCAGAGTGCACCGTTGGCATCCTCACAGACTTTCCATACCCAACTGTGCGAAATGGTCGCTGTATCATGAACGGCATGCTTGAATATCCTGAAAGAATAACCATCATAGCGATTCAAACCATCCTGGGTAGCTACCCATAAAAACCCCTCCCGATCCTGATATATATCGTTCGGCACGCTTTGAGAAAGCCCATGCTTTAAAGAAAGATGCTCGAAACTAAGCTGAGGTTGGGCTTGAAGCCACGTACTAATGGCACTTACTACAATTGTAATTCCTGCAACTAAAAGTGACCGCATGACATAAAGTTACCACTATTCTACAGAAACCGTTTCAGTGTTTCCCTCACGTGCAACACATAGCTTTCTCCAAACAAATTTACGTGTACCAGCAGCGGATACAGATTGTAAAGGTCAGTGCGGGAATCAAACCCCGGACTAAGCGGAAATGCCTTTTGGTAGGCTGAATAAAATTGTGAATTAAAACCACCGAAGAGTAGGGTAAAGGCCAATTCTGCCTCACGGTTTCCATAGTAAACTGCAGGATCAATCAGCGTGGGCTCTCCCAGCGCATTTACCATCACATTGCCGCTCCACAAATCTCCGTGAAGCAACGCTGGTTTTTCTTGAGGGAGTAAATCCGGAAGTTTTTTATATAGCACTTCAAACTGCTTTCGAAGTTGGAGGGATATTTTATTATTTTCCTCATCTAAAGAAAGTTGTACCGCTAAGCGTTCTTCAATAAAAAAATCAACCCAGTTTTCCTTTAACGAATTTTTCTGAACAAGCGAGCCAATGTAGTTATTGTAATCCAACCCGAAATGTGAGTGCGTATTCCTGTGCAGGTTCGCCAACTGCTCACCCATTACCGACCAATACGGTTGCGCTCTTCTACCCGCACGTATATATGCCATTAAGATGAACTGATGTTCCCCTATTTCACCCACCTGAATTACTTCCGTAATATCAATACAGTTTGTTGCCTGAAGCAATTTCAACCCCAAACTCTCCTTTTCAAACATTTGCGGATAACGCAGACGATCATTCCATTTTAAAAAATAACTGCCTTTGTTGGTTACGAGCTCTCCACCAAAATTAATACAACCCCCTGAAGATGGACGAAAGCCCGTGACCTTACACGCAAGATGCTTTTCTACATGCTCCTTAATAGAAATGGGAAGTTGAGGCATGATTATCAAAGTCTAAAGAAGTAAAAAATGCTGTAATTAATGGATACACAGTTCAAAAAGAAAAGATCAAAAAGCGTGATTAACCTTCATACCACCATAAAAATTACGCCCGGGCGCTGCGTTGTAGTATCTCCCTCCCACTGCATTCAGGTCGTGGCCTAAGCTATAATTCGCATCAAGAAGATTATCTCCACCAAAATAAAGTTCAAAACGTTTATGCTGATAGCCCATTCGAAATCCCGGTA
>CAZQXC010000043.1:0-18042 GCA_964597075.1 uncultured Roseivirgaceae bacterium | reverse complement strand
ACCCTGCTGGTCAATGCCCAAAATGATCCCTTTCTCAGCCCGGAGTGTTTTCCAACACTTGAGCTTAAAGATCACGGATTTGTTCACATGGAAAGTCCAGCGAATGGTGGGCATGTAGGCTTTGTGAAATTCAACCGAGAGGGCACATACTGGTCGGAAGAACGGGCCATACACTTTTTACAACACAACCATTGACTTCATAAAAAAGTTGAAATGATCCGTTTGTAAATCCTTATCTTGGATCAACAAATCAACCTGCATGATTGAACGTTATAGTGTTACGGTTCCTTCAAAAAAAATAGCTCAGCGATTTTCGGTTGATGTTCCGGAATTCTATTCACCACGCTATAATGCAGCCCCTACACAGCTTCTGCCGGTCATTACCAGCACCGATAGCCAGGGGCTTTCACTATTCTATTGGGGCAGACCACCACAGTGGGCACGCAATAAATCATTAAGCGAACGACTTATCAACTTGCATCTAGAGACTTTGCTGGAAAGGCCCATACTGAAAAAGGTATTAATGAAGTTCAGGTGCATTGTACCGGCAGATGGATTTTATGCCTGGAAAAAACTCGGAAAGAAAACAGCTATACCCTACCGCTTTGTAACCGATCATGATATTTTTTCCTTTGCCGGGTTATGGGAAGAGTTTGAAGATGAAGGTGGTGCCATGGTGCACACCTTTACCATCATCACCACCGCTGCAAATGAAACCGTTAATCGCATAACCGACAGGATGCCGGTAATCCTGGATAAGCAGCGCGAAACGATTTGGCTCAATCAGCAGGCTTCAGAAGCCGATGTGGTGGCGCAACTAACCAGCTATTCAACAGATAAAATCAGCCTGTACCCGGTGTCTCCACGCATTAATGAAATTAAAGTGGATGTACCTTCCCTGATCATTCCAACACCCCCTGCCGATCAGCATGGAAATCTAACGCTATTTGATTAGAGCAACCGGATTCATAAATGAGTCAAATATCCTGGCATCTTGGCGCCTTTGCGGTGAAAACCGCTAAGACGCAAAGGCGCTAAGTTTTAACTAATACAAATGATTAAATGTCAAAAAGAATCAAAACCCAAAGCCATCATCTTCGTCCTCTTCCTTTATTGCAGGAGGGTCATCCGCTTTTTTAGGCTTAGGCTGTGCCTTTTGTTTGGCGGGCTTATCCTTCTTTTTAAAAAGCGTAAATCCCTTTTTCTTTTTGGTTGGAGGAGGGGGTGTTACAGCTGAAGCTGAATCGCGAGGCACATCATCAAACTCATCAAAGTTATACTCATCCATATCGGCTGAAACTTTTTGTTGATCCATTGCAGCTTCATCAGTCTCCTTACTTTTCTTCTTAAACAATCCTCCGAAGAATCCCTTGATTCCCTTCTTCTGATTTTTACCTGCCTTCTCTGATTTTTTTGACTCCCCAATTTCCTGTGCCAGCCGAACATCCGGAAGCACCAACACATCGCGCAGGTACCACATGTAGTTATCCTGTTCCACATTGAAGCCAATTTCCTTTACATAATATTCAGGCTTCACCGGAACACCCGGTACATACATGCGATCATAGCGCTTCGTTACAGAATCATACTGAACACTATCCGGATACGTATATTTTAATACACGAACTTCACGATCAACACTAATTACATATTTCGTCTCCGTAACTCCGGCCGAATCACTGGGCTCGATATCTACAATGTAGGTACTGTCGATAATTGAACGCGCAGCCTCGTCAAGTTCAGAAGCCATTGCCAGATCATCTGTCAAAAGGGAATCAGGAACAACCGGCTGCACGGGCTGCATCACTACGGTTTGTAAACTTCTGTTTTTCTTTTTGTAGGTAGTAGGTTCAGCAACCAGGTACTTGTTTTTGCTGGCACTGGCAAGCACTTTAGGCTCACCCGCTTCATCGAAATAACTGTACTTTTTTTGCAGTGCTTCCTTGTCGTAAATAAAGGCACTTTGGTAGGCAGGGCATACCACCTTTTGAGTACAACTACTCAAAAGCCAAAATATACCAACTACGACAATAGATGCCCTGATCATTATTGGGGTAATCAGACAAAAATAATGAAATAAACGAGAAGTAATTCCAATTCAATCTGAAATGTAACCTCTTGATTATCAAATTATTTAGATGGCTCTATGCATGTAATAGTTCGATTAAAAAACTAATAGCCGAATAAATATCGCTTAAGAATGATCAGCAGACATGCCAAAAACATCAAAATGGAGATTTTATTGATGGTATGCATAGCCCGTATATTGAAGGAATTGGGCCGCGAAGGATCCTTTTTCCGGAAAAAATAACCTGTCACCTCACCCATCTGGAAGAATTCCTTCAGTTTATTGCCGGATGGCTTTGTGTCGTTTGCTTCGCTCTTGTTCTCCATATTCTCAGTTTTCTACGGTTTCAGGCTGAAACCAGATACCATCTTCCTTGATTAATCCTATCAGTTCATCAACAGCTTTTGATGAAGGCACGTTTCGTTTTACAACTTCTTTTCCCCTGTACAGTGTTATTCGACCCACACCGGAGCCCACATAACCATAGTCAGCATCGGCCATCTCGCCCGGGCCATTCACAATACACCCCATAATACCAATCTTCACACCTTTCAGATGATCCGTTCGCTTTCTGATCATGGCGGTTGTTTCCTGTAAATCGAACAACGTACGGCCACACGAAGGACAGGATATGTATTCTGTCTTCGACATGCGGTTGCGGGTAGCCTGCAATATTCCGAATGAAGTTTTATTACACAGATCTGTCCACTTCAGTTGATCTTCCTTGGTGGTGATACCTGTGACACCCGTCATGATACCATCACCAAAACCATCTATAAACAAACCACCTGCATCGGTGGCGGCATATATGCGAAGGTTATCTTGCTGCAATGTTGTGTACGTGCGTTGAATAACAACTGGAATGGTTACGTTGCGTTGTAAAAACTCAAAGAAAATTCTTCTGAGTTCGGCCATGGTATGAGCATTGTCGCTGTAAAGTACAGCAACCGCAGAAGATGTCGCGTTAAGCTTCCTGAACAACTCTTCACTTAAATCCTGAATGGAGAAGCGTACAAAATTAATTTCAGGGTGGAATTCTCCGGCACGAAGAAATTCTTCTGCTGAAAACAATGGAAGCTTATTGATTTTATCCGCGGCTGACAACCATACGTTATAGTCGCGGATTTCTTTCAATCCATTCGGCAACATGAAATCAATAGGCCGGTTACCGGTATAAACGTAATCAGCCCCCTGATCATTCATTCTCCACTTATCAGGTTCCGGCAAATAAAAATGCCCGATACATTTTAAATCTTTATAATCACTGATTTCAATTTCACTGAGATCAGCAATAACACGTGGCACAGAATGACTGCCACCAATATTTCCTGCTTCACGTGATGAACGTTTAGTGTATTGGAATGGATTGATGGGCGATTCATGAATGGGCATAATAGCCGCATGATGGTGGCGATCGGCATAACGATCGACTATAATTTTAGCCACCGGTGCTTCTACTTCAGGTTCTTCCGTTAACGAAACACGAACCGTATCTCCCAGACCATCTTCCAGCAATGTACCAATGCCTACTGCCGACTTTATTCTCCCATCTTCGCCATCACCGGCTTCTGTCACCCCAAGGTGTAATGGATAAGGCTTTAGTCCTTCCTCATCCAGCTTCTGCACCAGCAAGCGATAGGCTTGTACCATCACTTGCGGATTACTGGCCTTCATGGAAAGCACTATGTTGTAGTACTGAAGGTCTTCGCATATCCGCAAAAACTCCAAAGCTGACTCCACCATTCCAAGGGGGGTGTCGCCATAACGGCTCATAACACGATCAGACAACGAACCATGGTTTGTACCAATACGCATGGCCGTACCATACTCCTTACAGATATTTACAAGCGGTGTAAATTTCTGCCGTATGCGATCCAACTCTGCCTGATAGGCATCATCAGTATATTCAATTACTTCAAATCTTTTTTTATCGGCATAGTTGCCCGGATTAACCCGAACCTTTTCAACAATGCGAGCAGCCAGTTCAGCAGCATTCGGGGTAAAATGAATATCCGCTACAAGCGGAACGCTATAACCACGTTTACGAAGCTCCTTCTTAATTTCTTCCAGGTTTTGTGCTTCTTTAAGACTGGGTGCTGTAATACGAACATATTCGCAGCCAGCCTCGACCATGCGTATGGTTTGTTCAACCGAACCTAAAGTATCCATGGTATCTACAGTAGTCATGGATTGAATACGGATAGGGTTGTTGCCCCCCATGGGAACATCTCCAATGGTAACCTCAATGGTCTTTCTGCGGCTGAATTGTACCAGGCTGTTACAGTATTGCTTAAGGGAGGCTATTTCAGGGCTCACGAATTAAGATTTACAGCAAATTTAACCCATATGCCTGGTATTTTGTTCAGGGTTGTTCAAAATCAAATATCGCCTAATTGAGGACGTATTATGACCTCTTCTACCACGCTACGGCCGGAAATGGCATAGGATGCATAAATCATATCCGCTACATCCTCAACCTTCATGAAGCGGTCATCCGGCAAATCCACGCCATCCCAACTGGCTGTTTTGGTGGCTCCGGGCATAACCGAGGTTACCCGGATACGATGTTCCTTTAGCTCCTCGCGCAGGCACTTTGACATCCCCAACAAGGCAAACTTGGTAATGGCGTATGAACCGCCATTGGCATAAGCTTTAATACTGGCTATGGAACACATGTTAAAAATATGACCGGATCTATTCTCCTTCATAGCACCCACCAGTCCGCGTGTGGTGTGATAGGCACTATAAACATTTGCCTGCATCATAGCTTCCAGATTTCCTTCCGGCTCGGTAGAAATTTCTCCAGGCACAAAATAACCGGCATTGTTTATCAGTACGTCTACCGATCGTTTCAGCCCTGTGATAAAATCACAGAATAATTTAACCTGAACTTTGTCAGAAACATCTGCCTGAAAGGTGTATACCTCTCCCTTCGCGCGCAGTGATTTTTTTAGAGCATCCAGATCGTCCGGCTTGCGAGCACAGGTTGCTACATCAAACCCGTTATCCATGAATTTATCACTAAGCGCACGTCCAATCCCTTTTGTACCACCTGTTATAACCAATAGTTTACGCATATCAAATGAAATGTTATTTTTGGTATCTTTAGCAAGATAAGGTTTACCCCACACCTAACGACAGTTTTTCATGAAGGAAATTGGTAAGTATTTCATTTTTTTAGGGTACCTGTTCACCAATCGCGAATCCATTAAAACGCATTACAACTTAGTACTGGATGAATGTGTTCGCATTGGTGTTAATTCTATATTCCTCTTCGTTTTGGTATCAACGTTTATCGGGGCGGTTTCTACCGTTCAAACAGCGTTTAACCTGGTAGCGCCATACATTCCAAAATACGTGATTTCACAGGTGGTTCGTGAAATGACGATACTGGAACTTGCCCCAACGGTAATGGCCATTGTATATGCCGGTAAGGTGGGCTCCAGCATGTCGGGTAACCTGGGTACCATGCGCATTACGGAGCAAATTGATGCCCTCGAAGTGATGGGTATCAATTCCATTAATTACCTGGTGTTGCCAAAAATTGTTGCCTCCATTTTAATGTATCCGTTGCTGGTAATTGTTTCGGGCGTTTGTGCACTCATGGGCGGTTATCTGGTAGGTGTAGTCACAGGAATTTTAGCTCCTACCGAATACATCTATGGCATTCGTTACCTCTTCAATCCGTTTACAATTACCTTCGCCTTGATTAAAGCCTTTACCTTTGGTTTCCTAGTCGCTTCCATTTCTTCGTACAAGGGCTATTATACCGAAGGTGGTGCTCTTGAGGTGGGTATCTCTAGCACAAAAGCGGTAACAACCAGTGTTATTGCTGTTCTTTTAGCAGATTATCTTCTGGCTCAACTCTTACTCGCACCTGCATGATCGAAGTTAAGCACATATCAAAATCATTCGGAGATAAGAAAATTCTGAAAGACATCAGCGGAGAGTTTGAAAAGGGCAGGCCCAACCTGATCATTGGTGCTTCGGGTACTGGCAAAAGTGTACTGTTAAAATGCATTGTTGAACTGGTGAAGCCCGATGAAGGCTATGTGTTTTTCGATCGAAGAAACTTTACTGAAGGGGACCGAAATTTAAAAATTGAAGTCAGACGAGAAATAGGGATGCTCTTTCAGGGAGGCGCATTATTCGATTCAAAAACGGTAGAAGAAAATGTACGATTCCCGCTTGATATGCTGGCTATTATGCCCAAAGATGAAAAACAGGACCGCGTAAACCTGGTACTTAATCGTGTGGGTTTGCAAAATGCTAATAAGCGAATGCCCTCCGAAATTAGTGGGGGTATGCAAAAAAGGGTGGGCATTGCGCGCGCTATTGTTAATAATCCAAAATACCTTTTTTGTGATGAGCCTAATTCAGGTTTAGATCCTCAAACTTCAATATTAATTGACGAATTAATCCAGGTACTTACAAGCGACTATGACACAACTACAATTGTGGTGACCCACGATATGAACTCGGTGATGGGCATAGGAGACAATATAATGTTCCTCTACCAGGGAGAAAAATTATGGGAAGGTGGGAAAGAGGATATTACACATTCGGGCGTAAAAGAACTCGATGACTTTGTATTTGCCAACAAGGTAATGATTGCCATGCGTGGGAAAACTGCCTGATTGCTAGAATTTAAACCACGCATACCCTTTTAGCTGATAGGTCGTTAGCACGGTAAGCATAGAAGTGGCAATTTTTATATCCGGAGATATTTTGTTTTTGTCAATACTTCTGCCAATAAGAGACTGTCCGCATACAAATAATTCAACGCCTGCATCGTGTAAGGCTTTATATACAGCCAAATTAGGATTATCCGTTCTGTACTTATGGTTATAACTTTCATTATCCATAATAGAATAGGTAGCTTGATTATGAATAGCCACCACTACATGAATGTTATCTTTAGGAACACCACCCACACTATGGAGGTTAATCATCCGGGCAATGTTGTTTAAATAATCATTTATAACAGCGGGATTCTCACTACCTCCAGCCAAATCGATTACAATTTTATAGTCAAGCGAAGCATCTGGTTTTTCTACCGCGTCAGGTATATCGAATACACCTCCAAAATTCTTGACAACAGGATACACCATTGTTTGTGCCATAACTGAACTACCAGCCATCAACAACGCAAAAAGCAGGATATTTTTCATAAGAATATTGTGTTCTGAATTACTACGTACATTTATTTTTTGACCTTTACTAAAGGAAGTTCAATATAGAAAACAGTACCCACGCCCAATGTGGAATCAAAATATATCTTACCTCCCATTTGCTCAATTCCCTGCCGGGCAATGGCCAGGCCAAGGCCAGATCCGGATTGTTTAGTGCTGAAATGCGGCAAAAAAATCTTATCCCTTAGCGATTCCTTAACACCTGTTCCATTATCAGCAAAAGCAAGATGAATGCTATTGCCTCTTCGTTTCAAATCAATCTTCACTTTTGCTGATTTACTGTCTTTTGCGGCCTGCAAACCATTCAGGATAATATTTGAAAAAATACGACTAATCAACTGTTCGTCTGCTTGTACTTCCACGGCCTCAATTTCACCCACCAATTCAACCCTGGCCGATTGATCATGAAGATGAACCACCCGTTTTAGTAATCCCACTAACTCAACCGGAACCATCACCGGCTCAGGCATTTTAGCAAATGTGCTGAAAGATGATGCAATGCCATCCAAGGTGTCTACCTGATCCAATATGGAAGCTATGGCCTTTCTGATTTTTTCAATCGTTTTCGGATCGGTATCAGGCAGCCGTTCCGTTTGTTGAAGCATCAACTTCATAGGGGTGAGTGGATTCTTAATTTCATGAGCCACTTGCTGCGCTATCTCACGCCAGGCTTTTTCCCGCTGCACCCTTTCCAACTGATGTTTGCTGTCACTCAATGTTGAAAGCATTTGATTATACTCACGAACCATTAATCCAATTTCATCATCCGATTGCCATTCGAGTGGTTGATTCGACTGTGTTAAGGAAATCCTGCCCAACTTTCGGGTAATCATCTGTAATGGAAAAGTAAGCCACTTGGCTACCCAAAAGGAAACAATCACCAAAACAATAAAAATGGCCGTAAAAATGGAAAGAATATTTGCTAATACTGTAATCTGCATCTTTTCAAGCAAGCTTTCCGACTGAAAAAATGGAATACCCAAAATTCCTATTAGCGATCCATCGCTTGGTGCAAGCAAGGCTGAGTAGGCCACAAAATAATTAAGTTTTCCCACCCGTTCATCAGAAATAAAAACACGATCACCTTGTTTGATCCGATCGAGTGCGGTTGGATCTATAAACGGAGATAGCAACTGATTTTCAAAGACCATCGGTTGACTGGTATATTGCAGTCTACCAGAAGGTGTAAAAAGATTTGCATCGAGATTGGCTAGCGTAGACAACTGAGCAAAATTCAAGTCGCCAGGCATGCCATCACCAGCATCCTCTTCCGTTAGGATATAACTGATCTGATTTGTAAAACTTCTTGATTTAGCCAGGTAATCGGCATTAAGCTGCTCCTGGTTCGAACGTGCGGTTAGCCCGAGGGTTATCACACTCACAACAATAAGTGGAATAAAAAACGCCAGGTTTAAAATCAATTGGATCCGTGCAGCAAGCATAAGTCTATTCACACGGAATAGGTCAATTGTACCAACACCCAGCAAAAAAATCAGAATAGCCAACAAGCCCATAATGATAAGAAAGGAGAAGTCGGCCAGTTTAAAAGTAAGGGAAGGCGTAAGTGAAGAAACCAATACAATTCTTCCACTGGCATCGCGTGATGCTGTGTGGAGATACCCGGCCCGCTCGATTCCCTTTTTGTATAGGCGGGGATCGTCAAGAAATTTTTTGTCCAAACTGGAATAATTGAACTCACCTGAGGAATATTGAATTTGATTATTTGATAATACTGCATTACTAAAGGTTTGTGAACCAAAGACCTGCCTGAAACGGTTATCGACTAACAAGCCAGGATATACATTATCCGGAATTACGCGCTTCAATAACAATTCAAGAACGATGTATCCTAGGCTGCTTACTCCACGCTTTACAGGAATTACCGCAAGGTACTTACGTGCTGATTCATCATCAGGTCTGTTGAAAAAGTAGACGCCTTCATAGGGCGTCCGGGAAGCATCTTCATCAAAGTTGGCAATCCAGGATGAAAAGTTTTTCGAATCCAGTTCATCCAGCGGATCACCTGTTGCACCATATAAATGAATGTCGATTGTATATTTATTAAAATATCCAGGAATAAATACTTGCCGTACCTTCTGTCGAACAGCTTCGCGGTTCATAAAGGGGCCAGACAAACGCGATTGAATAAAGAAATCCTCCGCGATCTTCTCCGCGGCCTCCGCCAACAGAAACTCACCGAAGTCATCCTCATCAATCAAGAATGAATTCGCAAACTTAAGTTGATTTACAATTCGCTCATTCGTACTAAAATGATTAACCGCTAATAAACCGTTGCCAGCAAGAAACACAACGGCCGTAAAAAAGTAAGTAAATGTAAGGTATCGAAAGTATTGAAGTGACCTGTACAGTCTGAATCCCAAAACCATAAGAACATATACTAACCCTGTCAGTAATGAGTAAACGTAAAGCTGACCTGTTAACTCATTTATTAAAATGAAGAATGCCAGACCTAACAGCATCGAAATAAAAGCTCTTGTCTTTGAGTCGCTCATCAGCAGGCGAATAAAAACATGCATAAATAAAAAAGAGCTGATCCAGGATAGTATGACGGACAGGAAAGCCAACATTCGTAGAATATCAAAAGAGATGGATTCAGAAATGTTTAGCGTAATCGCAGAGTTATTGTAGATAGTTTGAATAACCACAAACGGAAACAAAGCCCCGAATAGTATAGCCAGGGAAGAGAATACGGAAATAACCCATCGGGTTGGTGGGGTGTTTAATGTGGTGCGAAGTTTTCCGAATCTATAAAAATTAAGAAAAAGAAATAAACAGAGTGCTGTAACAGCCATCGAGTTCAGAACAAGATCGCCCAACGATGGATTTAATTCAGACGAAGCAAAGTACTTGGGATCGAAAATATCGCTACTGATAAAGCGTGCGGGAAATTGAAACGTGATCATCAGGTATCGAACCAGTAGGGTACTACCCAGCAGAAGAAAATAGCCCATTCCGGTATAGCGAACATGAATCGTCCGGATAAACCGGTAAACCAATACAAAGAATAAAATAATTGCTATCGTCCAAAAAAGTACTGTAAAAAAAGCAGCGGTGGCCGATGGAAATTGGGTTGATGGTATGACGCATTTAAAAATCACGCCATTACCAGAATGTACCGGATAACCCTGTGCAGCATTGGCATCAAAAATTGTGACCTCATGGCGATCAAAAACATCCCTATTCCACCAGGGTTCTAAAAACTCATTTTGTATTTTATAGTGAACATGGAGTGGAACTACCGCAACCAGATAATTTTGTTGATCAAAGCCCCATTTAAAAAGTAAAAAATCTCCGGAGGCAATTTTCAAATATTTACTGGTAAAGTCATCCAGGACAAACCGAATAGGGGGTAAAAATTGATTTCCTGTCCATTGCTTAATCTCCTGACCCGATACCCAAAGAAAATCAACATGGCTGTCTCTTTCTAATTGATTGATGTTTATCGTACTGCCTTGCTGCCGAACTGCAGTTACTGAACGGTTCAACTTCCCGTAAAGCGCGTTCAACTGGTCTGAAAACCCAGCGACTACTGTTTCGGACTTAGCAGCCACTGTAGCCCGATAGGAAAAATATAGCCCTGAACTGAAGGAGACCAACAGTAAAATGGTGAGAATACGACTGACCTTATCGTTCGTAAAAGACTGCATCCAATAAAGTTAAGAAATAACGCTATTGTATATAACGGGAATCGAATTTGATTCCTCCAAACAAATACAGCTAAATGATCCAGTAATAGCAATAGTTCTATGGAGCAATAAGCACCATACATGCCATTACCACCCCGATAAACACCCATTCAGAAGGATTACCCAAAAAATTGAGGATCAGGCCAAATTTCGTAATCATGGCCACGGTTATTCCATACCTTACATACATGGCATCTTGATAGAAACACGGTTTTGGTTCCAGCCGCACCTGAAAGTGTGGGCATATTCCATTCATGATGGTGAATTTACAATACGTATGGTAGAAAGCGTATAGAGTATACCCTGATAGCAACGGGAGATTTACCCTGCAAGCGGGCCTTGTAATTTGTTAACATTTTTTCGGCTATTTCTGTACCAAACGTATCCTAAAACAAAAATTGCCAGGTAGGGCAAGCTTAGCAGGTAAAGAATACCGGTATTGATTCCTGCAGCAATGCCAACATCACCGTTACTAACATTATTCTCAAGTTGTGTACGACACATGGCACACTGCGCCCATGTACTGATTGGGCTAATGAAAAGAAAGAAAAAAAGTACGGTAAGTCGATTCACTGGTTTAAATAATAAGGACTAATCATCAAATATACGATAACCCCTGTTACCGCGACATACAACCACACGGGAAACGTATATTTCGCCAGGGCCTTATGCTTTTCGAAGTTACCGGCAAGGGCTCTACCAAGAGTAAGCAACACAAAGGGTATAACAAAAATTGATAAAATAATGTGCGTAATAAGAATAAAATAATAAACATATCGGATTGCCCCTTCTCCTCCGTAGGGAGTTGAATCGCTGGTCATGTGATAAAGCACATACATTACCAGGAAGGCTGCTGATAATCCGATACAGATCTTCATTAGCCATTCGTGTAACAACCTTTTTTGGTTCTTGATCGCAATAACAGCAGCGATAAGCAGCACGGCCGTAAGACCATTGACAGAAGCGTAAATGGGGGGAAGAAATGAAAAGTCATACCCATCAATTTTTACTCGAAAAAGAATAGCTACAACAAGGGGTATTATTACCGAAACCACGAGGATGAGCTTTTTGTAAGGTTCTTGTTGCGCCACGTTAATACTTCTTTAATATTATTTCAGCCTCCATAATGAGACGATCAATTTCCTCACGGTTATCCAACGGATAATGGCCCCGGATTCTTCGTCTACTATCAACAAGCAGAAGATTATATGGTTCATGAAGAAAAAGAAAACATTTCTTCAGGGTTTGAATACTATCAGATGGAACCTGAACAAACTCCTCAGTTAGCGTTGAATCATTCAAGCCTGTTGCGGTAATCTTTAATATAGGTAATTCGACCGGTGTGAAATTCTCACGGATTCTGCCCCAGGCTTCAGAACCCCCCGACTGCTTAGCCACATAAACCAAGGTTAAGCTATCCTTTTCAGACCAGCCCAAACCCCTTAATAGTTCTACCTTTATCGCAAAGGGACCGTTTGGGGGCTGCACGCAGCCTTCCACTGCTGGTGGGCCATCCTGATATAACGGCTCAACCGCAAATTCATTCTTGCCAAAGAACTTCAGAAACATAAATATCAACACCGGTAATGCCAGTGCCAGCAATAACAAAATTAGTTTTATAACCTTCATCAGAACCTGTTAAAAAAGAAAGGCTTAAGTTGAACTTAAGCCTTTCTATGATTTATAAAAAATGATCAAGGCCGGGCCAAATCAATGTGGATACCTTCGTAAACAAAAGCTACCAGCATCCACACTACAAATACCATCGGTATCAGAATTGACCAAAGTAAAACTTTTGCCTCATAACGCAGGTGCATAAATTCACCTACAATATAAGCTGCCTTTACAATTGTCATCAAAATAAATGTCCATACCCGCAAATCTTTCAATTCATGAGGAACACCAAACGCTACTGCAAATTCAAGAAGGGTAATCGCACCTAGAATTCCAGCTACCGTCCAGAGTTTCTTAATCTTTGCAGTGTCCGGAGGAAGAACTGTTACCTGAGGTGCTTCTTCAACATGTGCCATAGTGTACTTTATTAACGAGTGAAATTAAACAAGATAAAAGAAGGTAAACACAAATACCCAAACAAGATCTACGAAGTGCCAGTACAAACCGACCTTCTCAACCATCTCGTAGTGACCCCTGCGCTCATACACTCCGGTTACCGTATTGTAGTAAATAAGAAAGTTTAGCATTACACCACTGAATACGTGGAAACCGTGAAATCCTGTAATGAAGAAAAAGAATGCAGCAAAATCCGGTGGACCATATTGATTCCAAGATAATCCTGCTCCTATATCCCCTCCCTGGAATGCTTTTGAAATATTGGTTCCATGAATAAAGTGGCTCCACTCCCATGCCTGACAAGCCAAAAAGGTAAAGCCACCAATAATGGTCCATAGCATCCATTTTTCAACCGCCCTTCTATCCATACGATGACCAGCTTCAACCGCCAACACCATGGTTACCGAACTCATGATCAGAATGAACGTCATCAACCCGACAAAAACAAGGGGGGCATTTAAGCCATGAAAAAACGGAATGGCTTCAAATACTTTTTCAGGAATTGGCCAATACGCCTGTGAGAATGTAAAGGCCTCAACGGTACCCTCATATGCTTTGTGCGATGAACGAACCAGCCCGTAGGTAATAAGCAATGCGGAAAAAGTAAAGGCATCAGAGAGGAGGAAAAACCACATCATGAGTTTGCCATAACTGGCATTCATGGGGGATACTCCGCCATCCCATTCAGATTTTCCGGGGGCAGGAACGGTTACGGTTGAGGTGCTTGCCATGGTATAAGGTACTGTTTTCGGTTTATGGATTCAATATTAAGAATATGAACAAATATAGCCAAAGTCCGCCCAAAAAATGCCAGTAAGTGGCGCACATTTCCAGCTGATTTAAGCTTTTTGAATGGATTTTAAAGGTAAACGCGTTAACCAAAACAATCACCAAAAAAACTAACCCACTCACGATATGCAGGCCATGTACACCCGGCAAAATCCACAGGAAAGAGTGCGACACATTGCTTCCGGTCATGTGTTGTTTTAGGGCCACCATTTCGCCATAGGCGAGGTATTGACCTACTAAAAATGCTACCCCTAAAACCGTAGTAAGTGCCAGGGCAATTTTCAGCTGATCGATATTATCGCGTTTGGCAGCCAGGTATGCCCAAATCATGGAGACACTACTCAGTACAGCAATGACTGAGTTAATCCAGAACTGATCCGGTAAAATGATTTCTGCCCACCCCGCATCGGCACGTTTTACCAGATAAGCACTGGTCCACGCTCCAAAAAGCATAATCACACTCATCATGAACAACCAAAGGGCAAATTTCTTTGGATTCATGGAAAGCGGCTTTTTGGCCTCCTCAACAATTTTCAAATCTTTAATTTCAGCGCTCATAACTCTCCTCCTCTATTATCGTTAAATCTTATCAAGCAAGTATGCAATCTGTACTATCGGCAGATACAAAAATGAACCAAACATAATGCGCAGGGCACTGGCACGACTACCGGTTTTCATTAATGAAAAAGTCTGTGCTAGAAACAAAACACCACATACCGTTACCACAACAGCTGAGTCAATCCCTGTGATCCCAAATTTTGCCGGAAGTAATCCAAGTGGAAGCAGGAACAATGTATAGATCATAATTTGAATGGCGGTATTAAAATCTTTCCGGCCACCAAATGGGAGTAGTTTAAATCCAGCCTTCTTATAATCCTCATCAGCCAGCCACGCGATGGCCCAGAAATGCGGAAACTGCCAGATAAACTGAATAGAAAAAATGATTAATGCTTCATGCGAAATAGCACCCGTTGCAGCTACCCACCCTAATAATGGAGGCAGCGCACCAGGTATGGCTCCTACAAACACAGCAATGGGTCCTACGCGTTTTAGCGGTGTATAGACAAAACTGTACAACACCATGGAAAGAATCGACAACCCTACTGTTAGCGGATTAGTAAACTTAATGAGGATCAGAATACTTAGTACAAAACAAATTGCTGAGAAAACTAACGCCTCCTGAACTGAAAGTCTTCCGGTTGGCAACGGCCTGTTCATCGTGCGTGTCATGAGCTTGTCGAAATCCCGTTCGACAACTTGATTAATAGCTATGGATGATCCTGATAATAGAAAGGCACCTATGAACAACATGGTTAACGTTGCCCAATTCAGATTTGGTGAAGCCAGCGTAAAACCAAAAGCACAGGAAAAAGCCACCAGCATGGACAATCGGAATTTCAGAAGCTCCCAATACGCTTTCGCTTTGGAAATTATCCAGGTTAATCCGGTGAATGCATCAAGTTGGCTAGTTACCATACGTTAGGATAACACGGGTTTAGGTTTTGTGTTTACTTGCAGTAACAATAAAAACTGAAAACCAAATGTAACGGTTGCCAGTAACAAATGAGCCGGTTGCAGGAACGGAGGCACGGCAAAATAAGCCATTCCCGTACCGGTTAAAATTGTCCCCAAAATTAATAGGAATAAGATGAGTGCGAAACGCTTACCTCGTTCACTTTTCATCAATTTCCAGAATAATCCTACATGCAGAAGAAGCACAAGCCACGAAAATGAACGATGGATGATAAACGAGCTACCCAATGCTTCAATCCACCCTCCCCTGTCTGATAGCCGGATAGCTACCTGATCCAACGCTTCCCGAACCTGTGTTCCCAGCAGGATCTGAATAAGCACAATTACCATGCATCCAATCATCCATGGGGTAATTGCTGAAACTTTCCATGGCTCTTTAACCCATACAAAAAAATGAGCCTGATGAACCAGGTAAATCAAAAGACCTACAATGATGAGCGCCAGAAACATGTGGATGGTAATCGTCCAGGGAGTAAGGTTGGTAGAAACCACAATGGATCCTATCCATCCCTGAAAGCCGACCAAAACAAAGGTGAGTAAAGCAAGGACTGTCCAGTGCCGGTGTGTTTTCCAAAACCGCAGGGAGTAGGCAAATAACGCAAAAATCAATAAACCGATCACCGCGCCTATCAACCGGTTGATGTATTCAATCCATGTTTTAACAGCATTGAAATCTGCCTCTTCCCGTATCGACTCGTCTGTGAGGAGTTGGTTGGCTGTATTTTTAAAACCCAATGCACTTAAATATTTCGCAAAGCGGATGTTCTTCTCATGTCTGTTGTTGGAATAAACTTCTTTATAATTTTCTGGCAATTCTTCAACGGAAGTGGGCGGAACCCATTGCCCAAAACACTTGGGCCAGTCGGGGCAGCCCATTCCAGAGCCTGTGCTTCGCACAATCCCTCCTACCAAAATTAACAGGTATACCGCTACTAATGTTGATAATGCGAGTCTGTAAAATGAACGATAACTTGACATGGATGTCCTACGAAAGCATTTCAGCCTTTTGGTAAGTCACGGATGTGACAAATCCAAAAGGCCGAAACAATTAATCACTATTCAACTACTGATGCTTACTGCCTTCCACTACAATGGCACCATCGCCATTTGAAGTTTCCAGTTTAATCAACTCATTTTCATGAGGTAAGTTCGATTCAGGCGTTTCAGAGAAAGGTATGGTTTGAGGAATGAAATCATCTTTAGCGCCTGGTTTGCTGTAATCATACGGCCAGCGATATACGGCTGGAATTTCGCCAGGCCAGTTTCCATGTCCAGGATTCCGTGGTGTAGTCCACTCCAGCGTAGTTGACTTCCAAGGGTTGGCAGATGCTTTTCTTCCACGGAAAATACTGTAGAAGAAGTTGAAAAGGAAAATAAACTGTGCTGAAAGTGTAAGTATGGCGGCCACACTCACCAATGTATTCAGGTCGGTAAATCCACTGAAGGTATCAAAGTTCGTCCATGAATAATAACGTCTTGGAAAGCCGGCAATACCGATGTAGTGCATGGGGAAGAATACAAGGTACACACCCACAAAGGTTAACCAGAAATGAATGTAGCCTAATTTCTCATTCATCATACGGCCAAAGAACTTTGGAAACCAGTGATAAACACCTGCCATCATACCAAAGAAAGATGCACTACCCATTACCAGGTGAAAGTGCGCTACCACAAAATAGGTATCGTGTAATTGAATATCGATGGCTGAATTACCTAAGAAAATTCCAGTAATACCACCTGTTAAGAAAAACGAAACAAGTCCAATAGAAAACAACATCGCTGAAGTAAAACGGATATTTCCTTTCCACAGTGTGGTTACATAGTTAAAGATTTTCACCGCAGAGGGTACAGCAATAATCAGTGTGAGCAACATGAATATGGAACCCAAAAACGGATTCATACCGGTTACGAACATATGATGTGCCCATACGATAAATGAAAGAATAGCAATGAACAGCATGGAGCCAATCATAGCCCTGTATCCAAAAATTGGCTTGCGGGAATTTGTAGCAATAATCTCAGAAGTAATACCCAAGGCAGGAAGCAAAACAATGTACACTTCCGGATGACCCAGGAACCAGAATAGGTGCTGGAATAAAATCGGGCTACCTCCGACATTGGCTAACGCCTCCCCTCCAATGTAGATATCGGACAGGAAGAAACTTGTACCAAAGCTTCTGTCAAAGATCAGAAGCAGGGCGGCCGCAAACAGAACCGGAAAAGAAAGCAATCCAATAATGGCCGTAAAGAAAAATGCCCAAATGGTCAGCGGCATGCGTGTAAACGACATTCCGCGTGTACGCATGTTGATGATAGTAGTAATATAGTTTATGCCACCCAGCAGCGTGCTGACAATGAACAGCGCCATGGCCACGAGCCACATGGTCATACCTAATCCAGAGCCTTGAATAGCCTGTGGAAGGGCGCTAAGTGGTGGATAGACGGTCCATCCACCAGCGGCAGGACCAGTTTCAATAAAGAGGGAAATGAACATCAACACACTGGATAAGAAAAAGAACCAGTATGAAAGCATATTCATAAATCCTGAAGCCATATCTCTTGCTCCAATTTGCAATGGTATAAGGAAATTGGAGAAAGTTCCACTCAAACCAGCCGTCAATACAAAGAATACCATAATGGTACCATGCATTGTGACTAATGCTAAATAAAACTCAGAATCTAT
>CAZQXC010000042.1:0-18081 GCA_964597075.1 uncultured Roseivirgaceae bacterium | reverse complement strand
GGTACACCGAGCATGGCTCATAATATCGTAGCCTACCTGGATAATAAAGCTGACCATACCATCATCATTGGCGCACATTATGACCACCTGGGTACTGGTGAATTTGGAAATTCACTGGATGCTAATGCTGCGGGAAAAATTCACAATGGCGCAGATGATAATGCCTCCGGTGTTGCGGGTGTTCTAGAATTAGCACGGTATTTCACGACCAATAAAGTGAAAGAAAAAAATAATTTTCTGTTTCTGTGTTTCTCCGGTGAAGAGCTTGGTCTTTATGGGTCAAAATACTTCACAGAAAACCCCAGTGTAAACCTGGCTCAGGTTAATTACATGGTTAATATGGATATGATTGGCCGATTGGATCCTAAAACCAACACAGTTGTTGTAAACGGAACAGGTACCAGTCCCGTTTGGGAACCCTTGTTGAAGAAACTGGAAACAGACAACCTGAAAATAAAAACTGACTCTTCAGGCATTGGACCTTCCGATCATACATCGTTTTATTTAAAAAATATTCCAGTACTTCACTTTTTTACTGGTGCACACAGTGACTACCACAAACCCACAGATGATTGGGATAAAATAAATTATTCGGGCCAGGCTAATGTACTAAACCTTATTGCGCGTGTTATCGACAACCTGGATAACGAACCCAAACTTGCTTTTCTCACCACCAAAGCAAAACCCATGACCAGCCGGTCGGCTTTTAAGGTTACATTAGGTGTTATGCCCAGTTATACAGCCGATGGTGAGGGCGTGAAAGTTGATGGTGTGACCGATGGAAGGCCTGGACAAAAAGCCGGCCTGCAAACCGGTGATGTTATTATTCAAATGGGAGACCTGGTGATTAAGGACATCCAGGATTATATGGGTGCTTTGGGCAAGTTTGATAAAGGACAAACCATTCCTGTCAAAGTGAAACGCGGAGAAGAAGTAGTTACGCTTACCGTTACCTTTTAGAAGTTCTATACCGCTGGTCAATGTAAAGGCAGGCCAGTGTTTTTCGTTATCTCAACAATTCTCTTGAAATCACCAGTTTCTGAATCTCTGTTGTGCCTTCATAGATCTGCGTGATCTTGGCATCACGCATCAGGCGTTCAACATGGAATTCTTTTACATAGCCATAGCCGCCATGAATCTGAACGGCTTCCGTAGTAACATCCTGTGCAATCTGTGAAGCAAATAATTTCGCCTGTGCGGCTACTTTTACAAAATCTTTTCCCTGATCTTTCAAGTAGGCTGCCTGCCATACCAGTAATCGGGCTGCATCAATTTTTGTAGCCATCTCTGCCAACTTAAATTGTATGGCCTGGTGCTCCGACAAGTGCTTTCCAAAAGCTTTACGCTCTTTGGAATATTTTAATGCGAACTCATAGGCGCCTGAAGCAATGCCGAGTGCCTGTGCGGCAATACCAATTCTGCCGCCATTAAGCGTTGTCATGGCGAAGGTGAAACCAAAACCATCCTCACCTATGCGATTGGTCTTTGGTACTTTTATATCGGTAAACATCAACGAGTGGGTATCAGAACCACGTATACCCATTTTGTCTTCTTTCTTTCCCACCACAAAACCTGGCATTTCCTTCTCAACAATAAGAGCATTAATTCCCTTATGTCGTTTAGCCGCATCGGTTTGCGCAATTACTAAATAAACGGAGGCACTATTGCCGTTGGTAATCCAGTTTTTTGTTCCGTTAAGTAAATAGTAATCACCTTTATCCTCTGCGGTGGTGCGCTGGCTGGTAGCATCTGATCCGGCTTCAGGTTCAGAAAGACAAAATGCACCTATGATCTGGCCTGAAGCGAGTGGTTTAAGATATTTCTCCTTTTGCTCTTCCGTACCGAACTTCTCAAGCCCCCAACAAACCAACGAATTATTAACCGACATGCATACCGAAGCTGAGGCATCAATCTTCGAAATTTCTTCCATGGCCAACACATAGGAGATGGTGTCCATACCACCACCGCTATACTTTGCATCAGTCATCATACCCATGAATCCCAGTTCACCCATTTTCTTAACCTGTTCCTTCGGAAACTTTTGCTCAGTGTCGCGCTCAATCACACCGGGAAGCAAATCATTGAGTGCGAAATCGCGGGCCGCCTGTTGAACACTAAGCTGCTCTTCAGTGAGTTGGAAATTCATAGAACTGTTTTGACGTTAACAAAAATAAAGGTCTGAGGTTAACCTCAGACCTGCAAAAATACTTTTTATCAAGAATATCTTAAAAATTGATCAGCTTTATTAATCGCGTCTTCCCAAAAAGATCATGACCCAATACATCAAAGAGGCCAGCGCTGCAATAGCTGCAACCACATAGGTCATGGCCGCCCATTTCAAGGCATCTTTTGCCATATCGTGTTCCTGCCGGTTAACAATTCCACGATTTTCAATCCACGCCAATGCTCTTCGGCTTGCATCAAATTCTACTGGAAGCGTTATGAGCGCGAAAAGAGCAAAGATGGAATAACAACCGATGATTACTAATATGGCAATATCAAATGAGAACAAACCCTTTACTGCAAAAGCACCAAACATCATGGCAAAGAATATAATATTCATCAATTTCGAAGTGACGTTTTGAATAGGCACCATGGCCGAACGAAGTTCAAGCATAGAGTACGCTGTGGCATGTTGCACCGCGTGGCCGCATTCATGTGAAGCGACTGCTGCGGCCGCAGCATTGCGACCATTGTATACTTCTTCACTTAAATTAACCGTTCTGTCTCCAGGGTTATAATGGTCAGTTAACTGACCTGCAACACTAATCACCTTCACATCATGAATACCATTGTCAGCCAGCATTAACCTGGCAATCTCCGCTCCAGTCAAATTCTGAGCGAGACGGATTTGTGAATATTCGTTGAATTTGCTCTTCAGCCGTCTGCTAACAAGCGTACCTATCAACATGAAAACAACACTAATTATCAATAGTCCCATAGTATTCTATCTATTTATATTTTCCATCAATAACAACTTCCAAGCCATTTTGATTCTATGACATTTAGTCATAACCGCGTAATGTATACGCTAGGATTTAGCCTTTGGTTTGATCTTCAGAAACAACTGGATTCCCATATCGTAGACGTAAAGAGGTTAAAATTAGTGCGAGAACGCCAAATACGATTAAGATAAGGGTTTGCCATCCATGAAAAACAAAGGTAAACGCAACCGCGTTCGCTTCAGGCACCTGGTATAGCAAAACCAATCCGGCTGGTATCAGAACATGATATGACCCTGCCCCTCCGGGTAGAGGAGCTGCCATCGCAATAGTCCCAATTGCGAAAAGAGATAAAACTGCTCCAAAGCCCAGGTGTGCGGTTTCATCAAATGCTTTGATAACGGCATAGCTCATGGCGAAGTAAAGCAGCCAAATGATAATGGAGTACACTATAAACAGTGTCTTATTCTGGAGTGTAGAAACTGAAGCCAGACCGGTTTTGAAGCCTACCCATACTTTCTGTACGCGGTTTTTTATTTTTTCATTTCGCTTTAATAACCAGTAAACAATAGTGCCTATTAAAACGAGTACCAAAATCACGATAGCGATCATCCCCACCCTTCCCTGGCTCAGCACAGGTTGCAACGGAAGGGTTTCAATAAAGCCAAGAAGTTTTTCCGACTCTACAGCGAACGCTAACACCATCACCACTACCAATAAAATCAAGTCAACAATCCGTTCTACCACCACCGTTCCAAAGGAAACTTCAACCGGAATTTTATTCAATCGATACAAGTTATAACAGCGGGATACCTCACCTCCACGAGGAATAACCAGGTTAACCAGGTAGCCAACCATCAATGATAAAAATCCATTGTAGAATGAAATCGGGTGGCCAGTAGATAGCAGTAGCATACGCCACCGTTCTGCCCGAAGCGCGTGACTGATCATTACAAAAACCAACATTAACAAAAGCCATACTTTATTGGCCGAGTACAGGGTTTTTAAAATGTAATCTCCTTTATTTTCGCCTTCCTCAACTTGTATAGCGCGTAACGAAAACCAAACCAGAAAAGCAGTGATGGCCAGAATGATAACATATTGAACAAAAACCCGGATGCGTGAACTCACGTACTGTAATTAAAGGCGTTAAGTTAAGCGGTTATCAGGTGAGGGGAAAACAATTGACGGTTTAAAGTTTTTTGCGTCTTCAAACTCCATAGAAGCGTAAGAGAAAATAATCACCACATCACCAACCTGAACTTTCCTTGCGGCAGGTCCATTCAGGCAAATCATTCCTGAATCACGTTCCCCCTTAATTACATACGTTTCCAGGCGCTCGCCATTGTTAACATTTACCACCGTTACTTTTTCACCTTCAATAAAATTAGCAGCATTCATGAGTACTTCATCAATGGTAATGCTACCTACATAATGTAACTCGGCTTGTGTAATTTTTGCCCGATGTATTTTTGATTTTAAAACTTCAATATTCATAGCAATCAAGAGTCCTTCTACAGAAACATATTATCAATCAATCTCACTTCACCCACATAGGCGGCCATACAGAGAATGGGCCGATTAGCTCCCTCAACGCTATCCAAGGGCAATAGGTTCTCGCTCTCAACAACTTCAAAATATTCTAACGTAATGCCTGCGTTCGATTCAAAAGTTTCTTCTACAAATTTTTTGACTGACGGGATAGAATCACCTGCCTTTAATTTGGCTCTTGCTTCGGCTAACGTTTGGGGTAGTAATACGGCCTGCGTTCTATGTGTTCCCGATAATCTCAAATTTCTGGACGACATTGCAAGTCCGTCATTCTCCCGAACGGTTTCAATAGAATGCAGCTTGACGCTAAACTTCATTTCATTAACCAGCGTGCAGATAATGACAAATTGTTGCCAATCCTTTTGTCCGAAGTATGCATGATCAGGATCAACGATATGAAAGAGTTTCGACACGACTTGTGCTACGCCATTAAAGTGACCTGGCCTGAATTTCCCTTCCATAATGGTCTCCAGATGACCAAAATTGAAGGATAAATAGGTTGTGGTGCGCATTGTCTGTACATCAGGACAGAATAAAACATCACAACCGGCCTTTTCAAGCCTATCCGTATCCTTTTCCAAGGTTTTCGGATAGTTCTCAAAATCCAGGACATTGTTGAATTGAGTAGGATTAACAAAAATTGAGCAAACCGTTAAAGGATTTTGGTCACGCGATGTGGCTATAAGCGAAAGGTGGCCGGGATGCAGCGCGCCCATGGTTGGCACAAATCCTATAGATTGTCCTGCCTTCTTTTTTTCAACCAAAAATGCCCTCAGCGGCCCAATTTCCTTGAAAATCTGCATGTTATTAACCTGACAAAAGGCGCCAAATATAGGAGTAAATCAGAAATAGAGTTGAATAAGGGGGGCAATTTTCGTACTTTTGTCCCTCATTTTGCGTTCAGACAACTAATCATCACTATCATGTCAAAACTCCGTATTCTTTATGTAGCCAGCGAAATCAACCCATTCCTACAAACTTCAGAAGTAGCCGACTTTGTTCGTAAACTTCCGCAGGCCATGCAGGAAAGAGGGATGGAGATTCGCATTCTGGTACCGCGCTTTGGGATTATTAACGAGCGGAAGAACCGGTTACATGAGGTAGTAAGACTTTCGGGAATTAATATAGCCGTTGGTGATGAAGAAAAACCCCTTACCATTAAAGTGGCTTCTATTCCAAATGCTAAACTTCAGGTTTACTTTATTGATAATGAAGACTACTTCCATCGGAAATCTGTCTTTCACGATAAGGAAAACCGCTTTTATGCCGACAATGATGAGCGTGCTATCTTCTTTTGCAAGGGCGCCATCGAAACCGTTCGCAAACTGGGATGGGCACCCGATGTGGTTCATTGCAACGACTGGATTACCAGTTTTATTCCCTTGTATCTGAAGACTACCTACAAGAACGATCCGTTATTTAAAAGCGCTAAAACTGTTTTCACCATCTATAACAACAGCTTTACCCATAAATTCAAAGCTGACATTATGGATAAAGTGAAGATGATTGATATTGAAGACAAGATGTTGGGCAACCTGAAAACTGCCGATTACGAAGGGTTTATCCGTATGGGCGTTGAGTTCTCGGACGCTGTAATTGTGGCTGGAGAAAACAAAAAGCTTGAAGATCTCTTCAAAAAAATAAAGGAAAAGAAAGTCGAAACGATCGACAAAGACGAAAACTATACCGAATCTTATTTCAATCTCTATAATGAACTTGTGGGTTAAACGAACCGGGCAGCTTCTTTTAGCTGCCTTGTTTTTGATGGCATGTGAAGATGAAAACAGCCTGTTAGGATTCAAAAATCCAATTTCTAAATTTAATGTAAACTTTATTGATATCCCTTTGGAAAGCGTTGTCGTGCTGATTGATTCCGTTCGAACCGACAACCAGCATGCAGGAGTTATCAACAGGTTTTTGGTAGGTCGTTACCAAGACCCGTTGCTGGGTGAAGTGACGGCAAATACATTTACCCAAATTCGCCCAAACTCAACGGATACAATCCCTCCTTCCTCGCTTTACGACTCACTGGTCTTGGAAATTCAACTTGATAATTATGCTTATGGCGCCAGTGGGATTTCTCAAGAATCGTTTAGTATCCATGAAATCACAGAAGATTCTATAAGTTTCTCCATACCCATAAAGCCTTATTACAACTATAATAGCCTGGGGTATGGCAGTTCTATGGGTGAGGCAACTTTCTCAATTGATTACGACAGCTTAAAAAAGCTTTCAGGCCAAAGTACGCCTGATACTGTATTTACAGTTCGAGTTAAACTTAACGAGAATACCAGTTTCAACGCGCGGCTTTTTGATTTGGTCAAAAACAATCCGGATAATGCCTTCAAGGACTCAAAGAAATTTCGGTATGCCATTAAAGGTTTGGCATTAGTGCCCGAAAGTCCCAGTAATAGCATCATTGGGCTTACTGGTTCATCCTTGGCAAAAACAAGATTAACGCTTCACTACCACACCGATACAGATACCTTGACCCGTGCATTTTTTCTAGATGGCGGTAGCTTCAATAACATCAGCACTAGTCGCACAGGTGATCTTGCTGGTTTATCAGTTTACGAATCAGGTGAACCCGCTAGCAACCTCAGGTATATGCAAACTGGCTCTCCCGTGATTACCCGAATAGATTTGTCGAATTTTTATGATTTCCTTGAAACGGTTCCTAATACTATTTTTAATGCAGCAGAATTGGTTATTGAATCAGTTGAAGCGCCCGGAGTATTTGATCCTCCTCCTACAATTCTATTGCGTACTCTAAAAGAAAACAATTTGTTCCATAATCGAAAAATCCAAGCAGACAGAGACTTAATGGCTAAACAATTTGTGTTGAACGACACGGATTATTATGTGTTGCGCAGTGACATTGCTACATCATCCCAGAGTTTACCGGTTTCATTGAGTTTTGATGCAGGAAAATACACTGGAAATATGACGCTATTTATTCAATCACTCTTTGATAACAACGATGATTCAAATAAGTTGGGATTTATTGGCTTGCATACCACAAGTATGGGTAAGACTGTTAATAGAGTGGCCTTTCATAAAGACCAAATCAAACTTCGACTTTACTATACTGTACCTACACCTTAAAAAATAAGTATGTGCGGAATTGTTGCTTATGTTGGCTATCGTGATGCCCAGGAAGTTATTATAAAAGGCCTTAAACGCCTGGAGTACCGCGGGTACGACAGTGCAGGTATTGCCTTACTTAATAATGGTCTCAATGTTTACAAAAAGAAGGGAAAGGTCTCTGACCTTGAAGATCACCTGACAGACGAAGCACTGAAAAGCACCATTGGCATTGGTCACACCCGTTGGGCCACACATGGCGAACCTAATGACGTAAACGCCCATCCACATTATTCATACAGCCGTAAACTGGCCATCATCCATAACGGAATTATTGAAAACTACAGTTCGTTAAAAAAAGAATTGTTGAGCAAAGGTCATGTGTTTCTCAGCGAAACTGATACCGAAGTTCTAATTCATTTTATTGAAGATATCTGGGAAAATAACCATTGCACGTTGGAAGAAGCGGTGCGGTTAGCCCTCACAAAAGTGGTTGGTGCCTATGCCATTGTGATTATGTCTAACGACAATCCTGATCAGTTGATTGCAGCCCGAAAGGGAAGTCCCCTAGTTATTGGCATTGGTAAAGATGAATTCTTTATGGCGTCAGATGCCACCCCTATTATTGAATATACCAAAGATGTTGTTTATCTGAATGATCAGGAAATAGCAGTAATTGATGGTGGACAATTGCGCGTTAAAACTATTGAAGATGCACCCATGACACCCTACATTCAAAAGCTTGAGATGGAACTTGAAGCTATTGAAAAGAGTGGCTTCGATCACTTCATGCTCAAAGAAATTTTTGAACAACCGAAATCGATAAACGATTGTCTTCGCGGGCGATTGGATTCCCAGGCGAATCGATTGGTGTTGGGCGGCATTCGTGAGTACGTCAATAGAATGATGAATGCTGAGCGCATCATTATTGTGGCATGTGGTACATCATGGCATGCCGGCCTGGTGGCTGAATACATGATTGAAGAATTGTGTAGAATCCCTGTTGAGGTTGAATATGCTTCAGAGTTTCGTTACCGCAACCC
This sequence comes from uncultured Roseivirgaceae bacterium, assembly GCA_964597075.1. Lineage (GTDB taxonomy): Bacteria > Bacteroidota > Bacteroidia > Cytophagales > Cyclobacteriaceae > UBA2336. Next base: position 9,461 of record CAZQXC010000042.1, on the reverse strand, counting down.
CATCGTGCGTGAAGGTGATGTGGTTATTGCTATTTCTCAATCTGGCGAGACAGCCGATACACTTGCTGCCATTGAACTGGCCAAATCAAAAGGTGCTGTTATCATTGGTGTATGTAATGTAGTGGGTTCATCCATTGCCCGCGCATCACACGCAGGATCATACACACACGCAGGACCCGAAATCGGTGTGGCCAGTACCAAAGCCTTTACCGCACAGCTTACCGTATTAAGTATGATCTGTTTGATCATTGCACAGAAAAGAGGAACGATTACGGATCAGGCTTTTCACCAAATGTTGGTTGAGCTGGAAACCATTCCTGAGAAAGTTGAACAGGTGTTGAAGCTCAATGATAAAATACAGGAAATTGCCTATACCTTTAAAGATGCTGCGAACTTCCTGTACCTGGGTAGGGGGTACAACTTCCCCGTAGCGCTGGAGGGTGCGCTTAAACTGAAAGAAATTTCATACATCCATGCGGAGGGATATCCGGCCGCAGAAATGAAGCATGGTCCTATTGCCCTTATTGACCAGGAAATGCCGGTGGTGTTTATTGCCACACACGATAGCTCCTACGAGAAAATTGTTTCGAACATACAGGAAGTGAAAGCCCGCAAAGGACGTGTCATTGCTGTTGTTACAGAGGGCGACCGCTTAATTCCTCAAATGGCCGAGTTTACAATTGAAGTGCCAGCCGTGCAGGAATCCCTCATGCCTATCGTTTCGGTAATTCCCTTGCAACTCCTGTCGTACCACATTGCTGTTATGCGCGGCTGCAATGTTGATCAGCCCAGGAACTTGGCTAAATCAGTTACCGTAGAATAGCCATTTTAAGGTTGACGATTATACTACCCATTTTCTGGGTTCCCCACTTCAATTGAACTCCTAAAGCAAAAGGAAAGAGCTCATCCGGCTACATGATTATTGTCATTGCCAAATAGCTGTCGCTGAAGTATATTATCGATCACAACATTCAAGACCATGAAAGCATTATTTTTCTCCGGTCCAGCTCTTTTAGCAACCTTAATGTTGCTGATGGGCCTTTCTGTAATTGCGCAGCCCCAAACCAAGGCGCGTATTCTTGTTGTTTCGCAACGCACTGAATTCCAGGAGGAAGTTTCCCGCCTTCTTACAGAGCATTACAAAACAAAGTCAATCGGGACACAGGTTATAAGCTTCAATTCCCTTAAAAATGTGAAACAGGAGGAGTGGGGTGCTATTGTGGTGCTGCAAGGCTGGGAGGGAGCCACCGCACCATCAGCCCTTGCAAACCTGATCAAAGCTGCTAAACCACAGGAAAAAGTAATCGTTATGGTTTCATCTGAAACAGGCTCAGAAAAATTAACCGGGGTTGACGGTATTACAGCTGCTTCCATGAAATCGGAAGCACCTGCAGTGATCAAGAAGATTATTGGCCGCATTGACAAAATTTTGAAGTAGGCCATCTCCAACTTAAGCTGAAACTACTCTAGCTAACTTTTTCCCTACTAATACCCCACCTCCATCACTCGTTAAGGGACATTGATGACTTTCCAACTCATCAAAGTTTCTCCCACGCAAGACTGATCTTCCTTTTTTGTAACTTGCTCTTCCATACGAAATGGCAATCAACTAAATGGCGCTGCTACTAACTTACCTCTTTGTTGCACTCATTACTTCCTTTCTTTGCTCGATCATGGAAGCTGTGCTGTTGTCCACTCCCATGTCATACCTGAAGGCAAAATCAGAACAAGGGTCCAGTTCGGCAGGGGAACTACTCAAACTCAAGACTGATATTGACAAACCGTTGTCAGCAATCTTATCCCTTAACACGGTAGCCCATACGGTTGGCGCGGCAGGCGTTGGCGCCCAGGCCACGATCGTTTTTGGGGAGGCTTATTTTGGATTAGTGTCTGCTATTCTAACCATTCTGATATTAGTTATTACGGAGATTATTCCCAAAACTCTTGGTGCCAATTTCAGCCGGGAGTTGGTGAGCATCGCGGCTAAGACCATCCGCATAATGATTATAATAACCTACCCACTGGTTATGATTTCTGCAATTTTGACAAGAATGCTGTCCCGGAAATCGGTTGAACTTACAACCAGTCGGGAAGAAATTTCTGCTTTGGCCAAGATAGGTACAGAAGAAGGAATTTTTGGGGACAAGGAAAATAAGATTATCCAGAACCTCATAAAACTGAAAAGCATACGCGTATCCGATATCATGACGCCCAGAGTGGTGGTGGTGATTGCAAAAGAAGAAATGACGCTTCAGGAATTCCTCAAGAATAAAGACTTCTTGCATTTTTCCAGGATTCCAATTTACAAAACAAACCGGGATAACATCACCGGATACATTTTCAGGGAAACTGTCTTTGAAAAATTGGCAGAAGACCAGTTTGAGATGAAACTCAGTGACCTTAAGCGTGAAATTGTTACGCTTACAGGGCCTACCACCTTGTTTGCAGCGTGGGAAGAATTACTGAAGAATAAAGAACACATTGCTTTGGTTATCGATGAGTATGGCGGCATGGACGGTATTGCCACCTTAGAAGACATCATTGAAACATTATTAGGTTTTGAGATTGTGGATGAGAAAGACCAGATTGAAGATATGCAGAAGTATGCTATGGATCGCTGGAAATCAAAACAGAAGAAATATGAACTACTGAGGGATAAAGAGGATAAATAAATTTTATGCTAACAGTGGACGCGTTTTATTGTTTCTTACCCCATCAAATACTCCCGCTTCAACAACGGGCACACTTTGTAACGTTCATCATGGGTGTCTTCATACACAGCTTCCAGTAGTTCATATACATGCTTGATGCCGATGAGACCACACCATTCAAACGGTCCGTGCGGATAATTGGTGCCCAGCTTCATGGCTTGATCTATGTCTTCACGGGTGGCTGTGCCTTCCTGTACGGTGTAGTAGGCTTCATTGATAATCATGCAGATAATACGCGGTGTTACCATGCCAACCCGATCATCTACTACTAAATATTTAGTGCCGAGCTTTTCGCAGATAGCCTTTAATTCTTTTTCATCATCGGGTTTATGTCTGCTCACCTCCATGGTATCGCGATTTACAAAGGTGGGCAACCCATTAAAGCCGAAAATCTGAGCTTTGATTTTATGATCGGCAAGGTTGGATAGTTCTGCCAGGGAAATTTTAGCCGTATTCAAAAATATTTTTGCGGCTTCTTTGTCGGTATAAATCTCCACCTGAAACGGCTCTTCGTCTACAATAAAATCAAACACCAGATCGCTGCCGGCTACAAAACGCTCGGCCTCACGGTGATCTTGCTCAAAAGTATACGCATGCTGGTCTCCAAATTTCTGCTTGCATTCTTCGAGATTTATCGGGTCACCGATCACCAAAATGTTCATGATTCTTTTACTTTTGAACTGTTGCTAAATTACTCTTAAAACAAATATGTATGTCAAAAACAGTTATTTATTCAGCGCAGGCACCAGAGCCCATTGGGCCGTACAGCCAGGCCATACAGGCAGGGAACATGCTTTTTGTAAGCGGCCAGATCGCAATAGACAAAGCCTCAGGCAACCTGATCACCGGCAACATCTCTGATGAAACAACCCAGGTGATGAAAAATCTCGAATTTGTATTACGCGAAGCAGGAATGAATTTTTCGAATGTGGTAAAATGCTCCATCTTTTTAAAGGACATGAATAATTTTCCGGTCGTGAATGAAGTCTACGGTAACTATTTTTCAGCCAATCCGCCCGCACGCGAAACCGTAGAGGTTAGCCGCTTGCCGAAAGATGTCAATGTGGAGATTTCGTGTATCGCAGTGAGATAGAAGCAAGTAGCAAGATGCTGATGACTTAAGCTAGTATTTCCCTTCTTACTACTTATATCTTATGTCTTACTACTTTTTGTCCACATATCTCTCAGCGTAACCGTACGGTTAAAGACAAGCTTACCAGTTATGGTTTCGGGATCAAGAATAAAATAACCCTTTCTCATAAACTGATACTGCGTATCTGTTTTTGCTTTTAACAAATCAGGTTCAGCAAACACCTCCTGAATTTTTAACGAATCCGGGTTAAGGTGATCTTTGAAGTCTCCTTCTGCATCAGTAACATCTTCTACTTTAAACAGACGATCATACAACCGCACTTCAGCTTTAACAGCATGCGGAACACTTACCCAATGCAACGTGCCTTTCACGTTAATGCCGGATGTATCCGAACCGCTCCGGCTTTCAGGAAGGTATGTACAATGAAGTTCCGTAACCCTGCCATTGTCATTTTTTACAACCGATTCGCACGTGATGATGTACGCACTTTTAAGTCGCACCATCTGACCGGGTGCCAGGCGAAAATATTTTTTTGGAGGATTTTCCATAAAATCTTCCTGCTCAATGTACACCTCCCTACTGAATGGAATTTCACGCATTCCGGCCGTTGTATCCTCTGGATTGTTCTCGCTTTCCAGCAACTCCATTTTTCCTTCAGGATAATTGGTGACAACTACCTTAACCGGATCAAACACTACCATCCTGCGCTGCGCCACTTTATTCAAATGTTCGCGCACACAAAATTCCAGCAACCCCACATCAATCAGGTTATCGCGTTTCGCTACACCAATACGATCACAAAAATCGCGAATACTTTCTGGTGTATAGCCTCTTCTGCGCACACCGCTTAACGTAGGCATTCGTGGATCATCCCAGCCCTTTACATGACCTTCATTTACTAATTGCAGTAGTTTTCGTTTACTCATCACGGTATACGTAAGGTTAAGTCGCGCAAATTCATACTGGCGTGATGGATAGATGCCCAGCTTGTCAATAAACCAATCATACAATGCGCGGTGTTGTACAAACTCCAACGTACAAATACTATGGGTGATCTCCTCAATGGAATCGCTTTGTCCGTGCGCAAAATCATACATGGGGTATATGCACCAGGCATCACCCGTGCGGTGATGGTGTGCATGCTTGATACGATAGATAATCGGATCACGCATATGCATATTTGGATGGGCCATGTCCACTTTAGCGCGCAGTACCTTTTCTCCATCCTTGAATTGGCCGGCACGCATAGCTTCAAACAAGGTTAAATTTTCAGCTATACTTCTTTCACGGTACGGACTGTTTGTTCCGGGCTGTGTGGGTGTGCCTTTTTGTTTGGCAATTTCCTCGCTGGTGCTGTCATCTACATACGCCAGGCCGGCATTGATAAGCTTTATGGCAAATTCGTATAACGTACCGAAGTAATCGGAGGCATAAAACTCGTTGGCCCATTGAAAACCCAGCCACTGGATATCGCCTTTAATGCTATCTACATATTCGGTTTCTTCTGTAACAGGGTTGGTGTCATCAAAGCGCAAGTTGGTTTTACCACCATACTTCAATGCCAGGCCAAAGTTCAGGCAAATACTTTTAGCGTGCCCGATGTGCAGATAGCCATTGGGTTCGGGCGGAAACCGGGTAATGATGGTTTGATACCTTCCTTCGCGCAGGTCGTTTTCAACAATTTCTTCCAGAAAATTTAAGCTCTTTTCTTCGGCCATAGTATTGCGTATAAAAGGTGCAAAGGTAAAATCCTTTTTACATACAAACTCTTTTGGATCGATTAACTTTGTGCCATGAAAGATGTTCGTGTGCGGTTTGCCCCGAGTCCTACAGGGGCGCTACATATTGGCGGGGTCCGTACGGCCTTGTACAATTTTTTGCTTGCCCGTCAGCAGGGTGGAACCATGATTCTTCGCATTGAAGATACCGACCAAAACCGGTACGTACCCGGAGCGGAGGAGTACATCATGGAATCGCTGGAATGGGCCGGTATTACAATCGATGAAGGCGTTCGGGAAGGAGGTCCTTATGCACCCTACCGGCAATCGGAACGAAAAGAAATTTATAAAAAATACGCCTTGCAACTGATCGATAGCAGCCATGCCTACTATGCCTTTGATACCGAGCAGGAAATTGAAGCCTTGCGTGAGCACCAAAAAGCTGCCGGTTCCGATCAACAACAATACAGCAGTGCCACACGCATGACGATGCGTAATTCTATTACACTATCGGAACAAGAAGTAAAGAAACTCATGGATTCCGGTTCACCCTTTGTTATCCGGTTTAAGATGCCGGAAAATGAAACCGTGCATTTAACTGACTTAATACGGGGTGATGTAAATGTTAGTTCATCTCAACTCGATGATAAGGTATTGATGAAATCAGACGGCATGCCCACCTATCACCTGGCCAATGTGGTAGACGATTACCTGATGAAGATTTCACACGTGATACGTGGAGAAGAGTGGTTGCCTTCGGCCCCGCTTCATGTATTGCTTTACAAAGCGTTTGGCTGGGAGAAAGACATGCCCAAATTTGCACACTTACCGCTATTGTTAAAACCCGATGGCAACGGCAAACTCAGCAAGCGCGATGCCGACCGCATGGGCTTTCCTATTTTTCCGCTTACCTGGAAAGACCCCAATACCGGGGAGCAATCAAAAGGCTATAAGGAGTCGGGTTATTTGCCGGAAGCGCTGATTAACTTTTTGGTATTGCTGGGGTGGAACCCCGGCACCGAGCAGGAACTTTTCTCCATAGAGGAACTGATTAAAACTTTCAGTCTGGAGCGAATTGGGAAAGCAGGTGCAAAGTTCGATATACAAAAAGCGCAGTGGTTTAATCAGCACTACCTTCGGGCAAAAACGGATGCTGAGTTGGCAGAATATTTATTAAAAGCTCTTACTCAAGAAAATATTGAATGCACAAAAGAAAAAGCATTAAAGATCAGTTCCCTTATGAGAGAACGTATCACGTTTCCAAATGAATTGTGGGAGCATGGAAAATTCTTCTTTATATCTCCGAAAATCTTTGATAAAAGTGTTGTGTCAAAAAAATGGAATGATGATGCTACACAGGTTCTTACTGCTTTTCGCGATGCCCTAAAAGGATTAAATACTTTTGATGCGGCTGTGGTAAAATCCACCCTTGAGCAGGTTACCACTTCACTTAACATTGGAATCGGAAAAATTATGCAGGCCTTACGGGTTTCCATTACGGGTCAAGGGGGCGGTCCGGATTTGATGATGATTATGGAAATTATTGGAAAGGATGAGACGGTGAATAGAATTACCTTTGCCCTGGACACATTGCCTCAACACACCCCGTAACTATGGCCAAAAAATCAAAACCTGAAAAAAAGGAAAGTACTCAAAAACCACGGGTGCATAAAGATCTGGAAGGCTTTGAGGTTTCCATCGATCAGTTTGGTGAACTCAAATCAAATATGAATATCGAAAAGATTAACCGTTTTCTTGATAAAAATGTAGATGATAAAAAATTAGCAGAGCGTGACGATTATGAGGTGTTGAAAAAGGGGAAGGCTAAAAAGAAAACAAAAAAATAAAACAAAATACCTAAAGGTCATTAGCCTTTACGCTTAAGCTTCGGAATAAGCGATGGCACGCTTTTCCGGTATTCGCGATAATCTTGTCCAAATCTTTTAATCAATTTGCGTTCCTCCAGGGGAATACCAATAGCGAGATATAAAAAAATACAACCTGCCGAAATTAATGTAGTTAGGTTGGGGGTAAACAACCAGAATCCAGTAGTAATCAAAACCGTTGCAGAATAAAGCGGATGACGGATGTACTTTAGAATACCCTCTGCCTTAAATCCCTCCTGCTCATCTATTCTGAATCCTAAAAATTCGCCCAGGCTATATTGCTTAAAGGCTGCTTTTACTATAAAAATGCCCGCTGTTGCCATCATCAGACTGAAATAACGTGTCCAGGCTGTTGGTTCAAGAATATATTTTGAAGGAATACTGGCATTCAGAAACAGCATAAAAAACAGACCCGCTGTGGCCAGCAGATTATACAACAATCGATAATACATAATATGCTTACCGAGAACATAGTTAAAGTATTCTTTTATGCGATCATCGGCCAGCAGGCTGTGAATAAAAAAATAAATACTCCAACCGGCTATTAAAATAAGGTATTGATCCACGGGTGAAAGTTAAACGAAAAAGCTGATTACCTTTGAGTACATGAACAACCAAAAGTATATTCGTTTGTGTATTATTCGTGAAGGCAAGGTTCCTCCAGATAAACGGGTACCATTTACTCCGTTGCAAACAGAAGAAATTGAACAGCGCTTTCCGCATGTTAAAGTCATTTGCCAGTCGAGCGAAGCGCGTGCCTTTAACGATGAGGAATACCGTGAATTGGGTATTGAAGTAAAACCCGATGTAAGCGATTGTGACTTACTAATGGGAATAAAAGAAGTCCCCGTTGATCAGCTCATTCCCAACAAGACGTATCTCTTTTTCTCTCATACCATTAAAAAGCAGTCGTACAACAAAAAAATGCTGCAGGAAATCCTGAAAAGAAAAATCAGGTTGATTGATTACGAAACCTTAAAGGATAGATTAGGTAACAGGTTGGTGGCCTTTGGCCGTTATGCGGGAATTGTTGGGGCCTATAATGGATTGTGGGCCTATGGTAAGCGCTATGGTGGATATTCCTTACGAAGAGCATTCGAATGTTTTGACGTAAACGATTTGAAGCTTGAATTGCGAAAAGTAAAGTTACCACCGGTGAAAATTATTCTTACCGGTGCAGGCCGTGTGGGTAAGGGCGCCATGGAAACATTGGATACGGCAGGTATTCGCAAAGTAGGTGTATACGATTTCCTGACCAAAACATTTGACGAACCGGTTTATGTACAACTTGGCAGCGCTGATTATCACATCAGGCGCGAAGGTGGACATTTTAACCGCGATGAATTTCATCAGCACCCTGAACGATATGACTCAACGTTTCTCTTGTTCACCAAAGCAGCCGATATATTACTGGCTGGAGCTTTCTGGAATCCAAAAGCACCTGTACTATTTACACGGGAGAACATGTGTTCAGCGGACTTCAAAATTAAAATCATAGCCGACATCACCTGTGATGTTGGTGGCTCCATTCCCAGTACAAAAAAGGCAAGTACTATTCCTGATCCGCTATATGACTATGATCCGGTAACAGATACCATTCAACCTCCGTTAAGTAATGATAAGTTCACCACTGTAATGGCGGTAGATAATCTGCCCTGCGAGCTTCCGCGCAGTGCCTCAGAAGAATTCGGCAAAGATTTAATTGATAAAATACTCCCTTTACTTTTTGAAAGTGACCGTGAGGGAGTTATTAAGCGAGCAACAATAACTAAAAATGGGCACCTGACGGAACATTTTGCGTATCTATCGGGTTATGTTTCACCCGATCAACGCGACTAATTCATTTCATTAACCATACCTTCTACCCAATGTATTTATACAACGTAACCATAGGCATTGACAAAGATGTTGAGCTCGAGTGGCTGGCGTGGATGAAAACTGTTCACATCCCCGATGTGCTGGCTACCGAAATGTTTGTGTCGCACAAAATATATAAAGTGCTGCACGACAATGAGGACGGAACAGCTTCTTTCAGTGTTCGGTACATGGCCGA
>CAZQXC010000041.1:0-19199 GCA_964597075.1 uncultured Roseivirgaceae bacterium | reverse complement strand
AACCGCGAATGCATTGGATACAATTCATCCCGCTTTGCGCGATCGGATGGAGATTATTGAGATTACCGGCTATACCCAGGAAGAGAAGATTGAAATTGCCATACGGCATCTTGTTCCAAAGCAGTTGCTGGAACACGGTTTGAAAAACTCGGATGTAAAGTTCACTAAAAAGGCAATAGCCAAGATCATTGAAAACTATACACGTGAGTCTGGTGTGCGTAGTTTGGAGCGTAAAATTGGAAGCATTGTTCGTAATGTGGCCAAGTCAGTAGCTATGGAAGATGCATTCGATAAAGAAATTTCTGAGCAAACTGTGCGAAAGGTTTTGGGTGCAGAAATATTTGACGAGGAGCTGTATCAAGGAAATGAAATAGCAGGTGTTGTAACCGGTTTAGCCTGGACACAAGTGGGAGGTGAGATTTTATTTGTAGAGTCGAGCTTGAGTAAAGGGAAAGGTGGCCTTACTATTTCGGGCCAGTTAGGCGATGTAATGAAAGAGTCGGCTATGGCAGCTCTTTCCTACCTGAAATCAAATGCTGAAGCGTTGGGTATTGATCATCGCACATTTCAGCAATACGATCTTCATATTCACGTGCCGGCAGGGGCGGTTCCAAAAGATGGCCCATCGGCCGGTATAACTATGTTTACTTCACTGGCCTCTATCTATACCCAACGAAAAGTAAAATCAAAAGTGGCGATGACCGGTGAGATTACGTTGCGTGGAAAAGTATTACCCGTAGGCGGTATTAAAGAAAAAATATTAGCCGCTAAACGCAGTGGTATAAAGGAAATCATCATCAGCGCGAAAAACAAGCGTGATATTGATGAGATTGAGAAACATTACATTAAAGGATTAATATTTCACTATGTAGATACGGTAGATGATGTACTGAAAATTGCCCTATTAAAGGACAAGGTTAAAACCGCAATGAAGTTTACCTTTGCGGAAGTAAAGGCAACTATTTAGCAGCTAACATTTATTTTTCGGAAAGCAGGTCTGAACGCAAAGCATACAGATGAGGTACCGTATTATTTTGATTTTCATGATCGCTTCCGGTACAAGCGTGAAGGCACAACTAGGTGGACAATACGCTTACGATTTTTTAAATATCCCTGTGCACGCCAGGCTGGCAGCACTGGGGGGCGTAAATGTTTCCCATTATAACAAGGATCAGAATTTCTTCTTCACTAATCCTGCGTTGGTGAGCGACTCGCTTGCCGGTTGGGCATCCGCAAGCTATTTGTTTTATGTTGCCGATATTGGTCAGGCATCCTTTGCGTACACCTTTACTACTAAAAGGGCTGGTGCTTTTTCTATAGGTGTTCAACATCTTAACTATGGTGAGCTTGAGGGTTTTGATGCCACAGGATTATCAACGGGCACTTTTCGTTCGGGGGAAACAGCGGTTATTGTTAGCAGGAGTCATCAGATTTCAACCTTTCGTTTGGGGGTAAACTCAAAATGGGTGTTTTCAAACCTTGCCGGTTTTCGTTCAGCTGCATGGTTGTTCGATTTAGGAGGCGTATTTGTGCATCCCTCGCAGGATCTTACCGTGGGGCTGGTTATTAAGAATTTTGGGTTTAGGTTGTCTGATTATTCCGATACCAACAAATCGACTTTACCATTTGATATACAGGTTGGAGCTACCTTTAAGCCTGAGCACATGCCGTTGCGATTTAGTTTTACAGCACACAATCTGGTTCGGCTTGGCAAATCATACGATAATCCAGACGATGACGATATCCCCAGTACAGCAAGCAAAGTGCTAAGTCATTTTAATTTTGGTGCTGAAGTTCTTCTTCACCGAAACTTTCACATACTTGCCGGGTACAATTTTTTAAGGCAACAGGAATTGCGTGTAGAATCAGGCGGAGGAGGTGGAGGTTTTAGTTTTGGCCTGGCCATGAATATACGATCGGTTAACCTTGTAGTTAGTCAGTCTCGTTATAGTATTGGTCAGGCTAATTATACCTTTACACTGGCAGCAAATATTGAACAGATGATTTTTAAGAAACGAGTATTATGATGGATTCAAATTATTTAACACCCCAGCAAATCGTAACTGAACTGGATAAATACATTATTGGTCAGCACGAGGCTAAACGAAATGTAGCCATAGCGTTACGAAACCGCTGGCGCAGAATGAATGTGCAGACGGATATGCGTAACGAAATTGTCCCCAACAATATCCTTATGATCGGGGCTACCGGTGTAGGGAAAACCGAAATTGCGCGAAGATTGGCGAAACTGGCCGATGCACCTTTTGTAAAAGTGGAAGCTTCGAAGTTTACGGAAGTAGGCTATGTTGGACGTGATGTAGAAAGCATGGTGCGCGACCTGATGGAACAATCAGTAACAATGGTAAAAGCCAAAAAGAAGGAGGAGGTAAAGGAGAAGGCTGCACAGATTGTGGAGGATATAATTCTGGATGCTCTCATTCCGCCTATGCGTGAGCAACCGGTTAACAGTAGTTTTACTGTGCAAACCGAAACCGGTTCACCGGAAATGCCATCAAACGATGTCGAATTGAATGAGCGCACGCGGGTGCTCTTTCGCGAGAAGCTAAAGAATGGGGAGTTGGAAGAGCGGAAGATTGATATCAACATCAAACCCTCAGGCAATCCTAACATTGGTATGATTGGAGCAGGTATGATGGACGAAGTATCCATGATGAACCTTCAGGAAATGATTGGTGGCATGATGCCTAAAAAGGCGAAAAAGCGAAAAGTTACAGTAGCCGAAGCGCGTAGAATTCTGCTGGAGGAAGAAGCTGCCAAGCTGATTGATATGGATGAGGTTAAGGAAGAAGCCATTCAACGGGCCGAAAATGCCGGGATAATCTTTATTGATGAGATTGATAAGATTGCCTCTGGCTCAAAAAAGGGCGGGGGAGGCCCCGATGTAAGTCGGGAAGGTGTGCAGCGTGATTTGCTGCCCATTGTGGAAGGAAGCTCGGTAAACACCAAGTATGGTATTATCCAGACCGATCACGTATTGTTTGTTGCAGCCGGTGCATTTCATATGAGTAAACCATCCGACCTGATTCCAGAACTTCAGGGACGATTCCCCATACGTGTTGAGTTAAATAACCTAACCCATGAAGACTTTGTACGCATTTTAAAAGAACCAAAAAATGCATTAACGCGGCAATACCAGGCATTATTTGAGGCGGAGGGCGTAACGATTTCATTTACCGATGATGCTGTAGATGAGCTTGCCAAAACTGCCTTTACCATTAATACCGAGGTGGAAAACATTGGGGCGCGAAGATTACACACCGTAATGAGCAGGTTGCTAAATGAATTTCTTTTTGATGTGCCGGATAAAATACCGGCTAACTCCCACATCAGCGTTAGTGCAGCAATGGTCCGGGAGAAACTTAGTGGTTTGGCCAAGAATAAAGACCTTAGCGAGTATATTCTTTAATGATTTGCAGAGGTGCTCTATTTGTTATACTGTTTCTTCCGCTGGTGGGTGCAGCACAGGAAACGGTTGACTCCCTGAGAGCACATTATATTCAGGAGTTTCCGGAACGATTCTCAGTATGGCCTGTTTTAAAACAGCGTGACTTAAATTTTACATTGCGTGATCAACAGCGCAATAGTAAACGAATTCAGTACGGAACAAATAATTCCTTCACGTTTGGCTTTGGTGCTTACTTATTTGATTTACTTATCGAGGCTACGTATGCAATCCCCTTAAGTGAACGAAGCAAGGAAATATATGGTGAGTCGGACGCCAGAGACTTACAAGTGAATATGGTGGCTAAAAAGTTTTTAGCCGATGTTTATTACCAAAAGTACAAAGGCTTTTACATAGATGATAAATCCATAGAAATTCCCAGCGGTACGCCATACCCACAGCGCCCGGATATCAGCACACGTAACATGGGTATTGGTGGCGTATATGTGGTTAATCATCGAAAATTTTCTTTACGATCAGCATTTAATTATGTTGATAAGCAGCGCCATAGTAATGGTTCAGTTCTCATTGGTGGTTCATTGAATTTGTTAAAAGTTTCTGCCGACACCGCTATCGTTTCGACACGGCAGGAGGAGGATCCGCTCAGTTCCGGTTTTGTGCTGATTTCTAATACAACGCTTGCTTTCTCCGGAGGATATTCCTACACTTTTGTGTACCGGGATTTCTTCTTAAACGGAACGGTAGCAAGCGGGCCCGGCAGTCACTGGATCAGGCACGAAAACCCCTCTGCTACCCAATATGACAATATGTTTAATCTGATCACACAAATGCGAGTTGGGATAGGCTATAACGGGGAGCGCATTTTCGGAGGCCTGGGATATTCCGTTCAGTCAAGGAGTTTTAACTTTGACGATGTTCGATTAACCTCAACAAGCTCCCTGTTCCGTGTAGTGATTGGTTATCGCTTTAATAAAATAGGTATTCTTAAAAGTCGCGTTAAGGATTTTATTCCTACAGCAATCTAATCCGTTTGTTTAGGATAGTCGAAGAAGATATTTTTTCCCGATCCCCAGATTACATCACTCCATTTATCCACCGGTAAGGTGCAAGCAACTATTCCGCAAGTAGGTATATTATCAATTTGAATATTCATCAGTCGGTTGGTAAAATCGGTGAACCCTGGATTATGACCAAACAGCATAACTACATCATCGGGCTCATTTAGATCATGCACTACACGGAGAATTTGATCTTCGTCCGCGTGGTATAGATTTTCGTTGGTAATTATATTTCTTTCGGGGAACCCAATGGCGCCTGCAATTATCGTGCACGTATCCAGCGCACGCTTGGCAGAACTCGAAATGAGTCTGTCTGGAGTAAGCTCTTTTTCCTTAAATCGCTTTCCCATACGTGGTGCATCGCGTTTGCCGCGTTCATTGAGCGGTCGGCTAAAATCACTTAGTCCTGGTTCATTCCAACTTGATTTGGCGTGGCGTACAAGTATAAGGGTTTTCATAAACAGAAAGGTGAGAAGTAGTATCTTTGCCGCCTGAAAATACAGGTGATGAAATTTAAGCATATCCGTAGAAAAATTCGCTATACCATCATATTTCTATTGATTCGAAGTATGATTTTTATTTTGCGCATTATTCCTCACAGGTTGCGGTTGTCTTTCTTTGGTGCTATTGGGAGTTTGTCATATTACCTGGCTACCAAATCGCGTAAACTTACGCTTAAGCATCTAACAATGGCGTATGGGAAAGAGAAGAGTCCGCAAGAAATTAGACGCATGGCAAAAGGGGTGTTTGCATTTATAGGAAAAAATGGGGGAGATATATTGTACGCTGCCAATTTTAATGATATTGCCACTTTTAATAAATTCAGAATATCCAATGGTGCTCACTATGCCGATAAGGCTTTTAACAAAGGCAAGGGTATAATTTTTCTAACAGCACACCTGGGTGCATTTGAATTCACAGCAACAGAGATGTCTTATCGCGGTTATAACCCTCATATTATTGGCGCCCCCATGAAAGATGAGCGGCTGAATAATTTACTTTGGCAACAGCGCATCAAGTTTGGGGCTACTATAGTTGAACGCGGTAAAGATACGTTCCGGATTATCAAAGCCCTGAAACGCGGGGGCACCACAGGAATTCTAATTGATCAGGATACGCGGGTGAAGAGTGTGTTCGTAAATTTTTTCGGCATTCCATGTGCTACACCTGTTGGTGCAGCAGTATTGGCGTTAAAAACAGGTGCAGCCGTTGTACCCATATTCTCTCATCTGAACAAAGCTGGTAGGCAGGAAATAAACTTTTACCCAGAAGTGGAACTTATCCGAACAGGCGATGAAGAGCTGGATGTTCTGGAGAACACGCAACGTTTGAGTGATGTGATTGAGGGGGAAATTAGGAAGTATCCAGAGCAGTGGTTGTGGTTTCATGAGCGCTGGAAAACAAAACCTGGTGAAGAAATTAGTTGATACTAGTGAATGATCATTTCTATGTTGTCCGACTTAACACGCGCCTTTAACCAGGCATCAAGTTTTTTTATTTCGACTCTGGTGGGTCTTCGCTTAAACTTTAAATAAGCCAGGTAAACGGTATCTTGTTGTAAAGAATCCATACGTATAACCAGACTTTGATTAATACTAAAGTCGCTAAGCGTAGGGTATAGTGCTTTGAGTTCCTGCGAAACTTCTGGTGTAATATTGGATACCCTTTTTATTCGCGTTAGCTCACTTTCAAGAAGCTTTATTTTTTCATCTTTTGTTCGGAGGGATTGTTCATTCTGTTTGTAGAGATCTTCAATTACACCACTGCGAATACTACTGGCCAATGAGGCTTCATTTACCCCTTCCGTATATCCTTGCAGAACGAATAGTTCAGTGTCATCTAATTTATAAGTAGAAAGTTGCTTTTTTGCATTTGCAATGAGTTCCTCCGATACAGGTTCTCCAAATAATGAAACTTCTATACGTTGACCATCCGTATCGGAGTACAGTTCACGGCTGATTACACGAGCATTCTCGAAGTCAAGTTCCTGGGCAATAAACTTATATGCATTTCGCTCAAAAATACTGTGCTTAACTGTTTTGTATGCGAGGTAGGTGCTGGGAATGATGGTAATAATAACAAAGAAGGTAATCCAGGTTTTTACTTTTCGTTCTCTTGCTTCATTAGCAAATTCTTTTTTGGGATATTTTAAGAATCGTACAAGTAAGAAAGTTGCCAGGCTGATAAAAACACTGTTAATAAAAAAGAGATAGAATGCACCAAAAAAGTAGTACATGTTCCCTGACGCCAATCCATAGCCTGCTGTACAAAGTGGGGGCATCAGTGCTGTGGCAATAGCCACACCGGGGATAGCATTACTTTTTTCCTTTCTGGAACCTGCTACAATTCCGGCAAGCCCTCCAAAAAATGCAATCAAAACATCCCATATCGTGGGGTTGGTGCGTGCCAGCAGTTCCGATTGTGCTGTACTTAGAGGGCTGATAGCAAAATATAGTGTTGACGTCACCACACTGAAAAGCGTGGCGATCATAAGGTTTTTGAAGGATTTATTCAGAAGGTCCAGGTCGTTGATAGCCACACCAGTGCCAATACCAAGAATGGGCCCCATGAGGGGAGAGATGAGCATGGCTCCGATTATTACTGCGGTAGAATTGACATTTAAACCAATAGACGCAATGAAAATAGCAAAAATGAGAATCCACAGATTAGCCCCCTTGAACTCAACTCCTTTTCGAATGTACTCCAGGGTCTCCAGTTCATCTGCTTTGTCGGTTTCTAAATTAAACCGATCATGGATAAACTGTAAAAAAACAACATACAATCGCTTTTCGGACGACATAAGTGTAGAGGCTAATTGGGTTGGAAGATAAACAAATCTTGAAACACAATGCTGATTTTGTTTACTTGCACCTTTGACGAATGAGCCTTTATGCGAGTTTTCTTATGTATTCTGTTTTCTGTCCTTAGTTTTACGCTGACTTTTGGCCAGTTCAAAAATATTTTACTCGACAGCATGGCTGACAAGCACGGTCGTTTTCCAGTTGAACCTACTGTCGCGATTAATTTCAAAACACCCGAGAATATTCTGGTAGCATATTTTCCTGACTATTTGCATGTCACTAACGATGGTGGACTGACCTGGAAAAAGTCAACATCCGAATCAATATTTGGTGTCTGGAACAACCCGGTGCTGATTTCTGACTTCTCTGGAAGCATTTTTTATCTTCATCATTCCAATCCTACCGGAAAAATCCAGGAAGGCGATTCAATGCTGGATCGAATTGTCATTAGAAAATCAAAAGATGGAGGCGCTAGCTGGGATGATGATAAGTCCATTGGGTATAATCCACCAAAAAATCAATTCCAACACAGTGCAATAATCGACCGAAAGGGGAATATTGGTGTTGCCTGGACAGAGATCGATAAATATGGCAGTACAGAGGAGGGTTGTAGGTCGCAAATTTTGTTTAGTAAATCGTCTGGAGGTTCTAAGTGGTCTAAACCGGTTGTTATTTCAAAGCTGGGTGATTGTAAGGATGATGACAGTACGGTTAAAGGAGCTATGCCGGCAGTTTCCGGTGATGGTAAGCTATTTATCACCTGGTCATACGATGGTGCGATTTACTTAGATCGCTCTTTTGATGGTGGAATTACATGGCTATCAAATGATATTCTCATTGCTGAGCAAGTTGGTGGATGGAATATGGCTGTGCCTGGAATTCAAAAAGCAAATGGGTTGCCCACGTTGGTATGCGATAATAGCAAAGGGATGTTCAACGGGGCATTGTACCTGGTATGGGCTGAAGAAAGTCTTAAGAGTGATACGGATATATACTTTACAAGGTCACTGAATTTTGGCGATAACTGGACAGAGGCACTTCGCATAAATGACGATGAACCCGGAAGTCATCAATTTATGCCTGCCATGACGGTAGACCACATAAGCGGTCACATTTATATGGTGTTTTATGATAGAAGGGATTACGAGGACGATCAGACAGATGTGTATTTAGCATACTCCATCGACAACGGTGCAACGTTCAAAAATGTAAAGATCAGTGATAAACCGTTTATTCCCAATGCTGATGATGTGTTAGGCAATAAGATTAGCATAGCAGCTTATAACGGAGTCATTATCCCTGTATGGACACGCATGGATAACGGCAAAACAAGTATCTGGACTTCCATTATCAAACATGAAGATCTTACCGGTGAGAAGCCCGAATCCAAACCTGTTAAAAAGAAGAAAAAGTAGTTATAAACCAGGTTCGAAGCGGACTTTTCAAGTCCTTTTTTGAATGTTGAAACCGGAACTCCACCGGCACACCGTATCTGAAACCACATCGATCTGATTTTTGACTTATTTATTTGGCTTGAACTACTTGTGGCATTTTGACAGCACGAATTTCATAAAGATTCAAACAATTTGAGTGCAACAGAGTTTTATAATCGTGTTGGAAAGCCGGTAAGGAATTTTAAAACCTTTATGGTATTTTTGCACGTGCCTGGATGACAGGCTGATCGTAAAACCCTGAAAATACACGTAAAATGATGGTTGACACACTGAAATTCAAAGTAAAAGACATTTCCCAGGCTGAATGGGGTCGGAAAGAGATTAAACTGGCTGAGGCTGAAATGCCCGGCTTAATGGCAATTCGAGAGGAATTCGGAACGCAAAAGCCCTTAAAAGGTGCTCGCGTTGCCGGTTGCCTCCACATGACTATTCAAACCGCTGTTTTGATTGAAACACTTATTGAACTTGGTGCTGAGGTATCCTGGTCAAGCTGTAATATTTTCTCTACGCAAGACCATGCCGCAGCCGCTATTGCCGCAGCCGGTATTCCGGTATTTGCCTGGAAGGGTATGAACGAACAGGAATTTGACTGGTGTATTGAGCAAACCTTGTTTGCCTTCAAGGATGGCAAGCCATTGAATATGATCCTGGATGATGGTGGAGACCTGACTAATATGGTGTTGGATCGTTATCCTGAACTGGTACAGGGTATCAAGGGTATATCAGAAGAAACCACGACCGGTGTTCACCGTCTTATTGAGCGTCAACAAAATGGAAAACTTCCGCTTCCGGCAATCAACATAAACGACTCGGTAACTAAATCAAAGTTTGATAACAAGTATGGCTGCAAAGAATCGTTGGTTGATGCTATTCGTAGAGCTACCGATGTGATGATGGCTGGAAAAGTGGCTGTTGTAGCCGGGTATGGTGACGTTGGGAAGGGTTCAGCTGCTTCATTGCGTGGCGCTGGCGCTCGCGTTATCGTTACGGAAATTGATCCCATCTGTGCATTGCAGGCTGCTATGGATGGTTTTGCTGTGAAGAAAATGGATGATGCAGTAAAAGAAGCAGATATTGTTGTCACTGCTACGGGTAACTTTGGCATCATAAAAGATCGCCACTTCCAGAGCATGAAGGATAAAACGATTGTGTGTAATATCGGTCACTTCGATAATGAAATTGATGTCGCCTGGTTAAATGCAAACGCCAGTCGCGATGAGGTAAAACCTCAGGTTGATCTGTATACATTAAAAAGTGGTAATCAGGTTATTTTGTTGGCAGAAGGGCGTCTGGTTAATTTGGGTTGTGCTACTGGTCACCCTTCGTTCGTAATGTCAAATTCCTTTACCAACCAGGTGATGGCTCAGCTTGAGCTCTGGGGTAATGCCGGTAAGTATGAAAACAGAGTATATATGTTGCCTAAACACTTAGATGAGAAGGTTGCTATGCTTCACCTGAAGAAAATTGGCGTGGAGTTGGAAACACTTTCAACGGAGCAAGCCAACTATATTGGTGTGGAAGTAAAAGGGCCATTTAAGCCTGATTATTATCGTTATTGATTTTTTGGATTAATATTTGATTTATAGAAACCCTGTAGCAATGCAGGGTTTTTTTATGCTCACGTTTATCTTTGCCGTATGAAACAGATCATATATTTATTTTTGATAACATTTACGTTAACGGGATTTAACTACCGTTCGGAGGAAGTAGAGTTGGTATGTGTAAAAAAACAGATGGCCTCCCAAACCTGCCATTATAATTTTACGATTAATGGAATCCGGTACCGCTTTATTGACAATGGTTGCAAAGCGAAGAAAGAAGATATCATTAAAAAGGCTAAAGCCGGGAAGCTTGCCTTAGCAAAAGACTGGAAAATTGATTGCGAAGAGAAGAAGGACGGGGTTCAATAATGGTCATTCCTATGATTAATATTTGGGCTAGCGACATATATGAGTAAGTAGGAGAATATGAAGTCATTGCCACTTCGAAAAACCAGACAGTGGTCTGTAGTTAAGATAACGAATCGATAGTAATCAATAGTGCATATTGGCCCTTTTGTCAAACCAGGGCTTTAAAATAGTTCTGTCCAGCACAAGAAAAGTAAGGATAATATTTAACATGATAATGATATTCACTACCCGCTTTCCATTAAAAGGAATGGTGGGCAAAGGTTCTTTAATGTACTTATTCTGCAATACCATATTATTCAAATCGATGGATCCGGTGGTATCAAAAACTCCATTGGCCAATAACAAAGAACCAATTCCAATGGCAACCAATACGCCTGCCAACAATAAAAATCCATTTCTTGGAGAAAAACCAGAACGCACCGGGTAGCTTTCAAGTTTGGCCATTACCAGTTGCGTAAAGTTCCTGGAAGGTTGTTTAAGGGAAGAACTTTCTAAGGTATAATTAACCTGAACGAGTTCATCAAACCGTCTTTTCAGTTCAGGTGATGCAGCAAGTTGCTGCTCCAGTTGTTCTTTATCGCTGGCGGATAGTGTGCCATCGATAAGTTCGAGTAGTTTGTTATCTAAAGGTTGTGGTATTTTGTTCATAACTTCTCCTATAAAGTTAGTGCTTCTTTTTTCAGTATCAAGGTTAATTCGTCCGCCAATCGTTGACGGGCCCGGTGTATCCTTACTTTTACCGTATTGGCCTGCATTCCCGTAATATCAGCAATTTCTTCCAGTGAAAATTCTTCCAGATAAAACAGCGTTATCGCCAGCTTATCTGCTTCGTTCAATTTTGTCATGGCTTGCTGGATATACTTTTTTTTGTCACTGCGCTCCAGTATACCTTCTGCTTCTTGCCCATATTCAACGATTGTATTCTCAATGCTTTGAAACGATCCTTTGCGTTTTCGCTTATAGCTTACTGAAGTGTTAAAAACAATCCTGTATAACCAGGTGGAAAACTTTGCATCTTTTTTAAAGTTACCCAGGTGGTGGTAGGCCTTAATAAAAGCATCCTGTGCGGCTTCCTCTGCTTCAGGTCTGTTTTCCAGAATCTTTAAGGCAATAGTAAACGCATAACTTTTATAGCGATTCACCAGTTCAGCAAACAACGGCTGATTACCGGCAACAATCCGATCAATAAGGGCAAAATCCGGGTCTGTCATGACATGGCTTTGACGCAAGGCTTTAGCTTAAAGTTACAGGAATAATGGCGAATACTAACGTCATCCGAATAGGGTCTGAAACTTTCTCATGGTGTCTGTAACCTGATTAAAAAGTGTTGCGTCATAGGCACAGATTTCACTTAAAAACTTTGAATTATGGATCCAGCAGTATTAGGCATAATGATTCCGATAGTAGCCATCATTAGCATTTTTACGATGATTATTTATCTACGCAGGTATGAAAATACTGAGCGTATGGCTATGATTGAAAAGGGGGTAGATCCTTCCTTATTTACGAAGAAACAGCGCAGTGGCACTTCAGGTACGTTGCGGGCATCTCTTTTATTACTGGGTGCTGGTGTGGGGTTGCTGGTTGCTTATTTCCTTGACCGCGCATACAACATGGAAGAGGTTGCGTACTTTTCGATGCTCTTTATTTTTGGAGGATTGGGCTTAGGTGCGGCCTACCTCATTGAAGAGAAAAAGATCAAAGAAGAACAGCAGCAAAACTAAAGTTCGCTTTTTAAAGATGAGATCAGTGAATCCTCTCGAGTGTTCACTGATTTCGGCTTTTTATTGAAACCAGACTCCACTATGGTTGTTATCCAGATGATTATTATCGCGATAATGTTGAGCCAAACCAAATGTGTTTGGAGGAATTCACTTTTTTATTTTAAACTAAGGCTACCGATAAAAATAAACCCCGAAGGTTTTCGGGGTCATTACTTTTTGAAGTGAACGTGTGTACTAATTGCCAGGTGATTTTGGATTAGCAGGTTTCACCACAATGGTACGGCCGTCCAATTCCTTTTCATTTAACCCATCAATGGCAGCTTGTGCTTCAGCATCGTTTGGCATTTCAACAAAACCATATCCTTTAGCGCGCCCGGTATCGCGATCCTTTACAATTTTTACAGATGAAACTTCTCCATACTGTTCAAATGCACGTTGCAAATCTTCCGTACGGGTTTTGAAATTGAGCTTGGCAACAAAAATGTTCATGATACAATTGAAATTAAGTTAAAATTTTGGGGTAATCAGTTCATGCGCTGATTCGCCAATCAAATATAAAAAGATTCTGATCTATAAAATAGCCTTTGCCGCGCACGGCAAAAGCGATTATTCAAGTGCTTTAACACCCGGTAAAACCTTACCCTCAAAATATTCCAGCAAGGCACCGCCACCGGTAGAGACGTAGCTTACTTTATCGGTGAAATTAAATTTGCTGATGGCCGCAGCTGAATCACCTCCACCAATAAGGGAGAAGGCCCCGATTCCGGTAGCCTGTACAATGGCTTCCGCTATTTTTTTGGTCCCTTTTTCAAATTTCTCCATTTCAAAAACACCCATCGGGCCATTCCATAAAATGGTTTTTGATTCATTTATAACCTGTGAAAATACCTCCGTTGCCTGTGGACCTATGTCCAGCCCCATCCAGCCATTCTCAATAGAGTGGTTGTTAGCTACTTTGGTGTTGGCGTTGGCATCAAATTTATCGGCCACCACCGAGTCGATGGGCAGATGAAGCTCAACACCTTTCCCTTTCGCTTTTTGGATAAGTTCCCTGGCGAGATCAAGTTTATCCGCTTCCACTAAGCTATTACCAATAGTGCCACCCATGGCTTTGAAAAAAGTGTAGGCCATTCCACCCCCTATGATCAAGTGGTCGACCTTATTAAGCAGGCGCTCAATAATTAAAATTTTGTCAGAAATTTTTGCACCGCCCATTATAGCAGTAAATGGTTTTTCAGCATGTTCCAGCACGCGCTTTGCATTATCCAATTCTGCGGCCATCACAAAGCCTGCACATTTTTTTGTAAAGAATTGTGCTACAATGGTGGTGGAGGCATGTGCCCTGTGCGCAGTGCCAAACGCATCGTTCACATAGATGTCGCCAAGCTTGCTGAGTTTTTCGGCAAATTCAAGGTCGCCTTTTTCTTCTTGCTTATAGAAGCGTAGATTCTCCAACACCAATACCTCGCCTGGTTTTAGTGTTGCTGAAAGTTGATACGCTTCTTCTCCGATGCAATCGTTGGCAAATTTCACCGGTTTGCCGAACAGGGCCTCGAGTGTTTTTAGCGTGTGTTTTAAGGAATATTTTTCTTCCGGGCCTTCTTTGGGTCGGCCCAGGTGAGACATGAGTATACAACTTCCGCCAGCCTCAAGGATTTTTTTTAGGGTCGGGATGGTAGAACGAATGCGGTTATCATCGGTTACGTTAAAGCTTTTATCTAATGGAACGTTGAAGTCTACACGAATAAGGGCGCGTTTTTCCTTAAAGTCAATTTCATTTATTGTTTTCATAATATTTCTTGATTCAATTATAAAGTTCCGTATTGCAGTTTAATCCCCAAAACTAATTCCCAATCCCTTCGCTGCTTTCACCAAAAAGGAATCTTTGTTCACAAAATTCGATTCGCGGGTTGCCTCTTCCAATGAAACATAACTGATGTTATTATTTTTCAGAGCAACCATCTTTCCAAACTCGCCATGAATTACCAATTCCATGGCCTTAACACCAAAAAGTGTAGCCAATACCCGATCAAAGGCAGTAGGCGTACCGCCTCGCTGTATGTGCCCCAAAACTGTTTCACGGATTTCAGCCTCACATCCTGCATCTTTTAATTGCTGTGATAGCTGAAAGGCAACACCTCCGAGCCTTACATGCTCTGATCCTTTTTCTCCGCTGCGCGATACAATGGTACCATCTTTAGCTTTAGCGCCTTCGGCAATAACAATGTTTACGAATCCTTTACCAAGTTTGTAACGGGCATCAATCCGCTTCACCAGCTTCTCAATGTCGTAGGGTATTTCCGGAATAATGCATATCTCAGCGCCACCGGCAATAGCGGTGTGTAAGGCTATCCATCCTGCATCGCGCCCCATTACTTCCATAATCATTACACGGTGGTGACTTTCGGCTGTGGTTACCAGTTTATCAAAACTATCCGTAGCGATTTGAACAGCGGTTTGAAAACCAAAGGTCATGTCGGTTGCCGAGAGATCGTTGTCAATGGTTTTGGGTACACCTACAATGTTTAGGCCTTGATCAAAAAGTACTTTAGAAATTTTCTGCGACCCATCACCGCCAATATTAATGACGGCATCAAAACCCAGTTTTTTTATTTTTGCCATGAGTTCATTGCTGCGATCTATCTCTTTTATGGTTCCATCCTTTTGTATAACCGGAAATCTCAACGGACTCGCTTTATTCGTTGTTTTAAGAATAGTTCCACCTTTTACATGAATTCCTGCCGTTTTTCGCTGCGTAAGTTTAATAATCTGTTGTGGTTCATTCAGCACGCCATTAAAGGCTTCAACGCTCCCGTATACTTCCCAGTTTTTTTCTCTTCGGGCGCGCTTTGCTATTCCGCGAATTACAGCGTTAAGTCCGGGGCAGTCGCCTCCACCGGTCAGTACCAGTACTTTTTTCTTATGTTCTTCCATGAAACCGTTTGCATGCGTTAAGGGCATGTACAAGTGTGTAAAGTACGCTGACAAATGTCAATTGTCAACAGCAGAAGCGCGTTTTAACCGATCGTTAATAGCACGCCCAAGGCCAACTTCTGGCAGTAATTCAGCCAGAATTACATCCACCGGCATGTTATCAAAATCGCGAAGGAACTGAAACAGATTTTTAGCGGCTTCCTCCAGATTGCCTCCCGATGAAAGGATGCGTTGGTAGGGTGAATTAAAATCCTTTTTGAACGAAAGTATTCCGGAACTGTGCGCAGGATATTTCTGGAGTAATTCAATCAGGCTACCCAAAATTAATTTCTTTCCGGGGGCATAATGACTTTTTAATTGGCCGGGCGATTGGGGATTAGACGAGGAATGCATCATTACATCAATTTTTCCAATAACAGCTTCAATGCGCTCCAGACTTAATCCACCCAGCCGGTAAACGATTGGATTTTCAGCAACAAAACCGATGATGGTGGATTCAATACCAATGGTACACACGCCACCATCTAAGATGTAGCTGATGTTGTCACCCAATTGGTCATTAACATGCTGCGGACTTGTAGGGCTTACGTACCCAAAGGGATTGGCGCTGGGTGCCGCCAACGGAAAGGATAGTTTGTTAAGCAGGTCTCGGGTATGCGTATGGTCCGGGCAACGGAATCCTACGGTGTGTAAACCCGCAGTCACCAAGGCAGGAATTGTTTCGTCTTTTTTGGGTAACACAATAGTAAGCGGACCGGGCCAAAACAATTGTGCAAGGCGTTCTGCTTTTTTTGGAATTTCCTGAACATACTTTTTTGCAATTCGTAATGCAGGAACATGCACAATAAGTGGATCGAATGCAGGCCTGTTCTTAACTGAAAATATTTTAGCTACGGCATCGATATTTAGCGCATTACCGGCCAGCCCGTACACGGTTTCGGTGGGTATGGCAACCAACTCGCCTTGCGCAAGGAGGGATGCAGCTTTTTCAATATCGGTACCAATTTCAGCCATTGCGTGCAAAACTAAAATTAATTAGCCATTTTGTAGGAGAATAATACCCAACCTGAACCTTAATTTTATTTAATCCAATCACACTGCACTTATGGAGCCCACACCTAGCCATCAAGTAAAAACGTTTTCAGATTATCTTCCTTTTGGATATTTGTACCTTCTCCTGTTGGGGATTGCCACAGATTCGATCTATTATGGTTTGCTAGGTATAAACATTATAAGCTACTCCAGCATACTCGATGTGTTGTTGAGTCCTATTGCCCGATTGACTAGTAATATTGTTTTTCCAATACTGGTAATAATTTTGCCGATGTTCAGCTATTTCTATTTAAAGTTTGCATTAGCCAGAATGGCAAAAAGTAACAAGAAACCATCTAAACTTGCCTCACTTCCGCTTACAACATTATGGATTATTTTTACTGCGCTGATCATTTTTGCTACCTATTTAGGTAATGGTATTGGCGGAGGTACGGCCTTAAAATCTCAAATGGCTGAGAAAAGCATACGGATGGATTACACGATAACTTTTCATGATGATGAAGTGCTTGATGTGCGGTTGGTGGGAAATAATAGTGGCTACATTTTCTACATTAAAGAAGGCCAGCAGGTAGTGACGGTTTCACCCATACCCTACAACGTAAAAAAAATAGAAGAAAAGCCTTAGCAAACCATAGGTCGAATGGTGTTAGTATTTCAGTTCCTATTCCATTAACTTCACTCACCAATAAAACTACTAATCCTATGAGCAACCGAACACGATCAATCGTTAAAGGCATAGCCGTACTGCTTGTATTATTGACCGTGATGATGCAAATGCAGTGGGTGGTTGTACCGGCCCTGGTGGCCTATAAATTCTGGTTGGTGGTTATAGCCTTTGGTTTAGTACTGGTGGCTGCGAAGTAGCTGCATTGATTTTTCCAACATTCGGGTAATAGACATATTATTTTCTGTGTGACGTGCTATGTTGTTTAGTTCAAACCATGCCACATGATTAGATTCTTTAGAAACCAGTATTACTTCATTTTTACTGGCCTTAAAAATAAACCGCACATCGAAATGTAAATGCTGCGGGAAATCAGCACGGGCAGGAATGGGATGAATATCGATATCAAAAATTTCATTGGTTATGAGTGTAAGGCTTTTTAACCCTGTTTCTTCCTGTGCTTCCCGTAAGGCAACACGAACGATATTTTCATCTCCATCGGCATGCCCACCGGGCTGAAGCCATTTGTTGAGTTTTACGTGGTGTACCAATAATGCATGTGAATACGATTCATCTATAATCCATGAGGAGCCTGTAATATGACCGGGCAGGTAATCGCGGAAATAGCACGGTGGTAACTGAAGCAATTCCAAAAATTGAGGAATTAAGAATGCCTCTTCAGGGAAGGGGGTTTTGTACGTATGTAGCCTTGCTATAAGTTTATCACGCGAAGTGATACTCATTGAATAACTATGGTAACTTTATTGATTTTCTTTTCTTCCAGTTTGCCGGTTACCTCACCACCACCAAAATTATTCTGACCATCTTTTTCAGCCATAACGAAATAGGAAATGGTTTTTAGCTCCTTGAATTTGACGATTCCTTTGGCATCGGTAACGCCTTCGGCAGCTACATTTGTTTCATCATTATAATCCTTTTCAGATTCGAATAATTTTACTGAAACCCCCTCAACGGTGTTCCCTAAATCGTTACGAACCGTAATGTGAATCTGTGTTTTAACAATCTGTTCTAAAACAGTGGAGAAAGCCGGAAAGAAAACAATGAGCGAAAAAAGAATAAGAATTTTTTTCATGGCAGTACGATTTTTAAGATGACGAAAATTAATAAACATATTCCCGATAAACCAGCTATTTCAGTTCATCGGCTAAGGGTTTCCGGTAGTTAACGCGTTGTTGCTCCAACAGCATGAATTGATGGGGTAATCGCATGACAAAGCTGGTCCAATCACGGTTTCCCCGCTGAGACCACACCACTTCGGCTAAGGCTAAGGCCCTGGGATAAACCATGTACTCCACCTGTTCAGTGGTTTTAATGTACTCCGTCCAAACATTGGCCTGCGCCCCCATGATATAGCTGATTTCTTCCTGGCTTAACTCAGAAGGGATTGGCTCATATTCGTAAACTTTTTTTAATGGTGTATTACCACCAATAGCCACGGGTTCACGCTTAGGATCACCCTGATAGTGATCAAAGTAAAGAGCAAAACCGGGGGTCATCACCACATTCTGGCCGGCTTGTGCGGCTGCAATGCCTCCTTCCTCACCACGCCAACTCATAACGGCAGCATTGGGCGCTAATCCGCCCTCCAGTATTTCGTCCCAACCTATAAGTTTACGTCCCTTTGCGTTCAAATATTTTTCCATCCGCTGAATGAAGTAACTCTGCAATTCATGTTCGTCTGCAAGTCTTTCTATCTGCAATCTTTTCTGGCAATGTGGGCACGTTTCCCAACGCGTTTTAGGGCACTCGTCACCTCCAACATGAATGTATTCACCTGGAAATAGTTCTATCACCTCATCCAGAACATTTTCCAAAAAGGTAAAGCTTGATTCTTTTCCAGCGCAAAACACGTCATCAAAAACACCCCATAAGGTGGCGGCTTCATAGGGGCCTCCGGTGCAACCCAGTTCAGGATAGGCCGACAAAGCCGCAAGGGCATGGCCGGGCATTTCAATTTCCGGAACTATGGTAACGTGTCGTTGGGCGGCATAAGCGACAACATCCTTTATCTCTTCCTGGGTGTAATAGCCACCGTAACGTTGACCATCAAATTTATGGGGCTGATCACTGTAATGTCCGATGAGTGTTTCTTTTCGAAAGGCGGCTATCTCCTGCAACTTTGGATATTTTTTTATTTCAATGCGCCAGCCCTGATC
>CAZQXC010000040.1:0-19358 GCA_964597075.1 uncultured Roseivirgaceae bacterium | reverse complement strand
ATGGTACATGGCCCCGGCTGTCCGGTGTGTGTTACACCCATTCATATTATTGATGAGGCGATTGAACTTTCGCAAAAGCCGAACGTAATTTTATGCTCGTTTGGAGACATGCTCCGTGTACCCGGTACCAAAAAAAGTTTGCTGGAAACAAAAGCCGAAGGTGCCGATGTGCGCATGGTTTACTCACCATTAGAGGCTGTTAAGATCGCTCAAGAAAATCCAGATAAGGAAGTTGTATTTTTTGCAGTGGGTTTTGAAACTACGGCCCCGGCCAATGCCCTGTCAGTTGTGCAGGCAGCTAAAAAAAAAGTAAACAATTACAGCATACTCACTTCTCATGTGCTGGTACCACCTGCCATGGAAGCTATTCTTTCAGATCCGGAAACAACGGTAAATGCTTTTCTTGCGGCAGGGCATGTATGTACTATTATGGGTTACAACGAATACGAACCAATTGCGGAAAAATACAAGGTACCCATTGTGGTAACCGGTTTTGAGCCGATTGATTTGTTACAAGGCATTTACATGGCGGTAAGGCAATTGGAAAGCGGTGAAGCTAAAGTAGAGAATCAGTATATTCGCTACGTGCAACGCGAAGGGAATAAACATGCCCGTCAAACAATCGATGAAGTATTTACTGTATCCGACCGGGAATGGCGTGGCATTGGCACTATTCCAAATAGTGGATGGGAAGTGAATGAAATGTATAGACGTTATGATGCACGAAATAAATTCAACCTTGTGGAAACAGCATCGGAGGATAACACTACATGCATAGCAGGAGAAATTATGAAGGGCAAGAAGAAACCATTCGACTGTCCGCATTTTGGTAAAGACTGCACTCCCGAAAAGCCATTGGGCTCTCCTATGGTTTCGTCAGAAGGTGCCTGTGCCGCGTACTATCATTTTTCACAAGCTGAAGCGTTGCCATCGTGAGTCAGCCCAAACTTTCCGTCCGGCTAAATTGTCCGCTCCCGAAACTTGATTTTGATGTAATTACATTGGGACATGGAAGTGGTGGTGTGCTAACCCATCGTCTGCTCGACACGGGCGTGTTCAATGTGTTGAAAAATGATTTACTGAATGAGCAACACGATGGTGCAATTCTGAATTTCAACGGGCCCATTGCTTTTACTACCGACAGTTATGTGATTACTCCAATATTTTTTCCTGGTGGAAATATTGGTGAACTTGCCGTGAATGGCTCGGTGAATGATCTGGCTATGTGTGGGGCTATTCCGGAGTATCTTTCCCTAAGTTTTATTCTGGAAGAAGGTTTACAGATGGAGGAATTCTGGGAGGTGTTACTCGGAATAAAAAAGGCCAGTGAAGCAGCCAGCGTGCCAATTGTTACGGGTGATACAAAAGTGGTCGAGCGCGGAAAGGGCGATAAAGTCTTCATCAACACTACGGGCCTGGGTCGCATTCATCCAAAAGCAAACATTCATGCTAATCGTGTAAAGCCTGGTGATAGGATTTTAGTTAGCGGACCTGTGGCGCAGCACGGTGTAGCCATATTATCCGTGCGTCAGGGATTAGAATTTGAAACCACCATCACCAGCGACACCCAGTCGTTGCACCGGCAAGTATTGAAACTGTTGGATAATCTTGGGGAAGACGTAAAATTTATGCGCGATCCAACTCGTGGAGGCGTAGCGACCGTATTGAATGAGCTGGCTATGCAATCCGATACGGGGATAGAAATTTTTCAAAAGGATGTTCCAGTGAACGAGCAAGTGGAAGGCGCGTGCGAAATGCTGGGTCTGGATCCACTCTATGTAGCCAACGAAGGAATTTTTATTGCTGTAGTTGCAGAAAGCAAAACCGATCTGGCACTGGAAATACTTAAGCTGTCTGATCCCTCGGCTTGCATTATCGGGTTATCAACACAGGATCACCCCCGACAGGTTATTCAACACAGTCGAATTGGGGGTAAACGCATCGTAAGTATGCTACCGGGCGAACAGTTACCACGGATTTGTTAATTACTTGCCATCGGCTTTTTTTGTACCAACAGGCAATTCAACTTCTTCACCCCACACATATTTATTGAACCATTGCCAGTTGTGCCACGTGGCGGCCAAACGCTCCTTGGGTTTTGTAATGCCATGCCCAAAACCTTTATAAACAATTAATTCAGCAGGCACGTCTTTATCGCGAAGACCTTGCAATAATTCATAGGCGTTCGGAATTGGTACACGCCTGTCGAATTCTCCATGCTGAATAAGCGTTGGTGTTTTTGCCTGGTTGATGTACGTCATCGGTGAGGTCTTGCGATAAATTTCCTCATCATCCCATGGTGTGGCTTTTAAGTATTGTCGTGTGAACGGATGGATGTCTGTATTTACATAGTATGTCATCCAATTGGAAATTCCTGCACCCACAGAAGTAGCTTTGAATACATCGGATGAAGTGGTTAGAAAAGCAGAGATGTAACCGCCCTGGCTCCAGCCCATGCAACCCATTTTACTTTTGTCAATCATCCCTTTGGAATCGAGGTAATCAATGCCGGACAATACATCCCACGCATCGCCCACTCCAAGGTTCTCCACATTAAGCGAGCGAAAGGCTTCACCATAACCGGCAGAGCCGCGGTAGTTTGGCCGCAGCACCAGCGCACCCTTATCAAGCCACTGTACAATGGGGTACACATAACCAGGCACGGGCTGTGGCGTATCAATTCCGGTTGGGCCTCCATGTACGACAATAAGGAGGGGATACTTTTTAGCCGGATCGTAATTCTTTGGTTTGTGAAGAACGCCTTCAATCACAGCACCATCCTTACTTTTCCATGAAACAACTTCACTTTGTGCTGTTTTCCAATTGGCAATCTGTGCTGTCATGTCTGTTATCTTTTCTGGTTTTGGTGCAACGGTTGATGACACAAAAATTTCATTGAGTTGATCATTGTTGCGTGCATTAAAGGCAAAGCGATCACCTGTTTTAGAAAAAGAAACCCCAAAGATTTGATCGGGTGAATTTAGGAATAGGGTAACGTCACCGGATTTTGGATTGAGTTTATACAACCATCTCTTGGTTTTGTTCCAGGCTGTAAAATAGATGCCTGAATTTTTCCAGATAAGGCCACCGATTTGCTCATCAAACTTGCTGGCAAGTTGACGCGGTTCCTTCGTGGCAATGGAGATGGAGAATACCTTGTTGTTTCGATAATAGTTAGATGTTGTATCCGAAAGACTTGTTGTGTATAACAGTTCTTTTGAATCCGGTGACCATTCCTGCAGGTTATCCCCACTGGGATGGCTGACGAGCATTGAGATTTCTTTCGAGGACAAATCAAGCAAAGAGATACGTGATTTATTTCTGGAATTGATCAGCGGATCGGGCTGGTGACTGAGGGCAACGCTCGATCCGTCAGGCGAAATCAGGAAAGACGTCACGGTAAATTTACCTTCGGTTAACCGCCTGGCTTTTGGCCATTGAATACATCCGGCTTTTACTTTTAACGAATCAACGGTTTCATGGCAGGGCATTTCCGAAGGCATGGGTCTATCCGGATCAACATCAACTTCCCAGAGATGGGAGAGTGTGTATTCCTTGTCATCGGTTTCAAATGCACCATATCGTTTTTCAATTTCTTTTTTATCCTGTTTTTCTGATTTCAGAAAGATCAATTTTGTTCCCGAGGGGTGCCACTCAAATCCATTGATACTTTCTTCTTCATGGGTAATGGGTTTGGCTTCACCGCCATCGGTATAGATCACATGAATCTGACTTTTATTCCCACGATCGGCCATAAAGGCTATCCATTTTCCATCAGGCGACCAGGCTGGACTAGTGCTGTTTCCTTTTGGTGTGTTCGTTAGCTGAAAGGGTTTCTGACCGTTTTTTGAAAGCCAGATTTCAGTGTCGTAACGGTTATCTGTCCAGTCGGTTGTTTGTACAGTATAGGCAACATGATTACCATCCGGTGAAAGGGCAACAAATCCCGCATTGCGCAGGGCAATTACTTGTTCAAAAGAAGGAACCTGCTGTGCCTGAAGGGCAACACAACACCATAGTGTAAGGGTGGGCAGAAATAGTTTTTTCATTTCGTATAGCGTTTGATATGGTGATTCCTTTAAAAGTAGAAAGTCTTGCATGAAGCACCAAATGGATAGTATACAGGCAAGATGCTCGTTTTTTGCGCATTAAGGAAGAAAATACACTGCATGCAGAATATTTTTTACTATTTAGTATGCACGCATAACAATATTTTCTATATTCACATTCCCAAAGTCAATGCATGCGTAAAGAAGATACTTTAGATTATCATATCCGCTCGGCCTGGCTGGCAATTGCCCGCATGTACAATCAGCAGGCGGCAAAACATAATGCAACCATGGCAGAGGGTTTTGTATTGCTTAACATTGATGAGGAAGGAACGCCCGCTACTAAAATTGCACCGCTGATGGGCCTTGAGCCCAGGAGTTTAACGCGGTTATTAAAATCAATGGAAGAGCGGGGCGCTATTTACAGGAAAGTGGACGATACCGACAAGCGTTCGGTTCGTATCTTCTTAACGGAGGAAGGAAAGAAAGCACGATCACGGTCGCGCGACACCGTGGTGCGATTTAATGAAGCAGTTCAAATAGAAATCTCTGAAGATAAACTCAACGCTTTCTTTGAGGTGATTCAACAGGTTAACAAGATCATTGAACGAAATAATATTTACGAACAAACATATAGCTAATCGTTGTGGGTTGTTCGTTCATCGTACACGAACAACGAACAACAAATAACGAACAACAAAATATGAAACGATCTATCCGCAAAGTTGCTGTTCTGGGTTCCGGTGTAATGGGCTCTTCCATTGCGTGTCACTTCGCTAACATTGGTTGTGAAGTATTGTTACTCGACATTGCACCGAAAGAATTATCGCCAGAAGAAAAAGTAAAGGGACTTGCACTTGATAGCAAGGTGGTGAAGAACAGAATTGTTCAATCATCATTTGATAAGTGTATTAAATCTTCACCGGGCCCCCTTTATAGTAAAAAATTTACTTCGCGTATTACGCTGGGGAACTTTGATGATGATTTCGCGAAGATCAAAAACTACGATTGGATAATCGAAGTGGTGGTAGAGAATCTCGACATCAAGAAAAAAGTATATGAACAAGTAGAAAAATACAGGATACCGGGAACACTCATTACATCGAATACTTCGGGCATCCCCATACACCTGATGGCTGAAGGCCGGAGTGATGATTTCAAGAAGCATTTTGCGGGCACCCACTTCTTCAATCCACCCCGTTACCTAAAATTATTTGAAGTTATACCCACTCCACACACGGATCTAGAAGTAAGCGAATTCTTACTTCATTATGGAGATCTGTACTTGGGTAAAACTTCTGTACTGTGTAAAGATACCCCTGCTTTCATCGGAAACCGGGTTGGCGTATGGGGCCTTTTAAAGGTGATTGACTCCATGCAGAAATACGACCTGAATGTGGATGAAGTCGACAAGCTAACCGGCCCCGTCATTGGCCGTCCGAAATCTGCCACGTTCAGAACTTCTGATGTTGTAGGATTGGATACGCTTGTCAAAGTAGCCAATAATTTATATGCGGGTTTACCCAACGATGAAGGTCGTGAGATTTTTAAATTACCTGATGTTGTCAACAAACTTGATGAGAATAAATGGCTCGGTGATAAAACCGGTCAGGGTTTCTACAAAAAATCAAAAGATGCAAAAGGCAAAACCGAAATTCTTACGCTCGATTTAAAAACACTTGATTATAAGCCAAAAGCAAAAGCAAAATTTGCAACACTCGAAACTACCAAGACGATCGACAACGTAAGAGATCGTTTTAAAGTTTTGTTGGCGGGTAAAGACAAAGCCGGAGAATTTTATCGCGATTGTTTTTATGGATTGTTTCAGTACGCATCCAATCGCATTCCTGAAATCAGCGATGAACTTTTCAGAATTGATGATGCAGTATGTGCCGGTTTCGGTTGGGAGCTCGGACCGTTTGATACCTGGGATGCACTCGGTGTAGAGAAGACAGTTCAGGCTATGGAAGGCATGAACTACAAACCAGCGCAATGGGTGTACGACATGCTGGCGTCCGGTAACAAATCTTTCTATAAAGTAGAAGGCGGCCAGCGCAAGTACTACGATATACCATCGAAATCCTATAAAGTAATTTCAGGCAAGGAAGCCTTTATTATACTGGAGAATCTTAGTGATAAAGTGGTCTGGAAAAATGCCGAAAGTAAAGTCACCGATTTGGGCGATGGGGTAATCAACTTCTCCTGGAGCAGCAAAAGCTATACCCTAGGCAGCGCGGTAATAGAAGGTCTGAATAAAGCCCTTGATTTAGCTGAAAAGGACTACCGGGGGCTGGTTGTAGGCCATCAAGGGCCTGATTTCTCGCTTGGCGCCAACCTGGGGCTGGTTTTCATGTATGCCATCGAGCAGGATTATGATGAAATCGACTTTATGGTGCGGGCTTTTCAGAACTCGGTGATGCGACTGCGGTATTCTTCTGTGCCGGTGGTGGTTGCCCCGCAAGGCCGGACCTTGGGCGGAGGCTGCGAAATGACCATGCATGCCGATGTGGCTGTAGCTGCAGCAGAAACCTATATTGGTTTAGTAGAGGTTGGGGTTGGCCTTATCCCTGGCGGAGGCGGAACCAAGGAATTTGCCAAACGGGTGAGTGATCGCATGCTTGAAGGTGATGTTGAGTTGAACGCATTGCAAAATGCCTTTATGAATATCGCCACCGCGAAGGTTGCCCTATCGGCAGAAGAAGCACGAGAAATGGGCGTACTGAAAGTACAGGATACCATCACGGTTAATAAGGACAGACAAATACTGGATGCTAAGTCTACCGTGATTGAATTAGCAGATGCGGGCTATACGATGCCTGTACAAGCAAGGAATATTAAAGTTCAGGGAAGATCAGGACTTGCACTTTTTGCAGCCGGTGTTAACGGCATGAAAATGGGCCGCTACATTTCCGATCACGACATGAAAATCGCCATGAAGATTGCAAACATCATGTGCGGAGGTGATTTAACATCTCCACAGGAAGTTAGTGAACAATATTTATTGGATTTGGAGCGCGAAGCCTTTGTTTCACTTTGCGGTGAAAAGAAAACACTGGAGCGGATACAATCAATACTGACAGGAGGAAAACCTTTGAGAAATTAGACATTAGATGCAAGACACACGTAGCAAGACATATTGTCCAGCTACGGTCTTACTACTTTATACTTAAGTCTTACTACTAAAAGAAGAAAATATGGACGCATACATCGTAGCAGGTTTCAGAACCGGAGTAGGGAAAGCAAAAAAAGGAGGCTTTCGTTTTGTAAGGCCCGATGATTTGGCAGCAGATGTGATTAAACATCTTGTTAAATCCGTTCCCGGACTTGAAAACAACATGATCGATGATTTGATTGTAGGCAATGCTGTGCCGGAAGCAGAACAAGGAATGCAGATGGGACGAATGATTTCTTTGCTGGCATTGGGTATTGATACTCCGGGCATGATTGTAAATCGTTATTGCGGATCAGGCGTAGAAACCATCGCGATAGCATCGCAACGTATCCAGGCAGGCATGGCCGATATTATTATAGCTGGAGGAACGGAATCTATGTCGTTAGTGCCAACAATGGGCATAAAGACAGCGCTCAACTATAAAATCGCAACGGAGAACCCTGCATACTATACCAGCATGGGTTTAACAGCCGAGGAGGTTTCCAAACAATTTGGAATCACACGCGAAGACCAGGATCAGTTTTCGTATGAATCGCATATGAAAGCTGCCGCAGCCTGGAAGGATGGAAAGTTTAAGGATGAAGTCGTGCCCATCACCGTAAAAGAAATTTACGTGGATGAGAACATGAAAAAGAAAACCCGTGAGTTCGTGGTGGCCACCGATGAAGGCATTCGCACGGACACTACCGTTGAAGGGCTTGCAAAATTAAAGCCGGTATTTGCCATGGGCGGAACGGTTACAGCGGGAAATTCATCCCAAACATCCGATGGCGCAGCATTTGTTTTAGTGATGAGTGAGCGAATGGTAAAACAACTTAATGTAAAGCCCATCGCACGCATGGTAAGCTATGCGGCCGCAGGAGTTGATCCTCGCATTATGGGTATCGGGCCGGTGGCGGCTATTCCCAAAGCACTAAAACTTGCCGGTATGAAACTGGATGATATTGATCTGATTGAGTTGAATGAAGCCTTTGCCGCACAGGCGTTGGCAGTAGTAAAGGAGCTGGGCATCGATCGTAAGAAATTGAATGTGAACGGTGGCGCAATAGCAGTCGGACACCCATTAGGATCATCGGGTGCACGCTTATCCGTACAGTTATTTAATGAACTCCGCAGACAGAACAAGAAATACGGAATGGTAACAGCATGTGTTGGAGGGGGACAAGGCGTGGCGGGGATTTATGAACTGTTGAATTAGACTTTAGATGCAAGACTTAAGTAGTATGACAAATGCATAATTTCAAAGAATTGAAGGTTTGGCAATTATCAAGACAACTCGTAAAGGAGATTTATGAGCTTACTGCCGATTTCCCTTCTTCTGAAAAGTATGGATTGATTTCTCAGCTACGGAGGTGTACGGTTTCAATTCCAACGAATATTGCAGAAGGAGCAGGAAGGCACAACGATAAAGACTTTGCACAGTTTTTAAACATCAGTTTAGGATCGGCTTATGAGGTTGAAACGCTATTGATTCTTGCTTTTGATGTTAACCTGATTGAGCAGGAACAATTGGATTTGTTAACAATTAGAATTTCTGAAATACAAAAAATGACTTTTGGTTTGATCAAGACGTTGCGCCAGGAGTCTTATGTCTAACGTCTTGATACATATGTCATAAATAAAATGAATACAGCAGTTGAAACCAAAGGAGCAATCAAAGGAGGCGAATTTTTAATTCGTGAGACGCAGGCAAATGAAATCTTCATTCCGGAAGAATTCAATGAAGAACAACTAATGATCAAGCAGCAGTGTGAGGATTTTTTGAAAAAGGAAATTCATCCACGGTTGGATGAAATTGATTCGATGAAGCATCCGGAGTTGATGCCATCGCTTTTGGATAAGGCCGGTGAGCTTGGCTTACTGGGTACTTCTGTTCCTCCAGAATTAGGTGGCTTTGGTATGGACTTTAACACAGCCATGTTGGTGGCAGAGGTGCTGGGGGCAGGGCACTCTTTTGCTGTTGGCATTTCAGCACATACCGGTATCGGCACATTACCCATTTTGTATTATGGAAATGACGAGCAAAAGAAGAAGTACATTCCTAAGCTGGCCACCGGTGAGTGGAAGGCAGCCTACTGTTTAACAGAGCCCGATTCCGGTTCTGATGCCAATAGCGGAAAGACAAAAGCCGTGCTTAGTGCGGACGGAAAGCACTATGTAATCAATGGACAAAAAATGTGGATCACCAATGGTGGCTTTGCCGATGTGTTTGTGGTGTTTGCTAAAATTGATAATGATAAGAATCTGAGTGCGTTTATCGTGGAGAAAACCTTTGGGGGTATTACCATGAATGAAGAAGAGAAGAAAATGGGTATAAAGGGATCTTCTACCCGTCAGATTTTCTTCAACGATTGCAAAGTACCCGTAGAGAATTTATTGAGTGAACGTGAAAACGGATTTAAAATAGCGGTTAACATCCTGAATATTGGAAGGATTAAGCTAGGCGTGGCAGCTGTTGGTGGCAGTAAGATGTGTGTATCCACCGCTGTAAACTATGCTAAGGAGCGTAAACAGTTTGGCACACCTATAGCCAGTTTCGGGGCTATTAAGTATAAAATTGCTGAAGCGTGTACTAGAATTTTCGCATCAGAATCGGCCCATTACCGTGCTTCTCAAAATATTGATGATGCCTACAATGCTTTTATAGCAGAAGGCATGGACGCGGCAAAGGCAAGACTGAAATCATTGGAGGAGTTTGCGATTGAATGTGCTATCCTAAAAGTACACGGATCGGAAGTGCTGGACTATACTGTTGATGAAGGTGTTCAGATTTATGGTGGTATGGGTTTTTCTGCGGAAGGCCCAATGGATCGTGCTTATCGCGATGCACGAATCAATCGCATCTTTGAAGGAACAAATGAAATCAACCGCTTGCTTACCGTGGATATGATTTTAAAGCGCGCCATGAAAGGTACCCTTGACCTGATGACTCCAGCCATGGCCGTTCAAAAGGAGTTACTATCAATTCCTGATTTTGGAGCCAGCGATGATGACGGGATTTTTGTTAACGAGAAGAAAGTTTTAGCAAACTTGAAAAAAGCCGGGCTAATGGTTGCCGGGGCGGCTGTTCAAAAGTTTATGATGAAACTATCGGATGAGCAGGAAATACTTATGAACCTGGCTGACATGATGATTGAAGGGTATGTAGCTGAATCAGCATTGTTAAGAGTTGAAAAGCTTATTGGAATACGCGGAGAAAAGGCTTGTGAAATGCAAAAGGAGATGGCAGTGATTTACTTACATCACGCTGTTGCCAAAGCCGCTGCAGCTGGGCGCGAAGCCATCACTTCATTTGCCGATGGGGACGAACAACGATTAATGTTGATGGGCTTGAAGCGGTTTACGAAGATAGATCCCTACAACCTCAAAGAAGCCAGAAGAAAAGTGGCGAATTATGTGATTGAAAAGGGAGAATATCCGTTTTAGGCATAAGATGTAAGTCTTAAGATGTAAGAAAAACCCGGGCAGTTCCGGGTTTTTTTTCAGCGCAGAGCCATGGTATCATTGCTCAAGTAAAGCTCTGATCTCATTTTCTAAAAGGGCATTGCCAGGGCGCGCGTTTTCTGTACTATGAACATCTCCGTTTTTGGTAAGCAAAATATATGCAGGCGTTTCTTTGATTTTATAATGGCGTGCAAGCTCAGCGGATGAACCAATTCGATAGTTAATAATACCATCAGCAAACAAATTGTACCGGGTAACGAGTTGTTTCCATCGGGTCTCATCATTATCCAATGAAAGCAGTACAACCGAAAGACCTTTTTGATATAACTTTTGCAATCGCTTGGCATGCTCTAACTCTACGAAGCAAGGGAGTTCACAATTACTATCCCAAAAGATAAGAAACATTATTCGGTTGCCTTTACTATGTTCTCTAAACCAATTGAACTTCGCCTCACCGTCCTGGCCACCATGGGAGATACTCCATTCATACTGTTGATAGCGATAAAATTGCCTATTGAGCGATTCGCCCCCGCCTAAATCAT
Source organism: uncultured Roseivirgaceae bacterium (assembly GCA_964597075.1). GTDB lineage: Bacteria > Bacteroidota > Bacteroidia > Cytophagales > Cyclobacteriaceae > UBA2336. The sequence continues at coordinate 8,151 of CAZQXC010000040.1, read as the reverse complement.
GAATAATCTGGTCTTCTAGTGGTGTTGTTTTTAAAATGGTATTATTTTTCCAGAATACTGAATCGTATGGAATTTTTAATAATTCTTCTTTTCCGGGCTCACGGCCAATAAATTTATCAAGCGGATTGCGTGCAATCTCTGTCGACATTAATTCAATGTGATAACTATGTATACTGTTGTCTGGCGCATAACTTTCACCTTCCCGTATGAAATGATAGGGGTAATAGTTGCCATCGGTCTGTCGGTAATACGCAGATGTTCTTATACTGTTAGCACCTTCCATTTTTGTTTCTTCGTTTTTAACAATAGCATATCGATCGGTGGTAATATAAATTGTACCTGAAGTACTTGGCATTTCAATATATCCTGAGGTAGTCAATACAGAATCTTTTTTAGAAGCATAGCTAATCAGGTATACCTCCTGACCATCGTAAACAGTAGTGGCCTCATACGTGAAGGTATAGGAATCAATTTCTGTTTTAAGATTACTTACCGTATGGTAGAATGAATAGCGTTTTCCGAATTCCTGAGTTTGATAACCTACAATATCGGCCTGTAAGATATTGCTGATAGCGATGGGTTCATGACCCTGCGCAGCGATAGTATTATCAAGGCTTCTTCGAAGCTGGGTAACCCGTATCTCTTCTTTATCGCCAGCCTTACCTTGTGTGGATTTGTACCCGCGATGCTTCAAGACCTCAACAGAAGCTTCAATCAATCTTCCGTATGCTAAATCATCCATACAGTAATGACGGTAAAAAAACTTTTGTAGGAATGGATTAGCATCGTAGTTATTGGCCACGTTTGAAAAAGCCAGTTGCACAACTCTTTTTGGATTGGTTTTTTTTCTAGTAATGATGATCTCATTTAATTCGATGGCTATTGGTTTTAGTCGAATCAGGCTAAGGCCTTCCAATGAGTTAATTACTAAAGATTCATATCCAACACAGCTTATTTTTACCGAGAATGGTTCAGAAAGCGCCAACGAAAACTGTCCGTTAAGATTAGAGCTTGTTCCTTGGGAAGTTCCGATAATACCGATGGAGGCGAATGGAACAGGATTACCTGTTTCTTTATCAACGACCCTACCTTCAATTAATTGCTGACAGAATGCTGTTGAACTTATGGTTACAAAAAGCAAAAGCCATCGAAACATATTCCTCTTCAACGTCAAGTTTTGTTTAGGTAAGCTGTGGGACTCAGCTTTTGTTTAGCAATATGGCAAATGTTCAAACTGGATAGAATAGCCCGAATTCTGTCCATAAAAACGTACACCATAACTGTTCAAAAGCGAACAAAGTTCGCTGAACGTAATCAAAAGTTATTAGATTTTGAGCCAAAAAACAACTTTTATAAGAGTGGAGAGATTATTGAAAAGAATATGGTAAAGGGCCACACCATGTCTAAATCAGCCTCAAACGCACTTATATTAATCTTAATAATTTTCACTTTCCCCATTTGGATTGGATTGGCCGGAGGCTTGTTCGGTCTGATGATGGGCTTATTTGGTGCATTTATTGGAATTGTTGCCGGATTCTTTGGATTGTTGGGGGGCGCGTTGGGCGCCATCATTGGTGCGATTGCTGAAGTGTTCAGTTGGGTCTTTGGTGGATTCTTTGGCTGGGACTACTATCCGAACATAAGTTTACCCAGACCCCTAACGTTGATCGTGATTGTTTTTGTAATCGCGCTGATAGTACAATCCAGAAAAAAGCAGGCTAAGTAGTAGGATGCCTGTTGTATAAGGCTGGATTAAGGAAAAAGTGACTGTATACAGGATAGCTTCTGATGGCCCGTAGTTGTGGCCGCTGCCCTTCTGTAAATTCGATTTTGTAGTAAAACTCAAATCCCTTTTCAATGCGCACTACCTTGCGAACCATATACCACTCCTTATCGTAGGGGTTAAGCACCTTTACTTCGATTTTATACAAACCCGCATTACTTTTAATGCGCACAAATTTTTCAGGTTGTTTATTGTAAAGTTTTCCATTGATATAAACCTGCATGGACGAGCTCTTTGCAGTCTGAATGGCAATACTTGAAGAATAAGCAAAGGCAGAAACGAAGCCCAGGCTCAACAAACCGATTAAAACCAACTTCTTCATAATCTTTCTCCTTTTCAAACAAAGGCTACAAGCATCATGCCAGCGCCTTTCTACTTATCTATTCAACGCAATCGGAAATAAAGGGTTCCCCTTTGTATTGCCGATTGCAAGGGTAATTAACATCAATCTATTCTTAGTTCCCGCTTAAATCCTATAATAAAATTTTTTAACGCCTGTTGCCAGGTCAGCTCTGCATCCCACCGGGTTCCCAAAAAGACATTATTAAATTGTATTTGTCGGGCATAGAATTTATAAACTGGCGTGGTGACGGGAATGGTTTTCAGTTGCTCCTGCCCGTTGGGATAGGTAACCGAAACCAGGGCAGTTTCGGCTTCACTTACTTCAAAACCCAACAATTGCTTTGCCACTGGTCCCCTTGAATGGATCATGCATAGAATATAGAACATACCTTGTTTTCGCAGTTCAGGTTCTGGAATGGTATTGTCAACAAGCGCATACTTAAAAGGGTAGTCCTTCATAATTTCCTCCAGCTCATGGTCTAATTGTTCGTCACCGAATTTTTGTACGGCCAACTTATCCACTTTCAAATCGGAGGCAAATGCTTCGGTGCGCCTGCCGCTAATCACATTTACGGAGAGACCGGTTTCAGGAATATCTCCTATTAATAAATTTTGTTTACGGTATGTATTCAGCGCTGTACTATAAAGGATCCGTAATGCTTCCTTTAAGTAAGCATCCTCTGAAATCCACGCACCCTGGTTTTGATCAATTAGTGTATTAGTTCTGCCAAAAGGTGTAACGATAACCTGATACGTAGATGTTGATTTTTGAATAATAATAAAATTACTGATTTCACGTCCGATGAAATATTCGCTGAAAGCCAGTTCAACATCGCGTCCTGCAAAGACTCGGTCTATCTCAAAATACACCACGGCATCAATACCAGTTCGTACCAGTGTTGCTTGAATATCATCAATCTCCTTTTTTGTTAACGCAGGACTATACAATACGGCACTTCTTGAACTCAGGATTTTCTCAGGAAGCAGTCCGCCTGGTTTAAGCTGGCTCAATACTGAATGGTTTCCTTGCGCAAGGAGTAAACCTGGAAGAAGAATTAAGACCGGTAATAATTTCATTTAGCTATAACGCAAACGGGGCAGTTGTATTTTCAAAGATCAAAAGATACCGATAAAAAAACCATCCTCATCTATTTTAACCGGATAGGTAATTAAATCGGCAGATCGCGATGAGGATTCCCGGCCGGTTTGAAGGGAGAACCGGTAATTGTGCCAGGGACAAATCACCTCACCCAGATAATTAACCAGGCCTTTGCTCAATGAATCCCCATTATGGGTGCAGCGATCCTGAACGGCAAAAAACAAATCGCCCCGCAACACCAGGCAAATTCGCTTTTCGCCAATAATCAATAATTGAGGTTTATTGTTTTGCAGCTTTGCTCTGGCAACGGATTCATCCGGAAAAATTCTTACCCATTGCATAACAATCGTTTTGGTTAAGGTCACCTTTTTTTTACCTTGATTCAAACTTAAACTTCTTCAAATGAAAAACATCGTTGCTGGAATTTTTCTTCTCTTGACAATACCATCATTAGCGCAGGTAAATGCAAAGCTGCAAACTAAAATTGAGCAGATGGCCGCAGCCATTGAACCAAGAATGATTGAGTGGAGGAGAGATATACATCAACACCCTGAATTGGGTAACCGGGAGTTTAAAACGGCCGCTAAAATTGCTGAGCATTTAAAGTCGCTCGGCATGGAAGTTCAAACGGGCGTTGCCCATACGGGTGTTGTCGGACTTTTAAAAGGAGGAAAACCGGGGCCGGTCATTGCTTTGCGCGCTGATATTGATGCTTTGCCGGTAACCGAGCGCAACAGTTTGCCCTTTGCATCGAAGGAAAAAACTGTTTTTAACGGACAGGAGACAGGCGTGATGCATGCCTGTGGGCACGACACGCACGTTGCCGTTCTAATGGCCACCGCAGAAATTCTGGCAAAAAACGTCAGTGAGTTAAAGGGAACTGTCAAATTTATTTTTCAGCCTTCTGAAGAAGGGCCCCCGGCCGGTGAGGAAGGCGGAGCAGACCTGATGGTAAGGCAAGGGGTGCTGGAGAATCCAACTGTGGATGTGATCTTTGGTTTACATATTAACTCTATTACTCCACTAGGTAGAATTACCTATCGACCAGCAGGTACCATGGCTGCATCGGATTGGTTTTCGATAAAAGTAAAAGGAAGACAATCACATGGAGCTTATCCATGGATGTCTGTAGATCCAATAGTAGTAAGTGCGCAGATCATTACAGGGCTTCAAACCATTGTGAGCCGGCAAACAGAACTTACAAAAGAAGCAGCCGTAATTACCATTGGGAGATTTCAGGCGGGTATTCGAGAAAACATTATTCCCGAAGAAGCATTTATGGCCGGCACCATACGAACTTTAGATGAAGGGATGCAGGAAAAAATTCATGAGAAGATAAGGTTAACAGCGACTAAAATTGCTGAGAGTGCTGGGGCAACAGCTGAAGTGGTGATTGATAAAAGGACCCCGGTTACCTATAACGATCCGGCTCTAACTGAAAAAATGGTAGCGAGTTTACAAAAAGCAGCAGGCGAGAAAAATGTTATCCGAATCAATGCGGTAACCGGAGCAGAAGACTTTGCTTTTTACCAAAAGAAAGTTCCAGGTTTTTTCTTTTTTATTGGCGCCATGCCGCCCGATCAGGATCCCACGAAAGTGCCAGCTCATCATACGCCCGATTTTATGATTGATGAGCGCGGCTTGCTGATAGGATTAAAGGCGATGCTGAATATAACCCTGGATTATATGTTTATGAAGTAAGCTTTAGTTAGGGGGCGTGGGAAATGGTCCTTCTTTCAGGCATGTAATTTTTACTGCTTTGCCCGTCATAAAATCCTTTCGTTCGGTGTAAACATTCAAAACTACTCATGCCTAATTTTCTAGGAAACGTATAGCACCAAACCTTTCAGGTATTCACCTTCCGGATGGTTCATAGAAACCGGATGGTCGGATGGTTGTGAAAGAAGGTGAAGCACTTTTATTTCCCGCTCAGCCTGAATAGCAGCGGAAGTTACCGTATCATAGAACAATTGCTTGTCTACCACCTGGGAGCAGGAGAAGGTAAAAATGATTCCACCAGGCCGAATAACTTTCATGGCTTCGGCATTTAATCGTTGATAACCTTTTACCGCCTGATGTCGCGCATCACGATGTTTGGCAAACGCGGGAGGATCAAGAACAATAAGATCGTAGATGCCTCTTTTGCTTTTCAGAAATTCAAAGGTATCGATGGTGGTGCATTCGTTTTGTTGCGAATTGTAACCATTGAGTTCGATATTTTTTCGGGTGATATCAATTGCTTTTTCAGAGGCATCAACCGAATGAACACGTGAAGCGCCAGCCATAAGTGCATAAACAGAAAATCCTCCGGTGTAACAGAATGTATTCAGAACATTTTTTCCCGAGGAGAATTCCCCAAGCAGTTTTCTGTTTTCGCGTTGATCCAGAAAGAAGCCAGTCTTTTGTCCGCTTTCCCAGTCTACCAGGAATTTGTTTCCATGCTCAAGAATGACATGGGGTACTATACCCATGCCCAGCAAGTAGCCATCGGGCTGCTCATCTTTGATTTTTCCAGGCAATGTTGCCCGACTCTTATAATATATGGCGGAAAGTTGATCGCCCAATACATCTTTCAGGGCAAGGGCAATTTGATTACGGTCGTTATGCATACCTGCGGAATGCGCTTGTATGACAGCAACGCCTGCATAGTAGTCGATAATTAATCCGGGCAGTCCATCACCTTCGCCATGGACAAGCCGGAAGGCATCGGTTTTTTCGGATGGAAGTCCCACAGCTTTGCGGAGTGTGAGCGCTCGATTAATTTTATCATTCCAGAAATCTTCAGCCGGATGTTGTTGTCCAAACAAAAGCATGCGAATAGCGATACTGCCTTGTTGATAATGTCCAAAGCCCAAAATCTCGCCGCTATGATCACACACTTTTACCCAATCACCATCCGTAGAGTTACCATCAAGCTGCTGTATCGCACCAGAAAAAACCCAGGGATGTTTTCGAAGGATGGATTGCTCTCTTCCTTTTTTTAAGGTTATAACTTTTGAAGTATTCATAGCGTTTATACCCTTACGTGTAGTTGACTAATATGGATGAAAAATTGCGGTAATTGACAGGAATACCAAAGGATTTTATATTTCGCCCCGCTAAGTATCGAAAAACAAACAAAAACCTTAAGATTTACGTATTTAGTGTACCGATTGAAATAGAAGGCGTTGACTATCAGTGAGACACATTTTGACAAACTAACCCTGACAAATTTTCTTCCGAAGGACAAAAAATGCCAAATGAAGCTCATTTTGCAAGGTTTTTGTATAGGCATTCATCCATAAACTACTATAGAACTATGAAACGATTCACATCACTTTTTGCAGCCGCGGTATTGGGAAGTCTTTTAACCCTGGGTAGCTATGAGTACTTCAAGAAAGATGAGCCTGTAAAAATCCAATATGTTTCAGAGCCCACTGTTTCCAAGGTAAACTACCTTGATGGTAAACCGGGCGCCACCACAGTGCCTATGGATTTTACGGCTATTGCGGAAAAAGTAACTCCGGCAGTTGTGCACATCCGATCAACCCAGCAAAGGCCAACACGTGAACAAAATCAATCATTCGATCCCTTCCGCGAATTTTTTGGACCACCTCGTAATTATGGACCAAGCCAGAGTTCCGGCTCGGGTGTGATTATCAATGCGAACGGATATATTGTAACCAACAATCACGTAGTTCAAGGTGCGGAAATTGTAGATGTAACGCTGAACGATAATCGATCTTTTAAGGCGGAGGTAATTGGAACGGATCCGGACACTGATCTTGCGCTGATAAAGATCAATCAAAGGGATCTTCCGTTTATTCCGTTTGTAGATTCGGATAAGGCGCGTATTGGAGAATGGGTGTTGGCTGTAGGCAATCCGTATAATCTCAATTCCACGGTTACGGCAGGGATCATCAGCGCAAAAGGCAGAAACATTAATATTCTTGATCGCAACACGCAGGAAGGAAATACAGCCATCGAATCTTTTATCCAAACCGATGCCGCAATTAATCCCGGCAATAGTGGCGGAGCATTAGTAGATATGCATGCGGGATTGGTTGGTATCAATACAGCCATTGCCAGTCCCACCGGTGCATACTCGGGTTACGGATTTGCCGTACCGTCAAACATTGTAAGCAAGATTGTTGATGATCTGATGAAATTTGGCACTGTGCAACGTGGCTGGCTGGGCATACAGGTTGGGAGTGTAAATAGTGACTTGGTTAAGCAATATGAACTGGAAGTAAACGAGGGTGCATTTGTTTCCGGATTTGCCGAAGGTAATAAAAGTGCTGCGAAAGAGGCAGGTATTAAGGAGCATGATGTGGTTATCAAAATAGATGAAATGCAAATTCGCTCCAGCGCGGAATTAATAGAGACCATTGGTCGTCACAGGCCTGGTGATAAAGTAATGATTTCGGTAAACCGAAAGGGCAAGGAAATCACCTATCCTGTTGTGTTAAAAAACCGCGATGGGAATATCGGTGTTGTTAAACCAGAAGAGCGCGCTGGGTTTGTGGCGTTGGGAATTGATGTTGAGGAAGTAGATCCAAAAACGTTGAAAAACCTTGAATTAACAAACGGTGTTCGGGTGAAGTCGCTGGGTAATGGAAAGCTTGCCAGGAGTACGGAAATACGCGATGGATTTATCATTACTAAAGTGAATGATGTTCCCGTGAAGTCAGTAAAAGAATTTAATGAAGAAATGAAGAAGAAAAAAGCTGGTGAATTGGTTATACTTACGGGAACGTATGAGGATTTCCCGCGAGAATTCAATTATGCTTTCAGAATGTAGAATTAAATGTATAGGAGATGAGAAAACTGTTTAGAAAAGGTGAGCGCGTTAGAAGCAAGAGTGATGGTAAAGTGATGGAAGTGTTGCGTTACCTGAAAAACAATTTGGTAGAAGTAATGACCTTTGATCTTGAGTCAAGAGAAGTGA
>CAZQXC010000039.1:0-19874 GCA_964597075.1 uncultured Roseivirgaceae bacterium | reverse complement strand
CTATAGCCTGAAAAGGGCAGAAATAAAAGCGCACTGAAAATACTGTTTCGGAACAAATTCATGGACCTTGTTTGCTCCAATATGTCGATTTATAGGATACCAGATCGCTTTTTGCCTCAAAAAGAACTTTGAAAGCATATTTTTTCATTTCGGGGTCATTTTCTATCTTTGCACTCTCATTTTAAACACAACTAAAACAATATGAACAATTACGAGACAGTATTCATTTTGAATCCCGTTTTGTCTGAAGAACAGATGAAGGATACTGTCGAAAAGTTCGTGACCGTGTTAAAGAAAGGCAATGCCGAGATTTTAAACATCGAGCATTGGGGTCTTCGTAAACTGGCATATCCCGTCCAGAAAAAGTCGACCGGCTTCTATAACCTCATCGAATTTTCGGCAACTCCCGAACTGATCAACCTACTCGAAACCGAGTACAGACGCGATGAATCGGTGATGCGCTTTTTGACCATCGTCCTTGACAAAAATGCCCTTACGTACAACGAAAGAAGACGCAAAGGAGAATTCAACAAAAACAACCGTAAACCGGTACGTAAAACTGAGGAGGAGCTTGCCAAATGACATTACAGAACGAACCTATCAAGCGGGTTGAATTAAAACCCAAGTACTGCCGCTTTAAGAAAAACGGTATCAAGTACATCGACTATAAGGATCCTGACTTCCTGTTGAAGTTTATTAACGAGCAGGGTAAAATTTTACCCCGCAGGCTTACCGGTACAAGCTGGAAATTCCAGAAGAAAGTTTCTCAGGCTGTGAAGCGTGCACGCCACATGGCTATTCTTCCGTACACCGGTGATTCTCTAAAGTAATTGTCGAACTGATAAACCGATCCGAACATGGAAGTGATATTAAAACAAGATGTACAAGGTCTTGGCTATAAAAATGATACCGTTAAGGTAAAGGCAGGTTACGGACGTAACTTTCTTATTCCCAACGGACTTGCTCTTATTGCCAATGATTCCAACAAACGGCTGATTGCGGAGAACATCCGTCAAATGGCTCACAAGGCTGCCAAACTTAAGCAAGATGCTGAAGCGCTCTCAGAAAAAATTGGTGACTTAACCATTGAGCTGAAAACCAAAGCTGGTGAAAGTGGTAAAATATTTGGTGCGGTGACAGCCGTTCAGGTTGCCGATATTTTGAAAGCCAAAGGTTTTGATGTGGACAGGAAGAAGGTTCATTTCAAGGAACAACCCAAGCAACTAGGTACCTATACAGCAACACTTGATCTTCACAAAGAAGTGAAGCGCGAAATCAAGGTTAATGTAGTGGTTGAGTAATCAAATACGAAACCTCCCTATAAACCCCGTTCTATAAAAGATCGGGGTTTTGTTTTTAAGGTGAAATGAAGATTTACCAGTATCTTTATTTTAGTAACTATATGGTGAACTTTAGAACGGAATTACGCCCCGCCCCATCAGGCACTCCAATTGATTTACATGACCCCGTACTCACTATTGGATCGTGCTTTGCAGATACCTTAGGGGGCAAACTCAACGAACATAAATTTAAGGTACTTACCAATCCATTTGGTGTTACCTACAATCCACACGCTATTCACACGCTCCTTCACTATGCACTGTATAATCAAGTAGCGCCTGAACATACCTATATCGAAAACAATGGAATTCAATTGAATTATCAGTTTCACTCTGCGCTATCAGCATTAAAAAGAGTTGAGCTTGAAAAGAAAATTACAGCATTGACCGGCAGTGTTCATTACTTTTTAAAAGATGCCCGATGGCTTATCATTACCTATGGAACAGCCTGGGTCTATTCCCGAAAAGATACTGGCGAGATTGTAGCCAACTGTCATAAAATGCCGGCATCCATGTTTAACAAAGAACTGCTCACTCAAAAAAGAATGCTGGATTCGTTTGAAGAATTCTATACAACACTGAAGACGTTCAATAAGGATATTAACATTCTTCTTACGGTAAGTCCGGTGCGCCATATAAAAGATACCCTGGAGTTAAACAGTGTTAGTAAATCAGTGCTTCGGTTAGGATGCCATACCATTACCCGACAGCATGAGGATGTTCATTACTTTCCGGCTTATGAGCTTTTATTGGATGATTTACGGGATTACCGTTTTTACAAAAGCGACCTGATCCATCCTTCCGAAGAAGCAGAATCCTATATCTGGGAAAAATTTTTAGCTACATGGCTCAATGAACCTACGCAGAATTTTATCGAAAAGTGGGGTAAAATCAAAAATGCCTTAAACCATAAAGCGTTTCATCCCTCCACGCCAACCCATCAGGCGTTTCTGAAAAACCTGCTTCTTCAATTGGAAGAAATCAATAGCGAGGTATCTGTACAGGAAGAAATTTCCCATGTAAAGGAACAGCTGATATGAGAGTTGTTAGCGCGCTGACCACACTTCTCCTCCTTGCACTAACATGTTCAGCCCAAGGAAATCTCCAGCAAAGATTGTCTGCTGCTGCACTTGAACTTACTAAGGTTGATGTAAAATACGACCCTGCATATTATTCCATTTCCTATCCCGGAGGTGATGTACCTTCCGATCGCGGAGTTTGTACCGATGTCATTATCCGCGCGTATCGTACGTTGGGCATAGATCTCCAGGTTGAAGTACACCGCGACATGATTGATCATTTCAACGTTTATCCAAACCACTGGGGGCTGACTAAACCCGATAAAAATATCGATCACCGGAGGGTGCCTAACCTGATGACCTTTTTCTCACGGCACGGTACCATTAAAAAGATGTCCACCCATCCAACCGATTATCAGCCGGGAGATATTGTTGCCTGGAACCTGGGCGGAAACCTAACCCACATCGGAATTGTTATCGATAAGAAATCCGAAGATGGTCTGCGTAACCTGATTGTGCACAACATTGGGAATGGTCAGGAGATTTCGGATTGCCTTTTCACCTATACCATTATCGGGCATTATAGCTATTCAAAACCTTGACAAACTCCCTCACACAACCGCCAAAGCAACCCAACCGGCTCATCCGCGCCACATCACCTTATCTGCTTCAACACGCTTACAACCCGGTAGACTGGTATGAGTGGGGAAACGAAGCTCTGCAAAAAGCGAAAGCTGAAGATAAACCGATCATTGTAAGTATCGGCTATTCCTCCTGCCACTGGTGCCATGTGATGGAGCATCAATCATTTGAAAATACTGATCTGGCGGCCCTGATGAATGATTACTTTGTTTGCATCAAAGTGGATCGTGAGGAGCGACCCGACATTGACCAGGTGTATATGGATGCCGTACAGGCCATGGGCATCAATGGCGGGTGGCCACTCAATGTATTTTTAACACCCGATCAAAAACCGATTTATGGCGGTACCTACTTCCCCCCCAACGCGTGGTCACAAATGCTTCGCAACATTCATCATGCATGGCAAAACAGAAAATCAGAAATTTTAACTTCCGCTGAGGAATTAACCAGCCACATTTCAGGAAGTGATATTACAAGGTTCTTGTCTAACACTACACAACAAACAATTGAGAAAGTCTTAGCTACCATTTACCAAAACCTCGAAATCAAATTTGACAAGACGTGGGGTGGAATGGAAAAGGCTCCAAAGTTCATTATGCCTTCTATATGGTTATGGCTTTTGCGTTACCATCATTTAACAAAGCATGAGCAGGCACTAGCGCACATCAATCTTACTTTAACCAAAATCATTCAGGGTGGAATCTACGACCAGGTGGGTGGTGGATTTGCACGCTATGCAGTAGATGGTGAGTGGTTTGCCCCACATTTCGAAAAGATGCTGTACGACAATGCGCAACTAGTAAGCCTTTATTCCGAGGCATTTAAGGTCACCAGAAACGAAACGTACAAGCGTGTTGTGTATGAAACATTCGATTGGCTCCAACGGGAGATGAGCCAACCGGATGGCGGATTTTATTCCGCCATAGACGCAGATAGTGAAGGTGTTGAGGGAAAGTTTTATTGTTGGACAAAATCAGAATTAATTACATTACTGGGAGTCGATGCGGAGTTGTTCTGTGAATTTTATGGCGTAACCGATGCAGGCAATTGGGAGCACGGCCTGAATATTCTTCATCAACACCTGGAGGAAGAAAAATTCCTGAGCAAGAATAACCTGGATAAAGAATCCTGGCAGTCTACTCTTCACAAAGCGAAATTAACATTACTTCAAGCGCGTGAATCGCGTATGCGACCGGGATTGGATGATAAAATATTGACCGGATGGAATGCCATGATGATCGTGGGATTGATTGATGCCTATCATGCTTTTACTGATGAGCGCTTTCTTCACAACGCCAAAACCACTATTGTTTTTCTTGAGCGTAACCTGATGGAAGGCCCGCTATGCTATCGTTCCTTTAAAGGTAAACGATCACCAACAGAGGGGTTCCTGGAAGACTACGCATTTCTCATACAGGCGTACGTCAAACTTTACCAAGCTGATTTCAGCGAACAATGGCTGCTAAAGGCATCAACCATGATGGAGTACGTCATTAAAAACTTCTATGATGAAACTGATGGGTTATTTTTTTACACCAGCCTGAATGCCGAAAAACTAATTACACGAAAAAAAGAACTGTTCGATAATGTCATCCCTTCATCCATCAGTGTAATGGCAATAAACCTTTTACAATTGGGGATCCTTCTCGACCAAGTTGAATGGAAAACTATGGCAGAACAAATGGTTAATAATTTCTCAGAGCTCATTCAAAAAGAACCGAACTACATGTCGCACTGGGGAATTGCCCTGATGGAAAGTATGTCAGGCTTCACAGAAGTTGTTATTGTAGGAAAGGATGCCATCACCGGCAAAAGTGAACTTCAAAATCATTTCTTACCATTCGCCCTATTTATGGGAACACAGGACCACAGTAACCTTCCCTTACTAAAAGATAAAAAATCTATCGGAAACAAAATCACATTTTATGTCTGCCGGAATAATACATGTAAGCAGCCTGTCTTCAGTATTCCCGAAGCACTTAAATTAATATAATTTTGCACTGATTTTTAATACCTTTTCAACTTATATTTCAGAATGAAAACCATCACCATTGAATTACGGCATAGTAAAGCATTAAAAAGCTTGAAGGACTTGGAAGATGCTGATCTTATTAAATTGGTTTCCGGCCAGGTAAGAAAGAAAAGCGGCCTATCCAAGCCCCTTAGAGGCAGTATATCCGTAAAAAAATCGAAAGAACTAAGAAATCAACTTGAGTTAATGAGATCGGGATGGAACAGAAATACCTAACAGACACTAATGTATATATAGACTATCTGGCCGCTAAACTTCCAGTAGAGTCCTTAAATTTTATTGATCAAGTCTATGAATGCAAGTTACTAACAAGCAATCAATCAGACTTTTCAAAAATTTCAGGCCTCCAGATAATTAATCCCTTAAATCCAGGTAAAGCACTTGCATGAAACAATGGATGAGCTTTTTTCTGATCAACGTACTACCCTATTCGCAGAACTTCTGCTTCCGATACCCATACCCAAACTCTTTACCTACCGCGTTCCCTTCGACTGGAATACTAAAGTAGCGATTGGTCAGCGTGTCATCGTTCAATTCGGTGACCGAAGAATATTGACCGGCATCATTGCTTCCCTGCACGAAACCCCACCCACCGAATACGAAGCCAAGTATCTGCTGGAGTTACTCGATGAAGAACCGATACTCCATGTCCACCAATTACGCTTTTACGAGTGGATGGCAGATTACTACATGTGCACGACCGGTGAGGTATTAAATGCTGCCTTGCCGGCAGGGCTAAAACTTTCAAGCGAATCCATGGTTCAGCTTCATCCGGCCTTCGATTGGGAAAGTACCTTGTTTGAATTTTCAGAAAAAGAAACCATGCTGTTAAAACACCTGGCTGCAAAACCCATGTCATATACTGAAGTGGCTTCTCTTCTGGGTATTAAAAGTATTTACAGTATACTCAAATCCCTTTCAGGAAAAGAATCCATCATTTTGTTTGAAGAGGTGAAAGAAAAATTCAAACCGAAAAAAGAAAAATACATTCGTCTCACCGCTGACTTACTGGATCACAAAGCCCTCGAAACTATATTTGTAGACCTTGCCAGTCGCCCGAAGCAGGAAGCCATCCTGCTGAAATATCTTCAGGATGTACCCGTACTGCATCACCCCGCTTCCAATAAAAAAGGCATACGAAAAAGTGTATTGATGCTGCCGGAGTTCTCAGCTTCAGCCTTAACTACACTTGTTAAAAATAATATACTGGAAGAATATGAAATTATCGTTTCACGATTTGATTTAGGAGCCGAAGAAGAACTTCCTGATGTAAGCCTGAGCGATGAACAGCTTGTTGCGCAACAATCCATCTTTCAACAATTCGAAAAGCATAATACCATCCTGTTTCATGGTATTACGGGCAGCGGAAAAACCGAAGTGTACATTAACCTGATCAAACGGGCGCTGGAAAGCGGTAGCCAGGTACTCTATTTGTTACCGGAGATTGCGCTGACTACTCAAATTGTTCAACGCCTACGAAAACTGTTTGGTGAATCCATGGGCGTTTATCACTCCCGATTTTCTGATAATGAGCGGGTTGAGGTGTGGAATGGCGTGCTGAGTGGACGATTCAAATTTGTGGTAGGTGTACGTTCTTCCATCTTTCTTCCTTTCGATAACCTGGGCCTCATCATTGTCGATGAAGAACACGATACTTCCTACAAACAACAGGAACCTGCACCACGTTACCATGCCCGCGATGCCGCGCTAATGATGGCACATACTCATCATGCTAAAATTATTCTGGGATCGGCTACTCCCTCCATTGAATCTTTTCACCTGGCACATAGCGGAAAGTATGGTTTAGTTGAACTTCACAAGCGTTATGGGGATGCCAAACTTCCGGAAGTAGTACTGGCTAACATGCTGAACGAGCGTAGGCAGAAAACTACAAAGGGTGAATTTTCAGGAACATTGCTTAGAGCCATTAATAGCACATTGGCAGACAAAGAACAGGTCATCATTTTCCAAAACCGCAGGGGATACTCCCCCATTCTGGATTGTGAAGACTGTGGATGGGTCCCGAAGTGCATTAACTGCGCAGTAAGTTTAACCTATCATCAGTTTAAACACTCCTTAATTTGTCATTACTGCGGGTATAAAGAGTCACTTCCGACTTCCTGTCCTACCTGCTCATCCAAACGACTACGCACCGTTGGCTATGGAACAGAGAAATTAGAAGAGGAACTTAAATTTCACTTTCCCGAAGCCCATATCCAGCGGATGGATCTGGATACCACACGCTCGAAAAACAGTTACGAAACCATCATCGAACAATTTGAAAAAGGAGATACCGATATTTTGGTGGGCACACAAATGGTAACCAAAGGATTGGATTTTGACCGGGTGAGCCTGGTGGGCGTTTTCAATGCTGATCGCATGATGCACTTTCCTGACTTTCGCGCGTATGAGCGGGCCTTCCAACTGATCACGCAAGTTAGTGGCAGAGCGGGAAGGCGGGAAAAACCGGGAAAAGTTGTCATTCAAACCTCCTCTACGGACCATCCGATACTGCAGTATGTTCTCAACCATCGTATACCGGAGTTTTACGAACAGGAATTAAACGACAGGCGAAGCCATCTTTACCCGCCCTTCAGCAGGCTCATTGAAATTACCGTTAAGCACATTGACAAAAAAGTTACGGCTGAAGCTGCAAACACACTGTGGGAACAGATTACACATGGTATTAAAGGTATAAAAGTACTGGGGCCGGGTGAACCCATGATTGCTAAGATCAGGAATCAATACCTGATGAACCTGTTGATTAAGATTCCCCGTGATTCCGGAAACCTTTTGCAGATCAAACATGAGTTGGCTACGATAACCAGCAGACTTCTCCAGGATAAACCATTTCGAAATACCCGGGTAATACTTGATGTGGATCCGGTGTAGATTACTCCAGGGTTTTATAAAGTTCAATTCTGGTAAGCCTGAGGCCACCGGGAAGATCTTCGAGTATAATTTCTGCACCTCCGTAAGGGTCAGTAAATATTTCGTAATTTTATAGCACATTTAGCGTGATGTTTAACTTAGAACCTGGGCAAAAAATAGCAGTCAGTGATCTTCCGCAACATGCGCCTCATAATTATGCGGAATTGGATACGTTTATAGAGCTCCAGGATGACGGCTATTCCAGCACTTTTACCGGGAGCGGTATTCATACCAACTTAAAGTGCGAAGTATGCGGCCATGGCGGCATAGACTTGCCTAACGGTGAAGCAAACCATTGCATCTACTTTTATAAAAACATCCAGCGTAATGGAAATTATTCAACACGTTCCGAAATAGTATGTAGTAAGTGCGGAAAATTCACCGTAGTTGAAACATTCGAAGAGGCGTGAACATAACCCACGACTAAATCCTAACGGATTGCATTCGGAGCTTCTCAGACTCGCGGGTAATCCCGCTTATGTATCCTGAAGAGAATGCCCTTCCCCTGACGTTTATAGATACTACTAAGTCCGCATGGCTTTTATTGCCACATTTTATAAATAGAATTATGCTTGTGACAACCTATGTTAGCATCAACATGCCCGCACTCCATGCAGGTCTGGCTTGGTCGTTTGAACCAAAAGAGCTTGACGAAATTAGGGACGTAATTACTGAAGTTTTTAAATTGTAAAATAGACTCCCGTACAGCGATTAATATAAATATACCATGACCGGGGAACGGTAAAGAATTTGTAAAGGTCAATCCTCGATGTACCTAAAGGCTCTTTGCTTAACCTACTTTTAACAACTGCTCGCATCTGGTCCAAACATACCTCCATATCGGAAGGGATCCTGGCAATAGGGAATATTTTGAAAATACTAAAGCAATTGGTTTTGAAAAGCGAACTTACTGCCAGGCGCTCGCGCTGGAACCTGAACCTACTGGCCCCAGATCTATATTGGGGTGAATTCGCTAAATTAGTGCATGAAAATGATGGGCTGAAACGTCCGGTGATGAAAGCCAGGGACTTTACCTGGGAGTGGGTTAAGAGATTTATGAGTTAGTTAATTTTGTATTAGAAAAATGGCACTAAAGGGGAAGGTTGAAATTGGAAGAGCATTGTCGGCATATGATAAAGCGTTATTCTGGGAGTACAGTGAGCGCGAGATACCTGGCTTGGGCCCGGAGCTTGTAGTACCAAGGGTGACCAGATACGGGTCATTGGAAGAAGTGATAAGATTGTTTGTAATTTATTCTGTTGACGTAATCAGTGAAGTTGTGGTGAATGATAGAGAGCTTGATAGCAAGGAAAGAGCATTGTTGAATTATTTTTGTTTACATGAACCTGAATTATAACACTGTTAAACCTGAACTTTTAGCTCTCATTAAGCGGATATGTGATGACTCGTTTTTTGACAGCTATAGGTTGGTAGGAGGAACATCACTTTCGCTTCAGATCGGTCATCGCGCCTCAATCGATGCTGGTTTTTTTTCAGATGGTAATGGACAACCTGTACCTCAACTATTGAAGCATATTTATCCACACATCATAACTAAAATGGGTAAAGTGGAGCCGGCCAACGGATGTATGGGGCTTACAGAGAATGGTTTGAAATTGGATGTATTCGATTACGGAGACCCATTTGTTAAGCCGGCAATTGTAACGGACGGAATCAGACTAGGTAGTTTGTTGGATATTGGACTCATGAAACTAGATGTTCAAAACAGGAGAAATGCCTGGAAGGATTTAATTGATCTGAATGCAATTACAGAAATTCATCCCTTATCAGAATTGCTTTCAGCTTACAATCTACGTTACCCTCCCCTTCCAATAAAGCAATGTTATGGGTCGCTGATTAGTAATCTCAACACACCACCACCTATTGACTCTTTTCCGTTTGATCTGATGTTAGATAATTCCAAGCCTGAACACATTATTTCAGGATTAAAAGAGAAATGTTTTGAGGTGTACAAATCAGTCGTTAGGATCCAAGCAGAAAAAATGCAAAGCGATGACGCCTCAAAAGAAAACGACAATCTTGATAAAAGCAAAGGGCCTAAATTGGATGTGTGAACATACCCACGACTAGATCCTAACGGATTATAGTCGCGGCTTCTCAGGCTCGCAGGTAACCCCGCTAATGTCTCCTGAGGGGAATGCCCTTCCCTTGATATGTATTGCAGTATTCTTATCAGCCTGGCGTTTACAATCACAACTTTTCGTAATTCTCCTCCGGGTGGTGTCTTTTCCGGGCCGGGAGTAAATTACTCTAAGGTTTTGAACAGTTCAATTCTGGTAAGCCTGAGGCCACCGGGAAGATCTTCGAGTATAATTTCTGCACCTTCTGTAAGGGTCAATAAACTGCTTTCCTCAAAAACAAAAGTAATAGTAGGAAGTTCCTCTACACCGATGTGAAGTATGCCTGTGTTTGGAACCCAACTATCTTCAACGGTATAGTAATTTTTTAAATCGGCAAGATTACTTGTTTGAGGGCTAATTCCCCTTTCCGTTGCGAAGGGGGCCGTAAAAACAGACATGGCAATAATGTAACCATTGGCAACCTGAATACTTAAATTGTACTCATCGCTTTCTGCCAGCCGAACAAGAAATAACCCGCTACCATCATCCTCTTCCTGCACAGTTTCCATCTCAGCAACGGGTAAATTCTTCTCCACCTGTTCAAATACTCCGCCCAGGTTTATTTTACCGATTCCATTGCTGGTAATGATATACTTTAAATCATTCTCATATGTAGATTGTGCATCATCTTCTACTGATTCTTTCTTTGAAGAACAGCCAAGCACTATAAATAAAACACTGGTAAAAAGTATTAGTTTATTCATGAGAAGGTTGAATTTTATGCTAGCTAAAAATAGCCATTACTGCAAAATATCCCAATCCTCATTTAGTACTGGAATAGCCTGATGCGCTGTTAAATCAAATTGGCACGGCACCACAGAGATATAATTATTGGCAATGGCCCACTCATCATTATCTTCACCTTTATCGAAATTCACAAAGTTACCCGTCATCCAGAAATAACTGCGACCATTCGGATCATACCGTTGTAAAAACTCCTCCACCCACTTAGCATTGGATTGACGACAAATTCGTATGCCTTTAATCGCTTCATTTCGTTTGGGCGGGAAGTTCACATTTAAGGCTACACCCTTTGGTAGTTTCTTATTCAGCACCTGAAGGGTTATCGATTTCACATATTCCTCCACGTGAGAGAAGTCTGCTGCATGCGAATAATCACATAAGGAAAAGCCAATGGAAGGCGTTCCCTCGATGGCCCCTTCAATGGCAGCTGACATCGTACCAGAATACAGTACACTAATGGATGTATTGCTTCCGTGATTAATACCGCTAACCACTACATCTGGCTGACGCTGATCTTTCAATACAAAATGTCGGGCTATCTTTACACAATCGGCAGGCGTGCCGGAACACTCATAGGCTGTTACACCCTCAAATATTGAATTTTTTTCTAGGCGCAAGGTTTCACCTACGGTGATGGCGTGACCCATACCCGACTGTGGACTATCCGGTGCCACCACCAGCACTTCTCCAATTTTTTTCATTACATGAATAAGCGTGTGGATACCCTTTGATGTAATCCCATCATCATTTGTCACCAGAATAAGCGGTTTTTCCATTTTTTAATTCGTCAAAAAATTTATTGATTAAAATTATCGTAGTTGTGCTCGCTAAAAGCCTTGTCGGAAAATCTGAAATCAGAATAAAGAATTGTAATACGATACCACTCGTGAAAAATCATTGCGCTCTTCAATTTTAAGTCGGTTAGTCTTCATGTAGTTATCTACAGGGTCAGCTTTATTCCCCATTAATCTTAGCAGATCACCTTTTTTTCCCAAAAACTCTTTAATGTTTCCTTTATCATCCATCAGGAAAAATTTATACACCATAACCAGTCGGGTGTAGGAACCTAAATAATAGGGTGAACTATACGTTCGGTATTCCAATGCTTCACGCGATAGCAAAGTCATTTTTCCATCTTCAAGCAATTCAAAAAATACCTGCGTTTTATAATTACCCCCGGCTGCCGCAAAAGGCAAGGCAAAAAAATTACGATATCGCTTCTCAGTGCTGTCAAAGATCTCAAAAAACAGCACCTTGCGTGCGGTAAAGGCTTCAACCTGATTCTGTTGATTATCAAACTGGACTAGATCCTGCTGGAGATCATACTTCACTAAACCCCTGAGTGTATCGCCAGTTTCCAATACTATTTTTCCTTCGTGCCAAAGCTCATACGACCATTGTTGCGCGGAGGCAAAATGAAACGAAAGTAAAAAGAATAGTATATATATTGTATTGTTCACTAATGCTTTAAAATCAAGTGTCCCAATTTATCACGTTTTGTTGCCAGATATTTTTCATTGTGAGGATTGGGTAATATCTCAATAGGAACATTATCTACAATTTCCAGGCCATAGCCCATCAAACCAACACGCTTCTTGGGGTTATTCGTTATCAACCTGATCTTGGTTACATTCAAATCGCGCAGTATCTGCGCACCAACACCGTAATCACGTTCATCCATATCAAAACCCAACTGAAGATTAGCTTCAACCGTATCCATGCCTTCTTCCTGAAGTTTGTAGGCTTTTAACTTATTCAACAGGCCTATTCCTCTTCCCTCCTGCTTCATATACAACACTATTCCTTTTCCTTCCCGTTCCACCATTTGCATGGCATAATGCAATTGAGGTCCACAATCACACCGGCATGACCCAAAAATATCACCCGTTACACACGATGAGTGAACGCGTACCAAGACTGGCTCATCCGGTGCCCAGGTTCCCTTTACCAATGCCATGTGAGTCTCTTGCGAATTGGTTTGCTGAAAGGCAATTAGTTTGAAGTTTCCATAATCGGTTGGCATGTCTACCTCAACTTCACGGCTTATCAGTGATTCTTTCCGAATACGATATTCTATCAAGTCTTTAATAGAAACTAACCGTAGATTAAACCGCTCAGCAACCCGCTTTAAATCCGGCAGTCGTGCCATCGATCCGTCTTCGTTCATAATCTCTACCAAAACACCACCGGGTTTAAATCCAGCCAACCTGGCAAAGTCGATCGTTGCCTCCGTATGACCTGCCCTGCGCAAAACACCACCACGCTTGGCTCTTAACGGAAAAATATGACCGGGTCTGCCCAAATCTTCAGGCCGGGTATCCGGATCAACCAGGGCACGAATGGTTTTAAAACGATCATGCGCTGAAATTCCTGTGGTGCATCCATGGCCAATGAGATCCACCGAAACTGTAAAAGGCGTTTCATAGGCTGCGGTATTATTCCCCACCATTAAATCGAGCTGTAATTCATCGCAACGGTCCTCAATCAGTGAGGCGCAAATCAACCCCCGACCATGCGTGGCCATAAAATTTACGATCTCCGGGGTAACGCAATCGGCTGCACAGATAAAGTCCCCTTCATTTTCACGATCCTCATCATCCACCACGATAATTACTTTACCGTTCTTTATATCCTCAATAGCCTGCTCTATTGAATCCAGTTTAATTTTATCTTCCACAATAATTAGTATTTACCTGATATAACACCTAATTCACTTGCAAGTTCCCAATCCACTTTCTTTAATTTGTCCTGAATCATAATCAATTCGTCCACCTTCGAAATATTTTCCAATTTCTCAGCTTCCTTAATCTTAGTTTTATTCTCTTCAAGTAAATTCTGAATATAACGATATTTTCTCCTCAACACATTTTGATGTGCATTCTCCTGAACTTTCTCTGATTCGTCAAAGAAAATAATGTGATATCTCTCTTTCCAATGTTTACTCGCCTGGTGTTTTCTCACGGTTAATTCAGCAACGATTCTTTTAATTTCTTCAGAACCATTTGCCATCAAATATTTTGAATCAATCAATTCTCCATTCAATTTAGCATCATGAAAGGATTTGAAAATAGAATTATAAACAGGATTAATGAAATCCATCTCTTCGAACTCACTAATGAAATAGGTGACCAAGTCAACATCATCTTCAATTTGACTATCTGAATAATTTAGAATAAGCCTTACCAATTCACGTTCCTGCATTTGAATCATAGCAAGTGAATCTGTCTTATCAGGCTGAATTACTTCCTCACTAAAATCAGGCAACGGTTCAGGTACATCATCGCGCATCCGTTCCTGCTCGCGCTTCTTTCTTTCCTGTATGATAATCTTATTCAGTTCGGTCAACAAAACCGACTCTTGAATTTTCAACAAGTCGCTGGTTTCCTTGATATAAACCGAACGCTTAATGGGATCAGGTATTAACGAGATGCTGGTTACAATCTCCCGGATGGCCTCTGCTTTTTTAATCGGGTCCTGCCGGCCGGCAGGCAGGTCACGTGAGGCATCAGTGGAAAGCAAATCAATCTTAAAGGAGATAAAATCCTTTGTATTGCTTTTAAGGTATTGCTGAAATTCCGTGCTACCCATTTTCTTCGAGTAGCTGTCTGGATCTTCACCATCAGGCAACAAAACCACACGCACATTCATACCACCCTTCAGTACAAGGTCTATCCCGCGAAGGGCAGCTTTAATACCGGCTGCATCACCATCGAATAACACCGTTACATTCTCGGTGAATCTGCGCATCAGCCTGATTTGATCTTCCGTAAGGGCTGTTCCGGAGGAAGCAACTACATTGTCGATACCGGAAAGATGGAGCGAAATAACATCGGTGTACCCTTCCACAAGATAACAGAAATCGTATTTCCTGATTTCATTTTTGGCCTGGTACAAGCCATACAAAACCTGGCTCTTGTGGTAAATCTCCGTTTCCGGAGAGTTAATGTACTTAGGCTGATCCTGCCTACCGGCAGGCAAGCCTTTTTCTTTGGTGAGAATACGGGCACCAAAGGCTACCACTTTTCCCGATAGGTTATGCACCGGGAAAATTACCCGTCCGCGAAAGCGGTCGTAAACCTTATCGTCCCCGTCCGTACCGGTAAGGGCGGGTTTTTTGATAATGAGCCCGGATTTTTCCAGGATGTTTTCGCTAAAGCCTGCCTTAACCGCAGCATCTTTTATATGTTGCCATTCATTTAGACTATACCCCAACTCAAATTTTTCAAGAATGCGATCATTGAAACCACGCTCCCGAAAATAACTTAGTCCAATACTTTTTCCTTCATCATGTTGGTGCAACAGATTTTTATAATAATCCTTGGCAAAGTTCATCACGATGTACAGGCTATCGCGCTCACTTTGTGCGGCAACATCCTCCGGAGTACGCGCATCTTCTTTGATCTCCACCCCATACTTATTGGCGAGGTACTTCAGGGCTTCCACGTAACTCATGCCCTCATGCTCCATAACGAAGGAGATTCCATCACCCCCCTTGCCGCTGCTGAAGTCTTTAAAAATCCCTTTGGAGGGAACAACGTAAAATGAAGGGGTTTTCTCGTTGGTAAATGGGCTTAAGGCCTTGTAATTCTGCCCCGAACGCTTGAGGGAAACAAAGTCGCTCACCACATCCACAATGTCTATGCGGTTACGGATTTCATCTATGGTTTGGCGGGAGATCATGAATGCGAGGTCAGAAAACCAAACTATAACCTCTCCTAGAGGTCTTATCTATTCCTTTTTCCGATTCATCACTCTGTCTCTGGAAGTTTTCAATTTCTTTTGTCAGGTACTTAACATATTGGTCGCTCATAAAAGAAATAAATGATTCAAGTGATTTTTGCTCCCTTGAGTTGGTCAACGCATCTATGTATGCATTTCGATCTTCGTAAAAAACAAGGCTGACAGGAAGACCGTGGTAGTGTTGAATAAAATTCATCAACAGCCGACTAGTCCTTCCGTTACCATCTGCAAAAGGATGAATGGAGACAAGGTCAAAGTGAGCCGTAAAAGCTAATGTCAAAATATCAGGTGTCGACTTTACATTATTCAGTGACTCATTCAATTTAGTAACCAAATTGAGCAACATAGGGCTAACCTTATCATAATTAACAAAATAATGACTTCCAGCTCGTACGTTATTAAGACGAAGTTCTCCTTTTGAGGAGTCAATATTACCTAAAGGGGTATTTATAACTGATCCTGTTTTTTCCATTACCAAAGCAGCAATCCTCTGGATAAGTTCCAAGGTAATGGGTGCTTTAGCTTTGGCCAACTTCAATGTCTCTGTCAGTGCATTGTAATGATCAAGTACCATTTGTTGGTGAACGAAGGGCTTACCCTTTGGCGATAGTCCTTTATCGATAAGAATTTCTGCTTCAGGTAGTGTTAACGTGCTTCCTTCTATGGCTGTAGAGTGGAAAGTAATGCTGATATTATTAAATTTATCAAAGTCAATAATATCCCGAAATGTCTCATTGAACACAGGAATCAAGGTCTCTATTTCCTTCCAGCGAGTCATCTTGTTTGTTTGTTTGGATGCACAAAGATACTCTTTCCAGCCCTAAAAATGAGGTCAAAACCATCGGCAATTAAGTTTTGTTTTAGAGGGTAGCAGCCCTAAATTCGCCCAAATTCTATATATGAGCCTTACTGAAAATGATATCCTAAAAGCCCTCGCCACTGTTGAAGACCCCGACCTGAAACGCGACCTGGTCAGCTTGGGTATGATCCGTGACCTGAAGGTTTCCGAACAGGAAATAGCCTTTACCGTAGTACTCACTACACCGGCATGTCCGTTAAAGGAAGTAATTCGCAAAGACTGTATTGACGCTGTTCAAAAAGTAGCGGGTAAAGAGATTTCGATCAACATCAACATCACTTCTTCGGTAACTTCTACCCGCGACAATGCTCCTTTACTTCCGCAGGTAAAAAATATTGTGGCCATTGCCTCCGGTAAAGGTGGCGTTGGAAAATCAACGGTAACCAGTAACCTGGCGGTAGCCCTGGCACAAAGTGGTGCCAAGGTCGGTTTGATTGATGCGGATATTTATGGGCCTTCCATTCCCACCATGTTCAACTGCGAACATGAACAGCCCACGGTTCAGGAAGTCAATGGTAAGTCGATGATTTTGCCATTGGAGCAGTATGGCGTAAAGCTCATGTCTATTGGATTTCTTACTCCACCCGACAGTGCCGTGGTGTGGCGCGGCCCCATGGCCAGTGCAGCACTGAAACAATTTTTCAGTGAAACCCTCTGGGGTGAACTTGATTACCTTTTAATCGATCTTCCTCCAGGTACCAGTGATATCCATTTAACCATGGTGCAAACTGTTCCCGTAACCGGGGCCGTAATTGTTACCACACCTCAAAAGGTAGCCCTGGCCGATGCCAATAAAGGAATGGCCATGTTCCGCCAGCCCCAAATCAATGTGCCTATATTGGGCATCATTGAGAACATGGCTTATTTTACTCCGGAGGAGCTTCCGAACAACAAGTATTACATCTTTGGAAAAGATGGCGGTAAGAACTTATCGGAAAAATATGGTGTTCCGTTGCTTGGCCAGGTTCCGTTAGTTCAAAGCATCCGTGAAAGTGGAGATTCAGGCTTGCCTGCGGTAATGAAGGAAGGCGTAACAGCCGAAGCTTTTCGTGACCTGGCAGAATCGTTGGCCCGACAGATTGCCATAAGAAATGCTAACTTAGCAGAGACAAAGCGAGTTGAACTGAATGTGTGATGATGAATACCCTAACTGACCTTACCCAGCGCATTGAAGAATCCCTGGATTCCATACGCCCCTACCTGAAGGCTGATGGAGGTAATGTACGGATTCAGGAAATTACCGATGGGCATATAGTAAAACTGGAATTTCTTGGTGCCTGTGGTAGTTGCCCCATGTCCACTATGACCTTTAAAGCAGGCGTAGAAGAAGCTATCAAAAAGGCCGTTCCCGAAATCAAAGGTATTGAAGTGGTTAACCTCACATTTTAGCGCTCCGCGTCCAATGACCAATTGGTTACGAATTGTATTGTAGAATAATATAATCCTGTTATTTAGTTCAAATCGTTTATATCGTGCGGCATTTCCTTTTTTTGTTGGTTTTAATCTTTCAACTAACAGCCTTGCATGTTACCGTATATGCACAGGAAAAATGCGGTACCGTTCCCTACATGCAACAATTACGCAAGGAGGGCAAACTTCGTCAGACAGAAGAGCAATTTGAAAAATGGATGGCGTTTAAGAGACAATCATGGCGCTCAAATCAGCAATCACCAAACGAAAGAAATAAACAAACACAAGGGGACCCTTATCAGATTCCTGTTGTAGTGCACATCATTCATAATGGTGAACCTGTGGGTACAGGAACCAATATTTCCGATGCCCAGATTTTATCCCAGATCGAAGTAATCAATGATGATTTTAAAAGGTTAAATGCCGATGCCGTTAACACACCTGCAGAATTCCAACCTGTAGCCGGTAGTATAGATGTCGAGTTTATTCTGGCCAGGCGTGATCCAAATGGTTTGCCCACAACAGGCATTAATCGCATTCAGGGAACAAAGACATCCTGGACTATGGGTGACGATGCTATTTTTAAAGGACTCAGTTACTGGAATTCCAATGACTACCTGAACATATGGGTGGTGAAGTTTTCTGGAGCAACAATCGGTTATGCCCAGTTTCCGGTTTCAGAACTGGAAGGACTTGAAAATTACCGTAACGGGCTCGCAGCTACAGACGGAGTGGTCATTGACTACCTCGCCTTCGGAACAATTGATGCCGGGACTTTTGACCTCGACCCCAAATTTAACAAAGGCAGAACCACCACCCATGAAATCGGGCATTTTTTCGGGCTGCGGCATATTTGGGGAGATGCTAACTGCGGAAATGATTTTGTAGAAGATACACCAACCCAACGTACCAGCACAAGTAATTGTCCTAGTCACCCGCAAACAACCCTATGCGGAACCTCCATTGTTAAAATGTTCCAGAACTACATGGACTACACCAATGATGCTTGCATGAATATTTTTACAGCCGGACAAATTGATCGTATGGAAATCATTTTGAATGATGATGCTGTACCCAGACGAAAAAGTCTGCTCACCTCACCGGGTTTACTGGATCCTTCTTGCACAAAAATTGATGTCGCTATTTTAGGTATTGAAAGTCCGGGAGCAATAACGTGTAATCAACAAGCTGATTTCAAAATTAATATCCGAAATGTTAGTTGCTCAACTCTATTCTCCATAAAGACAGTTCATACCATTAATGCAGGCCCCGAAATTACGAACACTATTACATTTAGTGCCCCATTGTTGATAAACGAAACAGGTACTATAACCATCCCAGCTTTTGCTTTCAGTGAGGGCATCAATTCCATTTCACTTCACGTTACGGAAGCCGATAACCAACCCGATGAAGATCCAAGCAATAGCTCATTAGTTAGAACCATTACCATAGATAAGTCGCAAGACAGAATTCCACTTCGTGAAACGTTTGATGTACTCAATTGGCCGGTAGTGAGTCCGCAACAAGGTATTACCTGGCAATTAACGAGCACCAACTTTGGCAATTCAGCATCGGTACAGGCTTTCAATAACGGAACGGCAGGTCATGAAACGTGGCTGGCCACACCCGTACTGGATTTTAGCATGACCTCAAGCGCCAGTATCTTTTATAATTTATCCTATGCCTGGAATCAAAGTGACAATGACAGACTAAGGATACTGGCATCGACTGATTGCGGGGTAACGTATCCCATCACGTTGTTTAATCAAAATGGTTCAGGTCTTTCCAATGTCATTTCAACCTCTCCGTGGCAACCCGCAACCGTGAACGATTGGCAACAGAACCAGTATATCAACCTGAATGACTTCACAGGCGAAAAACAAGTTCGTCTTGCCTTTGTCTTCACCAATGCCACGGGTAACAACATCTATCTCGATAATATTGAGTTTTTCGTATCCGATGACCCAAATCCCGTTGATATCGGTGCTGACCTATACTCGATTTATTGGGAGACTA
>CAZQXC010000038.1:0-19909 GCA_964597075.1 uncultured Roseivirgaceae bacterium | reverse complement strand
CCGCCTTGGCTAGCCCCGGTTGGGCTGGGCAAACACCGTTTGCCCCTACGCAAGCGGCCTGTTTGGAATCGGGGTTATACGATTCGGATTTGGTATGAAACCTGGGTGGGTCGCTCGGGGCTGTCGGCCAGGCATTCAAACTCCAGGCCGGAGAGGGTGAGAAACACGACTTGGAAAGTTAGCTATTTTTAGAACGAAAGAATAGGGGTTTGAGCCACTGAACTGGGCGCTGAAACCCCCATTCCGTCGATTAACCTTCCAAGTCGTGGTAACACCCAGTATCTGCTGACGACGGCTCCAATCCCACCAGGCTTATCCAGGTCACCACCCGCTTGATCGCATGGTTGAGACTGCCATCAACGTCGAGCACTTGAGAGATCCAACCCCACAGCACATCTAATAAGGAGAGCAATTTTCTTAATTGATCTAGAGCAGGCCAACCAGGGTGGCGATCGCAGGCAGCAACCGATTTATCTCCTCAACGAATTTTGTGGTGTCCGGCAAGCCTGCCGCTGTCCCTTTCAGGACTTTCATCGCTGTTTTAGCGGCGTTTTTGAGGGGGCTATTGGCAGGTGCATGGGCTGCCTCAGCCAAGGTCTTGACCTGTTCTAGGGCCTCGGCTTTATCCTCAGGGGGCAAGGCTGTGGCATGGGCGATCGCCCCTTGCAGCTGGACGAGTAACTCCTTGAGGTCTGGCTGTTCACCTCGGTCAGAATCTGACAGCTGCTGGATTGCCTGGGACACATCCCCCTGAAGTTGGCCCAGGTTGACTACACCGCTCGCGTCACGGATGTCACCCCCCACATAATTAATAGAGCCACCGCCAGAATTAATGTTTGGTGCGTTTTTTTCAGTCACGGTGTCTCCTATGTTGTAGTAGGTTTCCACATAAAATCGGTTGTTTTCAATGGCGGTGGCCACCATGGTTTCTAAGCTGCGGATGCGATCATCTTTTTCAGCCATTCCCGCTAACAATGCCTGAATATCGCTGTAGGGCATAGCTTGAAGCTTGCGGTACCGTTCAAAATATTCTTCACTCAGTTCTGAGCGGTCTAGATTCCCTGCCACCCTTGCCTGAAGCCGAATTTTCTCTCGTCCTCGGCCCTCTAGGGCAATCACCTGTAGGTCAGAGTTGGGGTATTGGTCGGCCAAAGATTTCAGGGCGATCGCCGCCGCCGCCGGGTCAATGCCCCCATGGTGGTACAGGTCTAGGGTTTTGTACTGGTGGGCTACCAAGCGGGGGTCCACATGCTGTTGCCGGTATAGATCCAGGGTTTTGATAATGGGAGCGATAAAGTCGGCAAAGTCTTCCGGCTGAAACACCTCTTGGCGGTTATCGGGCTTGCGGCAGGGGTCGGGATCCTCCTTTGTGGGGTAGTGCATAAAAATGTAATCGCACCGCACCTGTGTCAATTGGGTACTGGTAGACAAGCCCCAGTCTTCGATGTAGGCCCCGGTCAGGCAGGCCTGAGTAAGGTCGGTACGCTGTAGTTGGGCCTGCACCAGGTTAGCCCGTGACAGATCAGCCTCCGCCAGGGTAGAGTCGCCCAGGTCGGCCCCCAGAAAGCTGGCATCGGCTAAATTGGCCTGGGTTAGGTTGAGCCCCCGCAAGTCCTGGCGATCAAAACATTGGTTGTGACCGTCTTTGGTTACTACCAATTGCTGAATCTGAGGGTGAGCTAGGTAGGTACCTTCCACTCGGGCTCGCTTCAACTGCCGGACATCTGCCCAGTGGGTACGCATCAGCCTAGCCCGCCGGAGGTCTGCATAGCCTAGGTGGGCTTTGGCCAAGTTAGCCTCCGTAAGATCCGCGCCGCGAAAGCTAGTACCCTGGGCGGTGAGAGTGATGGCAATGTGGCGCAGCAGAGCGTACTTGGGGTTTCCATGCCAGGCCTGCCACCCGGCTTGCAGGCTGAGGGCAAGCAAACCTAAGGAGATTAGGGCCGCGATCGCGATCGCGAGGATCACCGCACTCTCGTCTAGCTCGGGCACTCCAAAGGCAATTCCCAAGGCCGTCGCCCCTACCGCCAAAACCACCATAGTAACTAGCAATCGGGGTCCCCCCAGGGCCACCGCCGTTGCCAGGGCCACAGCTCCGTAGAGCACCCCAGCCACAGCCCCGGCGATCGCCAAGGACTGCACTACCGCCACCGTTGCGACTGCCGCCGAACCAAAGGCTGCTATCGTCGCTGCCAGGGCTGCCAGGGTGACCGCTGCTACCCCCGCCACAGCCAGCCCCCGGCGCAGGGCAAACCATAGGAACCCAGCCAAGATCAGCAAACCCAGCCAACCGGCAGCCAGGGCGTAGGGGCCAATAACATCCTTGGCGACTTTAAAGCTGCTAATAATGCTGGCAGCGTAACCTGTGATGAACCCCGCTAGCAGGGTTAGCCCCAGCACCAACAGCCCTACCCCTAGGGCCTGCTGACGGCTCAGACCAGTCTGTGCCCCCTCAAAGTCAGCCCCTATCAAACAGGCTTCGGTAAAGTCTGCCCCCCGCACATCGGCCCCCTGAAAGTCTGCACCAGCCAGATTCTGGCCCTTAAAGGAGCGCCCAAAGTAACGAGACCTAGGGGAATTAGCCTGAGACATGGCCTAACCTCTGCATCGCGGTACCATCTGCCCCAGCCACTGCACCCTGCAGACCACTGGACGGGTCGCCAAGGTTCTTCTCAATCCAGGAACTATATCCTGGCCGCGAGCCAACCTTTCCAATATAAAGGGGTTTAAAATTATACCAATATAGGCCTCGTTCAAGGCTTCCAGAGCAATTTGCCGAAAAAACCAATATTCAGACTCCCTGAGCGCTTCTTCAGTCGGCCAGGTTGCCCTTAAGCTGGCTAGTCTTACTCCAATGGTCTCAGAGATCAAACCGTAGTAGATTTCTAACGTGTCAATCTCCCATTCTGAGTCGCTAGGATCGGGCAGTTGCGAGATTTTAGATACTTGGTCTTGAATTACCTTGGCGATTTGTCCCAGGGCATACATTGCTGTGTTGCGTACCGCTTCGTTGCTGTCGTCCAAGCGATGTAATAATGCCGTAACGGTTTGAGATAGCAATGCTATATCTAAAGTCTGTCGATACTGTTCACCTAAGGCATAGGTTGCAGCAACACGAACCTGGGGATTGGCATGTTCGACCAACCTGGGATCATGACGTACCATTACAATTAAGGCATTCAGGATATGGTCATAGGCCATGTCTTCTGCGGCTGCTAGTTCTTCTAGTAGAGCTATGACGGCGATGTCAGGGCCAATTTGAACCAGCAGCCGAACGGTCAGGCCTTGCAAGGTAACGCTGAGGCTTGAATCTTGCAATATAGCCACTAATGCTGGAACGGCCAGAACCCCACAGGCCCTAAGATCTGACCCGGCTGGATAGTGCGATCGCCGCCAGCGCTGCACCAAGGCTTGAATCTCTGCCTCTGTGCAGGGCGGGCTCTGGGCTAAGGCAAAGGAAAGATTGAGCGATAGGGTACCCCCCACCGCTGCTAACCACAGAGCCCGGATGCCCCCTAACCTTAGCCACCGTGCTATTCCCAGTCTTGGTCTCTGCATCCAGCTTATGGTCATTGTCCCTTGCTCCCTGCAACACTCCGGACAGTTTTTGATGGCCAACGGTAGAATGCGGGTTTCAGGCCTCTCCATAGTAGCTTGGCCAACGAGAAATCAAGGGTTTCAGCGCTTGCCCAGAAAAGTGTCCGGACTATTGTCCCTGGATAGCTTTATTAAGTTGATGAAGAAGTCAGCCCCTACACGCAATTGTCTGAAGATAATGGCCTGGGTTAGGCAAACGCCTGAATTCTGTAATTTTCCAAGATTATCACTGTTGATAGTAGACGACTTCACCCTTGAGGGTACAGTTATTGATTTGGCTCCATGAGCTTCGCATTACAGCTTGATTTTTTTCTTCAATCACCTGAGTGCGACACTGGGCCGCGCGGCTCTGCGTAACCGCCCCCCGCTATATGCTGCCCGCTGGCACTCCGGTCAGCATTGTTGGTCGTCGAGGTAATACCTTGCTGGTGCCGCCCTACTTTCCCTAGAGCGCCACCCCAGAGACCGGGTTTCTTTGATGCCAGTTAGCAACTTTTCCAACGCCGGGGAAGAAACCCGGTCTCTTTTTCCTCCTACTGGGCTGCCTGTGGGCGATCGCCGTTATACATGAGTCCACCAGGTAGATTCATCACTTTCATGTTGACCGTTTTGGTTTTGGGTTTGCCGACGTCACCCCTACGGCTCTAAGCTGCTTTCCCACTGCTCCAGCGTCAAAGCTGAAATGGTTCTGGCTTCAGTTGTTTGTGCTGTCCATACCTTTTTACGGATGGCTCAGGAGGGATGCTAGTTAAGGAATAAAAACCTGCCCGTGCCTGGGCAGATATAGAGAGATAACAATTGGGGTTGGGTAAGCCGCTATATGAACTCGATTTGAATTTCGGCTTTGGGGAGGTTGGGGTTTTGGCCCAAGACGGAGACAGTGACGAGTTTAGGGTTGGCTTCGGAGATGAGCCGAAAGGTGGCTTGGCCAGATTGAAGGTGGAGGGAACGAATGTGGGTTTCTCCGGTGGCATCCATGATGAGGCCGCCAGTAGTGCGGAGGAAGAGTTCGTCTTGGTGCTCTTCGCTGGTGAGGGGAGTGCCGTTAAGGGAGTGTTTAGCTATGGTGATATTGCAGAAGGAGGTGCCGTCAGCAGGGACTTCGCCGATGCCATCGACGATATGTTGATCTGGCGCATCAGAATTCAACTTTAGAAACGTCATTTGATTTTGTCCGTCACCTACTGAAGCAAGGTCAATATAACTTGCAGAGAGGTTCTGAATTTCACCATCTGTTTTAATAACGTATTGTCCTGGAATCACAATAAAATCAAAGTGACTACCTCTACTTTCTTCTCGAATAACTTCCTCGGAAAAACACAAGATAGATATCCAAGATTGCCCAGTTACTTCCATGTTTATAGAGTTTTGCCTATCACTAACAACAAGTTCTTTCTGCTGAAGACCATTGGAAGTTGTCATTAGATTTTTCTCCTAAATATTTAGTATTCAAATCTTACGGACATACCATAAATTGAGCAGATGGTTGATGAACCACCCGCAATTCCCTGATCTGTTGTGGCCTGTATAGCATAGGAGTAAAGGCTGTTATTTACAGATTTTAACTCCTCACTTCGCTCTCTAGAAGTTAAGAAACTTACAGGTGCGACTGGCAAAGTCTGATTAAAGTTAAATGCCTCAGTTCTCCCAGCACCCCAAGTGTAAGTGCCCGATGCAAGGACATCTCTGCTGCCTGATTCATGGGCTATACGTGACAATGTTATCCTTAAAGTCCCAAGAGATTCTATTCTTCCTGAACACTTCATGTGAGTTAATTTTGCTCCATCAGGAACTGAAATCGGCATGATTCCGCTTGTTGGAGCTGGAGCTAGAGTTCTTGCAAAAATGATTGAGCTTGAGTCTTCAGGCGTAGTAGTTATCCACTCAGAATAAGTTATTCCCCGTTCCCGGAAGGGCAAAAAAATAGGAGGAAAAGCAACTTCGCGTACACCTTTTAGGGCAAAAAAATTAGGCCGAATATTGCTAACTTGTTCGATGAGAATGTTGGGTTCATCAGCAGGTCGCCTCAAGAATGCAAGAGGCATATAAAAATGACCACTAGGTTCAGGTGGAGGAGCTGGAATCGTAGTGGTGACTCCCTCTAAAACGCGAATCGCAACTTCTCGTTTTAGACGTACTGATGTCTCTATTCCAATGTTGGGGTTAACAATGTTTTCATCTTCTTGAGACGTTACTTCTCTTTCCCACACGTCTAAATAAACCAGATCAATTCGATTCGCTTCAACTGGTGTAGTGAGGTCAGCTATCGGCTCAATACCCACTTGTGAAGCTCGAACTGGATTTTTCCAAGGTTGTTGAATGTACGCTAGAAAACTTTCTTCAAACCTGACTAATCTGCCTTTGATAATCGCAGATCCGGATCTAATAATAAAGTTGTTTTGGCGAGAGCCAAGGACTATTTGCTCAATTTCCAGTCCTTCACGAGCGCTTTCACCAAATATAGCCTTTAGCGCATCATACAACTCATATCTCACAACGTCGTTCAATTCATTCCAATCCGCATCAACGAGAGGAACGCCTTGCTGAAGACGTACACCAACATAGTTGTTGGATGGATTAAAGGTATTGCGGGAAAAGTTGCCCATGAATGAAGCTCCTAAGTTAAAAAATCAGGCGCAGGGTACGAACTAAATCAACTCCGGCTGCCATGTCGATACGGGCATGGGTGCGGTGGTTGATTAAAATTCCAGAATTTACAGCAGGTGTTCCGCCAGCGAAGAGACCAAACTCTCGGAGTGGATAGGTTATTGATGATGTTGGAAAATCACTGAGTGTG
Organism: uncultured Roseivirgaceae bacterium; assembly: GCA_964597075.1. Classification (GTDB taxonomy): domain Bacteria; phylum Bacteroidota; class Bacteroidia; order Cytophagales; family Cyclobacteriaceae; genus UBA2336. The sequence continues at coordinate 13,515 of CAZQXC010000038.1, read as the reverse complement.
AAGGTAGTGTTGATTTCTAACTGATTGCGGTTTCCTTCACGAAACAAGATGTTGCCAGTGATCGGTTTTCGGGTAATTTCGTTGTAGAGCTGCTCTCTCATCCGTCGCTCATCCTCATTGGGCGCTGCCCCTTGATCCCAGGTTTCCTCTCCTGCTCCAACTGCCCAAAAGCTTAGGGGCGGTTCTGAGTCTCCTTTAATTAGAGCGGCAATTAAAGGGCGCAGGGCATTGGTAATCACATTGAGTTGCCACGGCGTTTCCCAAAGCACCTTGCCATCAGTCCCAATGCACACGTCCCGGTGCTCTCCTCTGGGGTAATCTGCTTGAAAGACGGTTTCTTCAGCCATTCAGACCTCTCCCTTATTCGACTTCATCGTCAATGTTGCGATCGAGCCCTGTATGTCGGGTTCTGGAACTCGTATCGATAGGGTCTGCTGTCGTATCAACGGTACGATGTTCCAGATCATTGCTAATAAACCAGCGCCAGCCAGGAATGCGATCTGAAGCAGCATCCTGCCCACCACCATAAAATTCGCTTTCGGTCAGCCTTTCAAAACTCAATTCTTCCTGGGGTTGGAGGTTGGCGTTGTAGACCTCTTCCTCATACACAATTCGGATGTACAGAATTGGACGTACCTGAATGGGTAAAAACTCCCGCACAATTCGATAAATCTGGGGGATTGCCTGATCTGGGGTAAACGTCTCTGTTTCTACATCAGCCGTAATATACAGTCCAATGGTTTGTTGATTGTAGAGAATGGTCGAATCTGGCAACTCATCTCGACGCTCATTGGCAGGCGGAGCGTGATAGCTGTAGACCGTCTGATCATCAAATGCCTTGGCCCGCAGTTGGGCAAGGGCTGCTGCATTTCCGGTATCTAGCGAACCAGGAGGAACTCGACGACCCTGCCAGCGTATAGCCGGGCGCTCGCCAACCCCATTCAAATAATTTGCATAATCATCCTTAATCTTAAGACTGCCATCCAAGTACACCCAGTTATCCGTCGCCTCTGACCTATCCAAATACTCGATTCCACCCTCTAACTGCTCAAACCGGGTTGTATCTACACTGGTCAACACATTGCGGGCAAACTCCTTCACCTCCGTTTTCCAACCCGTCAGCAGGTTAATAATGGCGGCAATGTTGTTAACCGTACCCACAGTGTTATAAATTTCAGGCGCAAAGCGCAGTTCCGTGCGCTGGCGGTCTTCATTGCCCTGGCTCTTAAACTGCCAGCCCAGCATTTGGGCTAGGGGCGGCAGCAGGCGACTATCGACCCGGCGCGGGTTATACATATCGCGCAGGCCATCGGTAAAGCCGTGCAGCATATCTGCATGGGCCTCAAACACCTCCAAAAACCGCTGAAGCTGCCCCTTATCGACATCAGCCCGCCCTACCGTTGCCGATTCAGGCGTAGCCGCATCAAACTGCTTGTGCACCAGCGGCAAGGCATCAAACAGCGAGTGCCCATAGCCATAGGTGGCCAGAGCCGAGGCTTGGGTTTGGCTGCTAAACAGGTAGCTGGGGCCGCTGTAGCCGGGGCCAACAAACGCTGTGTAGTAATAGACCTTTCCAGGCGTTAACCCCTGCCGGTCGATGATGCGCACCGTCAGTCGCCGGGGCATTAGCCGCCCTTCTGTCGCAAGCCACACCGACTCTTCCTGAATGCGGCGCACCAGCACGCGATCGCGCGGTTCGCCCTGGTAGCGGTACTGGTAACGGGTCAAAATCGTGCGATCGCCTACCTGCTCTTCCCGCTGCTCCTCCCCATCAAACTCAAAGGCTGAGGTTTCATACACCAACGTGCCATCCTCGCGGAAATCCTCCAACGGCTCAACCGGAATCACCCCTTTGCGATTGAGCCCCGGAAACCGCCGCTCTCGCCGCAGAATGAGCAGCGGCAACAGGTCAGGGTTGGGGAACGTGCGGCTGGTGATAGAGAGGGGAATTTCCCAGAGAAGGGCGATCGCCCCTTCTGCCGGGTAGGTCTCTGCCGCAAACTGGGGCAACAGATAAGCTGGAGTTTTTTCGGGGGTGAAATCTGGAAACGAGCGCTGGTCAACTAAAGTGCCGCCAGCGTCGTAGAGAAAGACGGTATCTCCCAGATTGTTCCAGACGGGGGCAAGCCGCCCCCAAAAAAGTTCGGTGGGGGTGTTTTCTCCTTCCCCCGATCGCACCCGCAACGACTCCCCCGGCGGCACAACCGTTCCCGCTGGAAAGACAAATGGAGAGTTATTGGCATCCCGCAATTCCCAATCGCTCAGGTCTTGAGGGGCATCCGTGTCGTTTTCCAGATCTACCCATCCCTCAACCCGATTGGTAAACGAACCCCAGCGCCGCCCCTGGGCATCGGGGGCGCGGTCAAATCCACTGAGGTCGGCAACAATCTGGCTAATTCTCATCGCAGCTGCTCTACCCCCCCTCTTACTAAAGTCAGCGTTGGGCTGTCCTGCCGGTGCTGAGCAAACTCCCTGGGCCGCAGTTGAATGAGCCCTTGAGCGGCCTCGACCACCTCCCCCGGTGGTTTAGAACGCACTCCCCGGAAGGTGACATTGCGGGCATAGGCCACCCCTGGCACATTTTCAATAGCTTCGTAAACCTTGCTGAGGTAAAAAGACTGACCAAACTCCAGGCGTTCGATGTCAAATAGGGCGGCGATCGCCCCCTCTACCCGTCGCCGCACATCTTCCAGGTAGAAGGTGGGCTCTACCCCCAGTTCAGCCACGGTGATATGAATGGCGACAAAGACCGGCTGGCGAATCGCGACGAGGGCGGTCAACATCCGCTTGTCGTCAAAATATTGCATTAACCGTGCCCGCAAATCATCCGTTAGGCGAAAATTACCAGCAGTCACAACATAGATATCCACATAGTTCCAGGAGGGGGCGACGGCAGTTGCTCTGACTACTCCTGGAAAGTTTTCAGCTAGAGCCACATAGTCAGCCTCGGTGACCGCCCGCTGCCGACTGCGAAACACCCCCGGTGCCTGCCGCCGCGCATTTTCAATGGTTTCTCGCTCTTCTCCCCCCGATGCCGCCTGGGGATTAGTGACTTTAATTGAAGACGGCACTACCCCAGATTTGATCTGGGTAATGGTGCTTCTACCGACATTGCCCGCTGCGCCGCCCCCGATTAGGTAAGTAGCGCGAATAATGCTGCCAGCACGGGGAATTTGCCCATACTGGCCATCGCCAAACAGAACCTCGACCTCATCGGCATCGTTGACCTGGGCCAAGTAATGGGTGTCGTTTGAGAAACTGTTCAGCAAAGTTCCTTTGCGAGACCAGACTTGCCATGTACCTCCCACACCCACCTCTAGCTTTAAATAGCCTTCGGCTTCAGGATTGCGGCTGAGCAGCACTGGGCGCTGGGTCAGCCGAAAGCTCTGGTTGGCATCACCCAACGATTGACCCACCACTTCATCCCTAATCTGGGTGGCATGGGTAACAATCAGCTTTCTTTGAGGAGATGCCGCTCGGGGATCTGGATACGTGATGGTTCCGCCTGTTCCGGTTCGAGGAATAGGCGGTAAAGGATTGTCAGCCGGTAGATAGATAAACTCAATCGCCGGATTGCCGGGAGATGCCTTAGTGGCAAACTTTGCCCCCGGCTCAATCCGAATGGGATCGGTGGTGTTATTGGGGGCTTCGAGGGTGAGTTCTGCGGTGGCGGGGGCCGGGGTGGCCAGGGTGTAGCCAATCAGGGCCAGCAAATCGATAACGCTGCGCCGCTCTACCGCCGTGGAGAGAAACGCCTCATTGGCAATGCGATCTTGGTAATAGAGCAGCACATCCCCGACATAGGCAAAAGACTCTAGCAGGAGCCGTCCTAGGTCATTCTCTGAGCGATCGGTCCACTCTGGCAGCTTCAGCGCCGCCAGATCGAGCATGGAGGCCAGAAGAGAGGTGTAGTCTCGACTGGTGTAATCGGTGATGGGACGCTCCGCAACCATGGCTATAAGCCCCCTTGAATCGGAATAACAGCGGTTTGCAGCCCCAGGGTGCCGGGCAGAATGTAGCGCACCCGCAAAAACAGCTCACCCCCGTTGGGAATCACCGACACTTCCTGGAGCAAAATGCGGGGCTCAAAGCGCAAAATTGCTTTGCTGATCTGGTGCCGCGCCACTTCTACCAGGCCGTCGTTGATGTTTTCGTGGAGCAGCTGCGTCACACCGCCGCCATATTGCCGCAGCATCAATCGTTCACCAATGCGGGTCAGCAACAGGTGTTTGAGGTTCTCTTGAAATTTGTCATTGCCTGTAGTGGCCCCAACACCGCCTGTATTGGGATCAATTCGAAAGGGAAAGGCAAAGCCGCGTAGTTGAGTATCTCCATTCATAACTGTTGATCTCCTCAATCTGCTCGTAAAACAGTCTGATTAGCATCTTTAGCTGACCATGTCTGCGGTGGTGGTGATGGTGATGGTAATAAAACTCCATCTGTAGACCCTCTCGAATTTTTCAGCAAGACTGGTGCTCCATTCACTTTAAACACTTGCGATAAACCTGAATCTTGAGCAGAAATGCTAGTGCACTTTTTGTTACTACTAGAAGGTGATACTGGGATACTACAACCACTACTATTAATTATTGAGCCTGACAAGCCTTGAACTAAAACTGCTTGGCCATCTACTTTTAAGACATTTTGACTTGATATAGGTGCCCTAGTTGTCATGGCTCCCCCTCCCAATGAAGGGTGGTCGCAGCTTATTGATGAATCAGTCGTCAGCACATATTCCATTACTATCTAACCTCTTGCACATCTACCGAACTAGCTTTAATAATGACTTCTTTGCTACTTGCATCGATCAAAATGCCATTCTCATTGATCTCAATGCTATTGTTTCCTACTTTTAAAGTAAGTTTTTTACCCTCGTCGTCAAAAATTATCATGCTTCCTTGTGAGGATTCAATTACTCGTTTGGTAGGAGGAGAAATTTGAGCTGCGTTAGGGGTTTTTCCTTCTGGATACCATACCCCTAACCAAACCGGTGACTGCGAATTGCCATTCTCAAAGGCAAGCCATACCTTGTCGCCCACTTCGGGCACAAAGAAATGACCATAGGGAAAGCAGGGACGCGCCCAGACCGCAGCTTCGTCCCCAGACGGCAGCCCAAAAATACTCGGAATACTCACCTTGATTGAGCCTGGATACCTATCATCGTCGTTTTCTACAACCTCGACCTGCCCCACATACAGGCCAGGGAAGGAGGTGGCTGTCATTGTTTCTGTCGTTCTGGAGCCTATCATTGACCTACCTCGTACATGTAAATGAAGTGGTGTAACGCCGTTGGGCAATATCTAACTGGTGCTCAACTTCTGCCACATACCAAACCCCTGACCAGCGCCCTCCATAACCCTCAATGCGAACCCTGCGCCGAGGTTGCAACCAAATATTGCCAGTCGTGCGGCCCTCTGCTCGCTGCCCTAAGTTGCGGGTGCGATCGCCGTAGGTGCCCGATCGATCAGATGCCGGGCGGGATGGATTACCCAGCAACCTTGCTGGACTCTGACGTACTTCTTCTGGACGTTCGCGACTGGCGGCTGTTTGCGCTACTAACTGCGCCACACGGGCTCCCCCTTCTGTTAAACGAGCAATGCGATCGGCATCAGGTGTATGGCGCTCTTCAGCCGATGCCGCTGCCGTTTCTACAGAATCAGGCTCACCCGTTGTTGGATCAGTAATTGCCAGGGCAGGGGCTGCATCTGCCGCAAAACTATCTGCACTGGCAGAAAAATCTTCTAGGTTATCGTTAAAGACTAGAGGTTGATTTAGCGGGGCATCTTCTAGCAGTTTGCTAGTTGCAACAAAATTCAGTGTGTCTGCAACGTCTTCATACCCAATGTAAAGCCTGGAGCCATAGTCTTGCGCCAGACGAAATAGAAATGCTAAATCGGTTTCTTCCTGCTGATGGCGGGGCTGTCGCTCTGAAATTTCTGCATCATCTTCAGGTTCAATCCGCCCAGGGCGGAGTTGATTACTTTGCGCAATATCCCGAACAATTTGACTGACAGTTGTATTCTGCCAAGTCCGAGTTCTAGGGCGCAAAGCTAATTTGATCAGGCTATTCATGGCCTCAACTTCGAGCTTTGGCTGCCCCTCGGAAGCAAGGCCGGGGCGAACATGGGTAATCACGCCGCGAAATAGAAGCGCGTGGGCCTCTGCCCGGCCCATATCAATTTGGATAGACAGCCCTTCCTGCAAGATATCTTGCAGTACTAACTCACTATCAGTAAAAGACAGCGTTGCCAGATCAGCCTGGGTATCGCTCTCCTCAACCTTTATTTCGGTTAAGAGATCACTCATATCCATGCCCTGGATGTTGGTGCAGTAGAAGATGGCACTCATGCTCTACCCCCTACCTCGGTCAACCCGAGTGGCTGGGCCAAGGGGCGGAATTTGCAGCATTTCTCCAGGCTGAAACTCATCGGGTAACTTGCCACCATTGGTATCTAGCAAATGCCAGTAAAGCTCTTCTTTGCTCAAATATTTCAAGGCCAATAGGTCTGCACCTTCATGACCCAAAAAGCGATGAGGACGGCTACCCCCGATCGTAGACACAATGGGTAGGCGGCGAATTGGCAGTGAGCGAGTCAATCCCCTTGTGGGGTGACTAACGTCTAAAGCTGTTAAATTTCGGTAGCGAGAAATAGGGCTGACTGGCATCGAATATCTCCTTATTTAGTCAAAATTAAGGTTTTCAGCTAGATTGCTACTGATATACTCGATGTCTTCGTAAGCGCTGCTGTAAGCCGCCCGACCAATGCGTTTAAGGGTGTCGAGCACAAAGGCATAGGAATCAGTTTTTTCAATCAACGACATTTGAACCTCTGCCCTTACCGGGTTCAGGTCAGCATTAAAGAGGGTTTCGTTGATCTGTAGACTGCTGACGTAGCACTCAACCGTTAGCTCACCCATGATCAGGAGAGCTGTAGGCGGCTCATTAAACCAAACCTGCGACCAGCGATCGCACCCACTGCTGGTCGCTGCCTCAAAAAACTCAGACAGTTCAACAATCTGCGGATAAACAAACGATCGCAAAATTGCCAGATCGGACAACACCGTGCCATCTTGCCGCCGCCGCTCCGACTCTCCTGGTCTAGCTTCGCGCCCATCAATGTCAAACTGAATGCTGAGGGTGCGATCGCCCTCTGACTCAAACTGCTTTAAGTCGGCGGCAGAAAATATGCGTCCGAACCCGCTGGCCGCTACATCCAAGGCTTGGAATGGGTTGGTCACCTGACCTGGAACGGCGGAATTTAAACGTCCTTCTAGACCACCGTTGTCAGAAATCGGTGTGCGCTTGCCCCAAGAAACTGATTTAGAGTCTGTTAAGCGCTGAGGATTGTATTGGAAGGGGTAAACCAGAGGGGGCAGAATAGAAATATTGGCCAGATACCCCCGTTTAGGTCGATTAGCTCTAGGAAGTGGCATAGAGTCTCCAGTTAGCGATTGGGGGTTAAACCACGGCGAAAGCGATCGCGTTCGGTAATGCGGTTCATTTCTTTCAGAACATGGCCAGCTATGGCACGGGCGGTCTCTTGGGTATGGGTTTGGTCAATTTTTTGGGCGGTAATTTGCACATGAATACCTCCGTGGAGATTGATGGTGGTGGGAGAATTAGCATCCTCGGCTTGACTCAGCGGCTGAATGCCCGTCGCCCTAGCCGATTGCTTGGCATACTCGGTGGTTGAGTGAACAATGCGGTGAACAACTGAAGATTCAGGACGAGTTGGGGTGGGCGGGTTATGAGGGATGACCTGAGGCTGTTCTGAAGTACCCGGTTGATACTGAGTCGCAGTTGATTGAGCAGTGGGTGCGATCGCTTGGGGTAAGGCTGTAGCTGGTGATCCTGGCGGGGCGACATTCAGATTGACCAATGGATTAACCGAAGCGGCTTCAGTCAGTGCGATCGCCGAGGGTAGGGCTGTAGCTGGTGATCCCGGCGGGGAGACATTCAGATTGACCAATGGACTAATGGAAACTGGTGCGGTCAGAGTGATCGCCGGGGAAAATTCCCTAAAAGACCGAGAGAGAGTTGTATCCTCCACGGGAATAGCAGAGCTAGGCCAACTTTGTTGTGGCGTGAGCAGCTGAGCCTGGCTAACGGTTGCCGATTGAGACAATAGACTCGCCAGATCGCGACGCAGCTCAGACCACCAGTTGCCCAAGCTTTTGTAGAGATCACACCAGGGTTCTAAACGAGCTACGGGCTGATCTTCAGAGGCAACTTCTAGGAAACTGTTGATGGGTAAGGTGACTGGCAGACTACCATAGCTCACAGCCTCAGTCAGTTGCAGAAAAGGCGCAGCCCAACTAGTCGGCTGGGGCAACGTGTGGAAGGCAAACCCCCAAGTATTGAAAGACGGCTGACTCCCTGCCACCAAAGCAGGCTGAAACGGGTTCACAGCCGGTGCCACCCCCCGGCTAAAGACACGATGCTCCGGGAAGAGGGTTGAAAAATTGAGGGTCAGGCGGTTCATGGGGGTACAGAGGGTAGGCTAGGAACTTTGGGACGGGGGCTGTTCTCGTTTGAGTTGGTCGGCTAAAAGCTCCAGGTAGCGGCGGCGTTCAAGGATTGACAGATCTAAAATATCGGCTCTAGACCAGTGCAGGTAGTAGGCCATCAGAAAGAGCTCCTGGCGCAGGAGCTCTTCGCTGGCTAGGCCGTTGAAAAAAAATGGCTCATATCCAGGGTGGTCAGGTATTCTTCTCCACAGCGATCGCAGTTGACCTGGCGGGTTAAATCTGGCCCTGGGGTAGTGGCATCAACCGCCTTTTGAATCTGGCGGCGATCGGGCATGGATAAATCGGCCAAAATGCGAATGCCCATCGCCTGAATTCGCCGTTGGTCTAGATTGCCAACCTGCTTCAAACACCGAGCCAGTAGAGCATCTCGCTGGCGGGTGGGGTTACTGTCGCGGCGACCACTGGCCACTTCTTCGTCTTCCCCAGTGGGCAGGCTGAACACAAACTCATACTGCCAGTTATCATCTAGGTCTCGATAGCCATCTGTCAGGGTGACAGCAATGACCGGAAGGCCTTCGTCTTCGACAACTCGCACCGGGATAGTGGACAGATCTTCCACCAGAGTTGTAATTCCCTGGCAGTGGGGGCAACGATAGGTAGCTTCCATATCATTGCCAAAGGTCAGACGGCGCAGTTCTAGCAAGAGAAAGTTGCGATCGCCCGAAAACATGCGACGCATAACCTCTGGCTCAACCTGCGCCATGGCTTCAATATGGGTGACACAGTTTGCCAATAGAGCCGAGATAAGCTTCCCCCCGTTGCTGCGCAGGGCGGGTTCTGCTAGTAATGCCTCCTCTTTGCCAGTCATTTTGCGCAGAGTGACTTGTCGATGGAGCATCCCACTCTCTTCATCCAGGTAACCAATGGGTAAGGTTACTTCCCGTTGCCAGACAGTCGAATTTGGCATCATCACCTCCTTACAAAACTAACCCCAAGAACGTCTCTAGGCAGGGAGTCTTACCCACTCAAGACCATCATGCTCAAGCACGACGGTTTGCTTTAGAACTTCATTAGCGCCAGCCTGTAAATTTGAGAAAGAGGCTGACTTAATCCAGGCGTCATAGAAATTAATCCGCATCACCTCTTGACCAAATTGCTTTTTGACGATCGAGCCCGTCCGGCGGCTATTGGAGCCAATGCCCCTAGTTACTGTTCCGGGTTGTCCTAAGAAGTTAAACATGGCAGTAAAAAAGTTCTGAAAATACTCATCATCTGGGCTACCGTCCACGTAGCGCTCAATGGTTAATGACTGAAATTTAACAACGCCGCTGGAGACCTTATGAACGACATTAGTACCACCTTCAATCACTTCAACGGTGTCTGTTTCTCCTAAACTTAATCCCGACACCATACTGACAGTAGGACTCTCATCACCTCCAATTTCAACAACAAACTCATTGGCACGGTAGGGATTATTTAGAGCCATGATAATCGTTCTCCATTACGCATCTTTTTTCAAAATTGGTGACTAAAAATATCTCGCTAACGTTCTGAAGCACTCGCGCCACTGTCTTGTTGGCCAATCGTGATAATAATGGTTTCGGCTGGGCGGCCAGGATTGAAATAGACCTCGACCTGTAAATTGCCCAGCATGATTTGGTCAGGTGGATTATTGTCAGGCCCGCAGATCACCGTAAATACATCTTCTGGTTTACCTGGCCCAAAAGCGCCTGCCTGGTAAAGCCTTAATAGAAAGGGCGTGATGGCGTTGTACTTAATTTTGTTCCACAGGGTCTCTCGGTTGGGCTCTTGTTTAACCCAGCGTAGGCTTTCTTTTAGAGACGCCTTGACATAGTTAAATAGCAACCGCACGTTGACGTAGAGCCAGCGGGGGTCGGTAGATAGGGTGCGGGAAGCATCAATGACAATCCCTGTCCCCCGCAGCTGACGAATGCTATTGACAGAGCCATTTTTTACCAGGTCGGTATGGTCAGCATCGGTAATATCTTGCTCTACTGCCAAGGCCCCACGCACAACGGCCTCATTACCTGCAGGGGCTTTCCAAACTCCTCGGGTTTGGTCAATACGGGCATAGACACCCATCACATGGCCAGTCGGCGAAATGACTTTAGTAGGGTTGGAACCGACTCCAATGGGATCAACTACGGTAATCCAGGGCCAATAGAGGGCTCCATAAACTTTAGACCCTTGAAACCCTGCCCCAAAAATTTTAGCGGCAGCAGTGTCTCGATCAAATGGAGTATGACCGACAAACATACAGTCTGCTTTCTTAGCCTCATCGGCACAATAATCTAGAGCTGCCCGTGTTTCTGCCCCAGTCTGATCATCTGGAATAGCTAAAAGTTGAATCGGAACCGTATCAAATCTTTCTAGGGCACTTCTATAATCGGCAGGACTAGGTGCAGTTCCATTACTTCCATCGACCAAGGGTGTGTTCTCTTGCTCTGTGGGAATGGCGCTACCTACTTCAGGCCCTACACGAACATAAGTTGAACCAGAGAAGGGGTCATTGATCTTGGTCAAAATATAATTCGCACTATCCGCATTGAGCGTTAAATTCTCCCAAGTTTCAACCCGACGTTCGAGCAAACTAACTACCAGATTGAATGTGTCGTCTGAGGGCTCAATACTTATTCTGATACTGTTACCCCATACTCCAAAATCTTCTTGTCCGCGATACCCAGCAGTGAGCGTGAAAGCTTCACCAGTCGGTGTCCCTCCGGAACGGAAGCTTGCTCTGGCAGCGACAGGGGAACCCCCAACGGCGCGGACGATCCAAGCCTCCCGACCACCGTTGAGGAAGAACCCATCTAGACAGTAAGCTCCCATGAAATTGGCATCGTAGCTGCCAAAGCGATTGGTAAACTGTCGAAAACTAGAGACTCGAATCGCTTCATTCGTTGGCCCACGCTGAGTCTGGACGACGAAACCCGCCACTGATGTGGGAGCCCCGGCGATCGCAGGGGTTGATTTGCCGTCTGTTTCAATAACATTGACGCCGAGGTAAACCATGGGGGACTCCTGGGGGTTGGAGAGTAAGGGGGCTAAAAGGTTAAACGCTGGCAGACTCTAACTCAGGACGGGCTGTGGCCGGTGGGCCGACCAGCAAGAAGGGAACGGCTCTTTCCTGGCGCTGGCGATCGCCGATTTCGACCTGAACGGTCAGCCGATAAAACAGCGGGGTTCGGCCAGGGGTGGTGAACCGGGAAAGTTCTTCCGATGGCGGCACAAAGGACAAGACTTCTATCCTTTCTCCGTTGACCGTTAGATAAGGATTTCGGTTGAAGTAGTTCAAAACTCCTTCCAGCAGCCGGGTTTTCTGCGATCGTGTCTGGGCAAATACATCAATGGCATAGTCAACCTGTACCGTGGACAGGGGTGGGCGCACGTAGGAAACGCCATCGGCGGTGTAGTTGTCGATTAGCTCGCCGCTGCCGCCTGGTTCTTTTTGGGGTTGAACTGCCCACGGAATAATCAGGATATAGGGCAGAGCGCGATCACCCGGATTTTCTGGCAGTTCGACCAAAGCCCGCACTGGGACGGAGGTGCCATTGGCAAGTATGCCAAACCGGCTATCTAAGGCTTGCAGCAGCGCACTGTCGACATCCTGAAGCGGCTCTGGAGTGGTGGCAATGACATCTCCGATGACCGCTTGAAACGAAAGCTCGCTATTTGGGCTGCTTAGACCGCGAAGGGTAAAGGAACTCACCGCCTGGCGCAGGGCATTGGGCATATCCCCCAGCCAGAGACGGTGCAGTTCCCAGACTTTAGATTGCTGCACCGGTAGCAGGCGTTGCCAGACGGGGCCTCCTCCAGCGGCTTCAAAGCTTAGATAGAACGGCTTGTTTTGGCTGCCGTCGCCAGCGCGATCGCTATAGAACCAAAACCGCAGCTCGTCAAAAAAGGCCGATGCTCCCTGGCTAGAGGCGGACTGTCGGAGCGAAAGGGAAGGCGAAAATTGCCATTGGATTGCCGAACTGCCCCGAGCCATAATTTCGGTGCCTAAGCTGGGTGTAGTTTCTGCCTGTGCCGAACTGACGTACTCCGGCACAGGCAGATCATTGACCCTCCATTCGCTAGGAACCTCCACGCCCCAAGGCAGGGGAGACGATGTGGCAACGTTCAGGTTCAAGCTACTCACAGAGATTGCCCAAAGTAATGTTGAAGCTGTGCTCTGTTTCGACTATGGAAACAGGGCATGACCCAAGAGTAAGCAGGTACAAAACTTGACCAACCTAACCTCTACCGCAAACCCGCAGCTGCCAGACCTCGCTTGGAGACGGCAACCTTGAAGCCCCAGGAACACCGGATGAAAACTTTTTAAAGTCGAATTGTCGAATCTTTGCGCAGTGTAAGCGGAGTTTTTGCAGAAAGTCAATGAAGAAAAAATTCTTCCCTATGCAGGTTCCGCCCTAAACCACAGGCCATAAGCCATAGTAATGAATATCTATTTTTGTTACTAAATATTTCAAAACTCGGATAGGGTTTTTGGAAGGGTAGGCTGTACAGTCAAGTCAGGCTGAGATGAAGCACGTTTTGCCAGATCTAGACTATGAGCAATTCGTTGGCGATTGCCACAGTTACGGCTGCCCTACGCAACCTGCTGATGCAGGTAAGCAAAGTGTTGCCGGATACAATTATTACCGCAAAGCCGCCAAACCGAGCCCGAAGCCATAGCGATCGCGGCAACCAGCTCAACCTCTTCCTGTATCAAATATCACCCAACGCTGCCTGGGGTGGTCAGAATAATGCGGGCAGTTGGTCGGCCAATCAAGCCCAAAGGTCGCCCGATCTAGCGCTTAATCTATACTATTTCATTACGGCCTATGGTCGAGATGACGACGATTTGGCCAGCCATCAACTATTGGGTCAGATAGTAGAACTGCTGCACCATCACCCAGAATTTAAGCCGGGGGAGATGCAGTTGGCTCTACCAGGAAATAATTTATACCAGCAAGTTGAGCAGATCCGCATTATCCCTCAGCCTTTAACCCCTGAGGAGCTGTCAAAACTGTGGAGTATTTT
>CAZQXC010000037.1:0-20374 GCA_964597075.1 uncultured Roseivirgaceae bacterium | reverse complement strand
TATTAGACGCTCAGATCAATTTGCAGATAGCTGAATATAACCTGGCCAATAACGATACGATCTATAAAATTGAAGAGGGTCGTTACAATATTGGAACCACACCCAAGGATAAATTATTACAAGCTGAATTGCAATTACTTCGCTCCCGACAGGATGTGACGCAGGCAAAAATTAATTTGCAAATTGCTCGGTTACAAATGCGAAGCTACCTGGGGTTACGCAACAATGAGCAATTTGAATTAGTTTTGCCGGAAGAAATTCCTCCGCTATATGTATCGGTTGATGAGGCAATGCAATTGGCGAAAGAGAATCGGGCGGATTTTATTGCCTTTGAAAGACGAAAAGTCGAAGCCGACCGGGAAGTAGCTCAGGCACGAGGACAACGGTTTGAAATGGATTTAAATGCGGGTTTTGGATTAAATAATGAGGGGTTAGTGGTTTCTGATATTTATCAGGATCCAACACAACAGCAAATCTTCGCATTAACATTAAATATTCCGATTATAGATTGGGGAAGAAACCAGGCACGCATGCAGACTGCCATTGCCAATAAAAAATTAAACGATTATGTTATTGCGCAAGATGAGGTCGATTTTGAGCAGGAAATTATTACCCAGGTTGGCCAGTTTGATGTTCTGATTAGTCAGATTGAAATTACCAAAAAATCAGATGAGGTGGCTGATGAGCGTTATGTAGTCTCTCAAAACCGTTACCTCATTGGCAAAATTGACATTACTAACCTGAACATTGCACTTACCGAAAAAGATGCCGCAAAGCGCAGCTATGTAGGCGCACTGCGTTCCTATTGGGCAGCGTATTATGATTTGCGCAGATTAACACTTTATGACTTTTCAAACAGAAGATTGCTTTATACGCCTGAGTAAAGTCTATTCTGATTTTAGGTTGAAATACAGCAACTGAAATTTATATCTTCGCGCTTTAAGCTTTATGAAGAACGTATTGCGTTATCTCCTTTACACATTCGTAACTTTTGTTGCGCTGTTAATCTTTCTGGTTGCTATTGGTGTGGCTCCCCTTAACCGGGTCATTGACAGGACCGAATCAGCAACCAGGATGAAAGACATGATTCGTGAACTAAAACCTCTCCCAAAACCTATTTCATCCTTTCATGTCGGCTACGCAAAAGTAAACCTTACCCCATCCTTTCCGGTGGCAACGGCAGGCTATGGAAAACGCAAAGGGAAACTTATGGAGGGCATCCGCGATTCGGTTTATGTCCGCGCAATGGTTTTTCACAATGGCTCACAGCGTGTGGCTATTGTTAGTGCTGATTTATTGATCATACCACCAACGGTTACTGCCCTATTGGAGCAGGAACTTCCATTTATTGGATTTTCATTGGATAACACGTATTTAGGTGCGACTCACAGCCATAACAGCATCGGTAATTGGGGCGAGAGATCCACTTCACTTTTATATGGTACCTATCAGGATGATGTGGTGAGGTTTATTGTGGACAAAATTAAGGATTGCATTGTTGCAGCATCTCATTCAGTGAAACCCGCTGCATTGAAGACTGGTGTGATTCCTATTCCCCATGCGGTACGCAACCGACTAATCAAGAATGGTCCGGTTGACTCCTTGCTCCGGGTGATAGAAATCCATCAAAGCGATAGCACCAAACAAGTACTGTTAAGTTACACGGCCCACGCTACATGTTTATCTTCTGCTGATCTTCGCCTGTCGCGCGACTATCCGGGTGCACTGGTTGACGCCATAGAAGCGCAAGGCTATTCCTTTGCGATGTTCATGGCCGGAGCTGTAGGAAGCCATGCCTGCCGTGTACCTAAGGGTGAGAATTGCATTGATTGGATGGCCTCAGAAGTATCTTCTTATTTCCTTACTAATAAAAAACAATTACGTGTTGTACACGATAGTTCACTCGTGTTTTATCGTGTGCCCCTATTACTTACAGAACCCCAACCAAAACTAACCGGGTCACTCCGGTTACGGGCATGGTTGTTTCGCTATGCTTTTGGTGAGTACCCGGTGCATTTGAATGCTTTACGGATAGGCAATGTGCTGATGATTGGAACCCCCTGCGATTATTCTGGAGAATTCAATCACCACCTTGATCAGTATGCTTCACAATACGCATTAACTACTATTATCACCAGCTTTAATGGAGGGTATATCGGGTATGTTACCCCCGATAAGTACTTTGAGGAGAATCATTATGAAACCCGATTGATGAACTGGTATGGATTTGGGAACGGAGATTATGTGACCAGTTGCATAGAAAATTTGATTGATCATGCAGGAAGCAAAAATTAGCAGCACGCAAGCACGGGCTTGCTGATCGGGTTCTTGCAGCGTTAATCTGAAAAGGAATTGGTAGAATTGTAAAAAGTAGGGGAGACTAACACGAAGTTTACGCTAGTCTCCATTCAGGTCTTTCTTCATTAAAATATCAATTTGCGGATCAGTGCCTAATACAAAAATATGCGAGCCGTAGGTTGTAAATCCCCAGCGTACGTAGAAATTGATGGCTCGTTCGTTGTGTTCCCATACCCCTAACCACAACGTTTGGTAACCCATATTACGGCTAAGATTAATGGCATGACCCAACAATGCTGCACCAGCTTTATTGTTTAGAAAATCCTTCAAGACATAGATCCGCTCAAGTTCAACTGATTTTGTATTTTTGGGTTGGTCCGGATGTTCCCCTAACCGCAGTTTCATATACCCAATGGGTTGTTCGTGCCATCGTGCCAGAAAGAATTTGTTGTTTGCATCCTCTAACTCTTTTATCACCTGCTCCTTCGAAAAATTTTCGAACACATACTTCTTCATATCCGATTCTGTATTTTGATGCGCAAAGGTTTCATGGAAGGTAGTCTCACCCAGTAAGGCCAGTGTAGGTGCATCGGACAATATGGCTAGGTGAATAGAAACGCGGGTGGCAGGCATACTAGTATTTTGATAGTCTGAAGCGTTGAGTATTTATTTTCTTGACGCCTACGTTCATTCTACTCTACCTTCTAACATGCTTCTGACATTTCCATGAAACTCTCCAATGGCTTTAGTATGCAAACCGGGATACAGTACTTTATCACGAAACCATGAGCCACTTTTATACAAGGTTTTATGGGTTAACTGCGTGCCGCCATTTGGTTTGGCTGTGAGTTTAATGAATTGCGAACCTTGCGATGCGGAATTCTCCAGGTAGCTAATGCGAATAGTTTTTTCTTCATCATTGACATCCATAATTTCATGTCCGACCGCCAGGTTGAGCAAGCCATTGAGTAATCTAAGATTAAGAATAATGACTTGTCCCGCTTTAAGTCCATCATATTTCGTGTCATCTGTGTAGGTGATGGTGTGGTCCTGTCGTGTATACTGCATTCCAAACTTCACCATATCGCCACGCCAAACCTGATCGGGCCGTATGGTTTTATAGGTATTCCAAACGTCATTAATATTTTGTTTGAAGGAATATATTCTAAGGTGTTCATAATAGCTGGTATCTCCTGGATGGTAACCAATGGAGTTGAGTTTGGCGAAATCCTGAGGTTTTGATAGTTGGTAGTCTGCCAGGAATTTTCTGACCTTCGGATAGCGAATGCGACTCAGGTCTATACTCATTGTTTCAGTGGCCTTTAGTAGTGTGGAGTTGTTTTGCATGCTGTACAATTTGCAGCGACAATATCAAAAGAAAAAAGCATTTTTGTTCATTATTAAATTAAGATTAAGACGATTTAGCGTAGTTAATTTAAGCTTGCACGTTTGGCTTCCTTATTGTAAAAAATTGGTTTTCCTTTAGTTAAATTTTACTTCAACCTGACGTTGGTCATCGACAACGATTTCCCGATGAGCTATATTCGTATCGTCTAAGGGGTTAAAAAAAAGGCGAATATGAAAACGAGAAAAGCGTTGCTTGGTGTGGTTGCAGGAATTGCAGTCGGAGCAGTTTTGGGTGGTATGTACGTATCAAAACGAGGATCGGGTACACGTAAAAAAGTTACCAGAAAAGGAGAGGATTTTGCCAATGCACTGAATGAACGGATTGATCAGCGTTTTGATGAACTGATGAAATCTATTTCAGGAAAGTTTGTAAAGGTTAGTAATGATGCCGATACACATAATGCAGCGCTAGCTTAGAACAATAATTTGGTATACACTCTGGGGATTATATTTATTTTTGATAGGTAAGAAAATGTTCGGGTATGGATTGTGATCCGCTAATTATGCCGGATACCATTTCACCCAAGGCTGGCCCATGCTTAAAGCCATGACCGGAACCACCACCAAGAAAAAATAAATTCAAGGCCTCAGGGTGATTATCAAAAATGAAATTCCCATCCGGTGAGTTTTCATAAGGACAAACACGATTCTCAATGAGGGGAGCCTGCGCCAATCCCGGAAAACGGTGTGCGATAAATTTACGGGCTTTTGCCAGCACATCAGGATTGGGCAGACGATCGCCCTCTGTTGGGTTGAACGGTGCACCCCGTTCATCTACACCTATTTTAAAACCACGGTATGAGTTTCCAGGAATGCCATAATAAAAATTCTTCCCATCAACATCTACCCATACTGGAAGTTGCTCATAGGCTGGTGCCCGATTATGCGGTACACCAAAGTAATATACCTCCTGTTTGGTACACGTAATAGTAGTACCCAATACTTCCGGAAAGATTTTCCCCAGCCACGACCCGCAAGCGAAAATGAATAGGTCGGCATTTACGGTTGCGCCATTGGTGAGTTGAATGGCGTTTAGCCTGCCATCTTTAATTTTTTCGGGCAGCGCATGAGCCTGTATGTATGTGCCACCTTCTTCTAAAAAAGCTTTGTGAACAGCCTGGCAGGCATCGCGTGCACGCAAGCATCCACCAAAGGAATCCAGGTACGCGTGATGGAGATCGGAAGTGTTAATAATGGGATATCGTTTTGAAAGTTCTGAAAGTGAAAGTTTTTCATATTCCATCCCATGTTTCTCAGCAAATGAAATAGAGTCATCTACCAGAGGTGTTTTTTCATTATAGCACATCCACATTACGCCTTTATTATGAAATAATTTTTTGTTCCAGCGTTGTTCATGTTCTTTCCAGAGTGTAAGTGCCCGTATATTTAAATCGAAATAAAATTCATTGGCGCCATAGGTTGATCGTATCACACGTGTATCATCACCCGAACTAGACCGTGAGTTTCCGGGACCCCAGGCATCAATAAGTATTACGTTGTAGTGTTGTCGAAGTAAGAAAAGAGCGGCCCACCCGCCAAAGGCACCAGCACCGATTACGGCAATGGTGCTTCCGATAGGAAGAGGCTCAATTTTTTTTGCAGAAGATTTTCGTGTTTCAGGAGCAAATGTATTTACAGCCATCTACGTATAGATTTATTTTACACCTTCCATTTCGAGGGATCATATCGCCAAGCTTTTAGGGAAACCAGATCTGCTTCAGTTATGAATTTTTGCTCATGGGCACATTGAATCAGGTTGTTGTAATCACTTAAGCTTACCAAGGAAACATTTTCCTGGTAGAAGTTCTCCATGGCGATATCAAAACCGTATGTAAATATAGAAACCATGCCTAACACATCAGCTCCAGCATCCCGAATTATCTGTACTGCTTTTAACGAACTTCCGCCTGTTGAGACAAGATCTTCTATCACGACAACTTTTTGTCCTTTGGTGATCCGGCCTTCAATTAAGTTTTTCATCCCATGATCTTTCGGTTTTGGGCGAACATAAGTGAAGGGAAGGTTCATGGCATCAGCCACCAGTGCTCCTGGCGCAATACCCGCGGTAGCTACGCCTGCAATAGCCTCAACAGCAGCATAGTTCTCTTTAATCGCGTGTACAAGTGCTGCTTTAAGAGCATTTCTGGTTTCAGGATAGGACAAGGCGAGGCGATTATCGCAATAGATCGGTGATTTCCATCCAGAAGCCCAGGTAAAGGGCTTTTGAGTACTTAATTTTATGGCCTCAATCTGTAATAGCATGGCGGCCACGTTGCCTGCTGTTTTTCCTTCTACTTTTATGCTGGGCATAGTTTAAATTATTGTTCCCCGAAAATCAGGTAATCAGTTCGTTTAATCAAGTTTGGGAATTAAATAGTGCAAAAAACTTTGTGCTACTACTTGTGTCCTTGGAGATTATTTATTCCTTTGTAAACATGGTACGTTTACTAGCCTTTCCCGAATGATTATATTCATAAATGATATTCCGGTAAGTCTTTATAAAGCAGATGAAGGCCCGGTTGACGGGCATTTTAACCATATTATTGATGCGGCTACCCAGCCCATTTCTCGGGCCAAACTGGTGCAGCATGTTTGGGTGAAAAATGTTCGCGAACCTGAATTTGAAATGCTTCTGGAGTACCTCAATTCCAAAGTGCCTATTGGCTTATATTCGCTGCATATTAATGCATTCGATTATACTGCCTTAAAAAATTTACTTACCAGTAAGTTTAAAGTGATAAAAGCGGCCGGTGGCCTAGTCCGAAAGAAGGATAAATTTCTGATGATTTACCGGATGAAGAAATGGGATTTACCAAAGGGTAAAAAAGATCGTGGAGAAAAATATCCTCAAACGGCTATTCGTGAAGTGGAAGAAGAGTGTAATGTTTCGATAAAGCTGGCGGGCAAGATTTGCACTACCTGGCATACCTATACCATGAACAGACGAGCCATGCTTAAAAAAACAAAATGGTATGCCATGGATTTAATCGATGACTCAAAAATGAAACCCAGCGGGGAGGAAGATATTGAAGAGTTGCGTTGGATGAAAACTAAAGAAGTGTACCATGCCCTGGAGCATTCTTATAAATCCATTCGATACGTTTTTGAGCGCTATTATGATTTAGTAGACATTAAATCCCCACGTTAAAGTTTGTAAGGCAAAAAACTCGAAACATCACCCTGGTACCGGTGTACCTCACGAATGATGGAAGAGCTGATGGAGGCGAATTGTGGTGAGGTGATTAGAAAAACTGATTCCAGTTCCGCATTTAAATACCGGTTTACCTGAGCAATACTGTTTTCATATTCAAAGTCGGTTGTGTTTCGCAGGCCACGTAACAGGTATTGTGCTCCATTTTTACGGGCAAACTCAGCCGTAAGTTCAGAAAAGGTAACAACCTTAATGTTGGGGTATTTTACAAACGTTTTTCGGATGCAATCCAGCATCAATGCAATCTCAAAATACCGCACACTTTTATCGCTGTTATACCCAATAGCAATAATAATTTCATCAAATAATTTAAGGCCTCTTAATACAATATCTTCATGACCTTTGGTAAACGGATCGAATGATCCAGGAAACAAAGCAATTCGTTTCATTGGGTAAGGGTTATTGGTTAAAGGTCGGCAAATGGAAGCGTATTACCAAGATGATCAAAATAGGTTGATGCTGTAGAGATCTACAAAATGGTGGTCTTGTACTTCATCAAAAAAGTATCCAAACGAAAGATGCTTGGGGCGTTCGCCAAACGAAACGTTTTGGATATACTTGTAAAACTCATGATAGTGTGGTGAGTTTTTACCAATATATCCCCACATGATTACCTTACCGGTTTGCTGATCCATCTCCAGTGTTTTCATTACCAGCATGATATACTTTACATAATCCTGAAAGCTAAGTATGCTGAACTGGTTATAGTACACCAACTTATTTTCAATAACAGAAAGAATATGCAGTTTAAACCGATCAACGTACAGGTATAATGGATTATCAGTTCGGGTGGCAGCGTAATTCATAATGCCTTCAATTAGCGCTGCCGATTGGTGAAGAATTATAAAGTTTTTCTGTGGGTAAATTCCTTCAAGCCACGAGGTAAGCTCTTTTTGAACGGCAAATACGGTTACTGCCTGGCTGTTTTTCATAGGAACTGACAAGACTTTTTCGCTGTTCTTGTTTACGTTGGCGTTAAACTTCAGGTAGTCTGCGGATGATTCAGGAACGAAAAGTGTTTCAGGAATCTGAACAAGTTTTTGGTTTTTTACGGAGATTTTGATTTTCTTCCAGAACCCTGCCTTCAAAAACGGATGATGATCAAACAGTTGATCAAGTGTTGAAATTAAATCTTCGCTTGACGTAACAGAGGGAAGTACATAATCTTCTAAAAAGAGAACCCGGCTATCATCACCACCAATTACAGCTACCTGTACATCGCGCGGGCCAACGTTAACTAATAAGGTATACTCGTGGATGTTGTCTTCTTCAAAACGATCATCCTTTATTTTTTTAATTAGTTTAAACGAAGCAAGAATTTGCAAGTTATTCCCAGTTTCCGGCAGTAGTGGCGTCTGTTCTAGATCCGAAGCGTAACGGTTTGCGGTTCTTAGCCTCATTCTCTTCTCTTCTATCTGGATTGATTGGCGCTGGATCCTTAACTTCTATTACCCAAACCTTTATACCGCTTCGCTCAATTTGTGAAGTATAAATATCGAAAGTTTTGTCAGAACCGGGAACTTTGCTAAGGTTTTTGATGTCGACATCAGGATTTAATTGGTAATCCCAGAAGGTTATCAGGTTTTGTCCTTTCTTTATATTCTCCCCCACTTTAATTTCAGCGATACTACTAATCGTGCCCTTATCCAGGAAACCAAATTCCTCCATGCGTTCACTGGTCTCCCTTTTCATTTTATAGGATTTTGTTCCTTTTACAACATAGTCACCCGTATTTTTAAAGAAGCCCAGGAAAGTACCGTTATCCGCAGCGTTAACAGTATATGTTTTTCTGAAAATCTTTTCTCGGGCGGATACCTCACCGATGGTATCTATTTTAACTAAAATGCTATCTACCCCATAGCTCAATGGAATAATGGTTTCTGTTTTTACGGTAATGGGCACTGTTCCTGTTTCAATAAAGTTGATCAAGGAATCCCAATTGCTCGTAAACCTTCCGTTTTGTTCTAAGAAAACTTTTTGGGCTTCCCGTATAACTGACAACTTATCCGTGATTTGACGCTCCGTGGATACTATTTTTTCTTTGAATACAATCGTTGAGTTTATACTGTTATAAAGGTAATAGGCAAGGCCTAAGCTTACGACAAAGAGAATGTAGGCGACAATTTTTGAAAGGTTCATTGTAAACGGTTTAAGGCCACAAGTATAATTATTTTAGAGGGTAAAAAACAAGGTAAAATCCGTGTTTGGGGAATTATATTCTATAAAAGCCAGTTAAAGTTTTCAATTCATTCACTGTCTTGCAAAGCTTCAAAATCCCATGTTTTTCCTGCTCGGGTAGGGTCTGCACCGTTGACCAGGGGACATATTCAGCGGCATAGATAATCTGATTTTCAGATGTCATTTCAGGGTCTAATCCTGTTATCAGACTACCCCCTGTTACAGTCACATCTGCAAACAACTCAATGGCATGCAGAGGCGACTTTATAAATTCTGCTACAAACCTGAAACTATTCACATTGATCTGAAGGCCTGTTTCTTCCAAAAATTCACGTTTTAAGCATTCATTCATGTCCTGGCCATATTCAACGCCACCGCCCGGGGGTGCCCAGAAATCCTGCTTTTCGTATAAACGATGGTTGATGAGGAGCAGTGAATCGCCTTTCCAGCATAATCCGCATACCCTGACTCTGACCTTATTGCCAAACTGGGCTTCAATATGTTGTTCCATGAAAGATTACCAAGATTAATAATTCAAGATGGACGGTAAAGTCACGAATCTTCAATAAATATGCACTTTATTGACTGAATTGTTGTTCTGTGATTATTAACTTTGAAAAAAAAGCTATGAAAAAGTATATTGTTTTATTGGCATGGGTAGCACTTTTTGGGAATGTAACCGCACAGGAAACTAAAACTCCGGCCACCAAAGTAAATGGCCCTGTACTGGCCTTTGAGAAAAGCTCACATGATTTCGGGGATATTTTCCAGGGCGATAATGTTGAGCACATATTCAAGTTTACCAACACAGGTAATGAGCCCCTTATTATTTCTAATATTCAGGTAACGTGCGGATGTACGGCACCCTCATGGCCCAAAAACCCGATTCCTCCAGGTGGAAATGGTGAAATAAAAATAGGTTTTAACAGTGCCGGAACAATGGGTCGCCAGAATAAAACGGTAACTGTTGTTTCCAATGCTGTAAATGAGGATAACCTGATTTCATTTGTTACCACCGTTCTGACCAAGAATCCACAGTAAGAATAATCTTTTACAACGAAATGGGCCATCCTGAAATCGATTCAGGATGGCTTTTTTGTTTGATAACTTTTGTAAATACCAACAAAGAGAATGGCCCAGCCGGTGATCAGGGCTACACCACCAATCGGTGTTATCATGGCGAAAGCCGTTACTTGTGTAAAGCATAACAGATACAGACTGCCACTAAACAGAATCACTCCGATGAAAAACAGCCAGGATGCATAGCGGATGAATGCTGCATTGAAAGTATGTTCCAGTAGGCCGCTAACCAATAATGCCAGGGCATGATAGAATTGATAACGAACGGCTAACTCGAAAGTATCCACCCGACCTGTTTCGGTGAGCATGGGTTTTAACGCGTGTGCACCGAATGCGCCAAGCGCAACGCTTACCAATCCCAAAGCGGCACCGGTTAATAAAGTGTTTCTACTATTCATAAAAATATATTTGTCGAAAGTACTTATAATTCACGTTACGAAACATTCGAACTCTTCAGGTCTTTTTGTTTTATTTCGGGTTGGATGAAAGATTACTACACTATTTTGGGTGTGCCGCGCACGGCCCACGCAGCTGAGATTAAACGTGCTTACCGCAGGCTGGTCCAGCAATTTCATCCCGACATAAATCCCGATCCTTCTGCACAAGAGTTAATCAAAGAAATTAACGAGGCCTATGATGTACTTGGTGATGAAGTAAAACGAAGGGAATATGATTTCCGCTTAACAAATCCGTTTACAAGTGTAGTAGTAGAAGAGCCTGTACGGCATCGTGATCCGGCCTACCATAGAAGAGCTTCCCATCCATCCGCGCCACCACAGGGCCCTACCCAGATGGATATGATGAAAGGGGCTATGCCTTACCTGAAAATAATGGCTCGTGTGAGTTGTACGCTTTGCCTTTTTCTTTTAATCGATTTTGTGCTTCCGCGAAAGAAAAAACTGGAGACCATATCGAAAGTACGAACAGAAGTATTCAGAAGGAACACACATTTGTATTTTGTAACGAACACAGGTAGAGATTTGAATTTTTCAACTGACGATTTATATAAACTTCGTGTAGGTGATAACTTAGTTTTTGAGGAGACGTTTTTGCTTGAGGAATTGGTAGATATTCAGAATGCAGAGAATACGCTTCATATTAACAACCTGGCAACCTTGTATGGAAATTTTGTATTTGTACCCATGGTATTGCTGATTTGTTCAATGTTGGTATTACTCCCTTATGCTAAATTAGACTTGCGGTTTAATGCAGGTATAGTAACGGCATTCATGCTTATTTTTACTGTGATTTTAATGCTTTAGCACATGGCAAAGAAAAACGAATGGAAAAACAGGGACGGTGTGGTGTATTCCACTTCATCGGATTTTGAATTCAACTATCATAAGACGGAAGAAGCTGCAACCTTGCCGCCACAACAACAGCAACTGTGTGTATTGCTTGACAAAAACGGACGTGCCGGCAAACAGGTTACGTTGGTAACCGGATTCATAGGTACGGCCAACGATTTGGAAACACTTGGAAAAACGTTGAAGAATAAATGTGGTTCAGGGGGCTCCGTGAAAGATAGTGAAATTATTATCCAAGGTGACTTTCGTGATCGTTTAGTGCAGATCCTGGTGAAGGAGGGGTATAAGGCAAAGCGAGTAGGGTGAAATAAATTGATGCCATGAACGAATATTTATCTATTTGAAATGCAGATCTAAAAAATCATACACATAGTTGAAGTGATTTAAAGGCTCTACATGCCCGCCTTCCAGAATTACATCCTGAAAGTAATGATTAAAGTTATTTTCCTCCAGACGTTTGATAAGTTGTTCTGACATAATGGTTGCAGGCCACTGCTCGTCATTTTTAGCTGATAGGATCAGAATCAGCCCGTTTATTTTTTCAACGGCTATCCCTGCTTTTTCTACTTCTTACTTATTTTTCAGCATAAGAGAAAATGCCTCATGCAAATTTCCTTTCAAGGCAGGAATTATGGTTTCGTAAGGAGCAGACACATAGGGGACTTCAACACCATTGTATATCCAGGACGATGTGTTGGCCGACCAGGTAATGGCAGGAAAACTGACATGCGAAGTGGAGAGTGCCACAACAGCTTTGAATCGATCAAACCGACTAGCGAGATTTAAGATGAGCTCACCACCCTTTGACCCACCGAGCACCGCGATTTTGTTTGTGTCAAGTTGTGGATATCGTCTGGCCACGCTCATAATGGTATCTGCAATAGCATTAAGCGAAATGCGATCAAGCGCATCAGGTGTATTTCCTGTATTAAAATAGCCGATGGCCAAGACGGCATAACCTCGGTTCAGGAACTCTTCGCGTTTTTCTTTCAGGTAGTTGCGTGTCCAGTCGTTTCCACCGGGACCGCCACCAAAGGCAACAATGAGTGGCTGATTAATGCTATCACCAAGAAATAGCTTGACATCTAACTTTCCATGATTCTCGGAAAGGGTTGGTGTGTACTGTGTTAAAAGGAATGCAATGAAAAGAATAAACAATACGATAATGAGAACTATTTTTTTAATCATAGTTTGAAGTGGGTTAAGAAGGAAAATTTTGTGGTAAGGTGTAACCACATAGAAACTAACGCTATGTTCTATGTGGTTAAAATTTTAAGCACTTAAGGCCACCTGATTTGTTGTTGATTTGGATAAGTATTCATAGCCACGGTACAACACCAGAATTTCAACAATAATGGCCGGAATCAAAATCACATAAGCAATCAAAAAGAGTACTACGGTTAGCAGCGTACAGCCAATAAGGATTTCAAGGATACCGGCAACACGCGCCAGTTCACCCATGCCATCCTGAAGGCGCAGCAGTGCAATACCAAATACTAGGGTTAATGCTCCCGAAACAATAGCCGCTATGGAATACGGCAACCACAGTCGATCTATATTTTCTGAAAAAATTGTTACGCTATCCAGTACACCAACACCCAGCACGACAACAATCATCAGGTATGCACCAAGTGTAAGCAATTTGTTCTCAAACAATTTGCTCAATAGAATAAATCCTCGGGCAAACAAGGTGTACGAAGCCATCATAATAATACTCAGCCCCATGTACACCAGGTTAATCCATTGTTCCCATGCACGATCCTTCGTAAACCAGGCAATATCCATGGCGGTTAAGCAGATTTCAACAGCCAGGTAAATTACTCCGGCTACCACAGCGGTCAGCAGTATGCTACGGCCGGTGTGTTCCAATTCAGTTTTTGTTTCCATGTTAGTGGGTTTCGTTAAAAATGTTTCATACGATTCCCCAAGGGCTTCCAGCAGAATTTTTACAGTTGACATGCGGGGCAATACTTCACCCGCTTCAATGCGTTGAATGGTGCGTACGCTTACATGACTTTTCTCTACCAGTTCTTCCTGGGTAAGGTTTCGTGCTTTTCGCAGGGCGGTTAAGCGCCTGCCGAGTTCGGGCTGTTGCATTGTACAATACGGTTTGGCTGTGCAATGATACGGGTTATACCCCTTGGGGATAACGGATTTAGCCCGTCATTTACCCGTCATTTTATGGAATGGGCATATTTAACTTATATCCAATGAATCAAGGAAATTACTGATGAGGAGATTGATAAAAATTGGCTTCTAAGTAATCACGAATGTTATTACACTTCGGGTATTAACCCCCCGATCACAATGGAGGGGCTCATAGTTACCTTGGCTGTAATGGAATTCGTAATCAGGCAGGCTGCCTCAGCTTTTTGTAATACGCGTTCAGCGCGATCATAGTCTTTCTCGTATGAAATAATCAGGTGAGGCTCCAGCAAGACTTCAGTCATTTTATATTTTCCATCAACCTTAGCCAAGGTACCCATGGCTTTGCAGGTAAAACTTTCAAATTCCAGCTTTGAGTTTTCGGCAATTGCTAAAAAGGTTGTCATCAGGCAACTGCTCACGGCCGCAGTAAATAAATGCTCGGGTGACCAAAGGCCTTCAACACCTTTAGGAAAGGGAGGGGGTGTGGCTACTTCAACGGTTTTATCCAGTTCTTCAGAGGACAAAGTACCCTGTCGGTCGTGGCGCCAGCCCAGGTTTACGGTGTACGAATGGGTGAAATTCATTTTCTTGTGTTTTCAACAAATATGCTGTGGTTGCCAAAGCACATCTATGACTTAAGTCACACAATAGACAGATTTTTGTTAACGGAACCTCACCCCTTCCCCTCTTCTGAAGGGCTTCTGAAGGGGGAGGGGTGTCCGAGGCATGAGCTGGTAGGCAGGAGTGAGGTGAGGTTTTTGAACAGGACATCAAGCGAACACTCAGAATAAAATCCATGAATCAAGCTTTTTCCTTCCAGTCATGACCATCGAATGAAAAAATAAACCACCCATGTATTCCGATTGACTACCTGATTCAATCGGTATATCTTGCCTGCTTGGTTCCTAAATCTTAAACTAATTTTCATGAATCGATTTTACCGAATACCCCGGCAATGGCTTGTATTGCTTCTTTGTTGGACGTCCCTGGGCGTGTATGCGCAGGAAGAGGTTAAGCTGGCTCCCGTTACCCGTACGTATGCCATCACCCATGTAAATATTATTCAGGGCCCGGGCCGAAAGGTGGAGATGGGCACGGTCATCCTCCGAAATGGCATTATTCAGAATGTGGGAAAGAATTTATCCATCCCTGCCGATGCCGTGGTCATCAAAGCCGACAGCATGTATGTGTATGCCGGTTTTATTGATGGATACTCCCGTGTTGGTGTTATAAAGCCAAAAGAAGAAACTAATCGAGAGCGTCCCAAAGATCCGGGAAATCCGGAACCTGCTCAGGCTGGCATTACTCCACAAAACGATGTTCGCACCTCCCTAAATCCAGCTGATAAAACAGTTGAAGACTTGCGTTCACTGGGCTTTACAACTGCGCAAGTGGTACCCTATGGTGGTATGCTTCCCGGAAGTTCAGCTATTGTTCAACTGGGTGGTAATTCAGCCAATGACATGGTATTGCTTGGAAACTCCTCCTTTTATTCAGAGTTAACTTCAGCCCAGCGAGTGTATCCTAGCACAGTGATCGGTGTGATGTCGAAATACCGCGAATTGTATCGTCAGGCTTCGCAGGCAAAAGCCTATGAAAGTATGTATGCCTCCAATCGTGCCGGGTTGGAACGGCCTGTAAGCGATAAAATACTCGAAGCTTTTTACCCGGTAATTGATAAGCGCATGTCTGTGTTATTTAAGGCCGATCGTTATCTGGATGCTAACCGTATTTTAACATTGCAAAAAGATCTGGGTTTTAATGTGGTGCTTGGTGATGTGAAGGACGGTTGGGATTTGATCACTAAAATTAAAGCCTCCAACGCAAAAGTTTTTCTGAGTCTGGATTTACCCGATGCTATAAAAGAGGAAAAGAAGGACGATAAAAAGGAGGAAGCAAAAAAACCTTCGGATGCTGAAAAGGAAGCGCTTGAAAAAAGAAAGGCGGAGTCTATCGCACAGTTCACGGCACAAGCCTCAGTATTTCAAAAAGCAGGAGTAACCTTTGGGTTTTCAACAGCATCGGTAAAAATAAAAGATATACCGGCCAACCTGCGTAGAATGATCGCGGCTGGCTTAACGGAAGATCAGGCCCTGGCTGCGCTCACCACAACACCAGCTCAACTGTTGGGTATCGCTGATCGTGTCGGAACAGTTGACAACGGTAAGATTGCCAACCTGGTGATTTCTGATAAACCCTACTTTTCCGAGAAAGCCAAGGTGCGTTATGTTTTTGTTGATGGCATAATGCATAAGTATGAAGCGAAAGAGGAGAAGAAGACTGATGCTAAAAATGGAAATGATAAAAAGGCTGACCCGAATGGTACATGGTCATATACTACAGAAACTCCACAAGGTACCTCAACGGGTGTAATTAAAATAAAGAATGAAGGCGGATCGTATTCCGGTACGATTACCAGCAGTATGAGCGGACTGGAGACTGAATTAAATTCAATTGCAGTGGACGGAAATTCCATGACGTTTGCGTTTGGCTTCAATGCTGGTGGAGGCACCATGAATATCGATGTTAGTTTAACCATTGATGGTAGCGACTTTGAAGGAACGATGTCGGTAGGTAGCTTTGGAAGTTTCCCGATGAAAGGTTCAAAAGACCCTAACCAGTAATCAGCAAGAACTATGAAAAAGATAATAATAACATTCCTGTTTGCTGCTTCAATCAACCTTGTGTATGCGCAGGTGGAGCGAGGCAACGTGCTTATCAAAGGAGGCACTGTTTTAACCATCACCAAAGGAACTTTGGAAAATACCGATATCTTAGTGAAGGATGGTAAGCTAAGCCAGATTGGAAAAGGCATTGCTGCCCCCACTGGTTATAAAGTAGTTGATGCCACCGGCATGTTTGTGATGCCTGGCATCATTGACGCACACTCCCATGCTGGTCTTGACGCCATCAACGAAGCAACAGCACCTGTTACAGGTGAAGTATTTACCGGTGATGCGATCAATCCGTTTCAGGTTGGTCTTTACAGAGCGCTGGCCGGGGGGGTAACGTCTATCCATGCCATGCATGGTTCAGCCAATGCGATTGGTGGTGAGTGCGAAACGATGAAGCTACGCTATGGTGTTAAAGATCCCGAAGCCATGAAAATGGAAGGTGCTCCGCGTACGATCAAATTTGCTTTAGGTGAAAATCCAACACGCGTTCATGGTGGTGGCAATGGTATAGTGCCTCGCACCCGTATGGGCGTGGAGTTTGTTATCCGCGAAGCTTTCTCACAAGGCAAAGCTTATATGGAAGCATGGGATGCCTACAACAAAGCCAAAGTCCAGAAAGGTTTTAGGGGTGCACCACCTGCGTATAACAAGCGCCTTGAAACCATGGCTGATATTTTACGCGGAAATATCATCATTCACTGCCACTCGTATCGGGCCGATGAAATTTACATGCTGCTAAATGTGTGTAAGGATTTCGGCATTAAGCGTCTGGTGTTCCAGCATGTAAATGAAGGCTTTAAAGTAGCCCCCGAATTAGCAGCCTTTGGAGCAATGGCCTCCGTGTTTTCCGATTGGTGGGCATATAAGTTTGAAGTGTATTACTCTACTGCCTACAACGCAGCCATCTTAACAAAAAATGGTGTTACTACTTCCATCAATTCTGACGATGGTGAATTGATGCGCCACCTGTATCACGAAGCTGGTAAAACACAAAAGTACGGACAGCTTACAGATGATGAAGCATTAGCATTGATCACCATTAATCCCGCCAAACAGTTGGGTATTGATAGTCGGGTGGGTTCTATTGAAGTAGGTAAAGAGGCTGATATAGCCATCTTTAAAGATCATCCACTCTCTATCTATACTGTTCCGATGGTGACCCTGGTGGATGGTATTGTACGTTTTGATCGCGAGAAGGATGCGGAGGATCAGCGTATTTATGTTGATCCGAAACAAACCATTGATGTTACACTGCACGTTAACCGTGGTCACGATCACGAAACGTGTATGCAGGGTGCAGTGTATGAAACTGTAAGATTGTTTGGCCTTAACCAACAAGAGAAATGAGAACTATTGTAAAACAACTGTCGGTACTTGTATTGGTTTTTACAGGCTTGACATTTTCTATTCACGCACAAAGTCCGAAAGGAACGAGTGGAACTTTTGCCCTAACGGGAGCAACGGTTGAAACTATTACCAAGGGCGTAATTCAAAACGGAACCGTTGTTATCAGCGATGGAAAAATTACAACGGTAGGGACAAGCGTAACCATTCCGCAAGGGGCCACGGTAATAGACTGCAAAGGAAAATATATTTATCCGGGGATGATCGATGGCGGTTCTATCCTTGGTCTTTCGGAAGTCGGATCTGACCCTCGTACCAATGATTACAATGAAGTAGGTGATGTGGTGCCGCAGATGAAAGCATTGAGTGCTGTGAATCCAAATGCTGTGGCCATACCCGTTACGCGCATCAGTGGTGTTACTACTTCGTTGGTTGTCCCATCCGGAGGTTTGTATCCAGGAACGGCTTCATTAATCAATTTACATGGTTATACACCCGATCAGATGTATGCCGGTTTCGATGCCGTTGTGATGAATTTTCCGGCCACCGGAAGAAGAGGCTTCTTTGATCGCAGATCGGATGAGGACATTAAAAAGGCAAATGAAAAAAGTCTGGCTAAAATAAATGAAGTGTGGCACAAAGCTGTTCAATACCATAAGCTTGATTCGGCCAACAAAGGTAAGGTAGAGTATTATCCTCAACTCGAGGCTATGCTTCCAGTAGTTCGCGGTCAGCGCACCCTGTTGATTGAAGTGAACGCTTCAAAGGATATTCAAGCCGCTATTAAGTGGGTGCAGGAGAAGAAAGTGAAGAAAGTGATTTTCTCTGGTGTATCGGAAGGCTGGCGTGTAGCCGATGAAATTGCAAAAGCAAAAATTCCTGTCATAGCCGGACCCGTACAGAGTTTACCCACCCGCGAGTATGATCGCTATGACCGTCCGTATGCCAATCCAGGCTTGCTGCGCAAAGCGGGTGTTACAGTGGCAATTCAGGCGGGTGATCGCAATATGAATTACAGAAACCTGCCGTACCATGCAGGCTTTGCTGCTGCTTATGGCATGGGCAGGGAAGAAGCCCTAAAGGCTGTTACCATTGTTCCTGCTCAGATTTTTGGTGTAGCCGATAAGTTAGGTTCAATTGAAGTGGGTAAAAGCGCAACACTGTTTATTTGCGATGGCGATCCGTTCGAAACCAAAACACAGGTGCAACATGTATTTATTGAAGGCTGGCAGATGCCGATGGTAAGCCGCCAGACAGAGCTATATGATGAATTTTTGCTGCGGTCGCCTGGGGTGAAGAAATGATGAGTTTATGAATTGATTTGATAATGATTTGATGTATAAAAGGCCAATCTGTATTATCAGGTTGGCTTTTTTGTTTTTCATTCTGAATTCCGGACATCCCTCTCCTGCAGGAGAGGGGCAGGGCCTGCTTGCCGGAAGGCAGGGTGAGGTTTCATTGGTTAGTTGACAAGCGAAGTGTTATTTTTAGCATTATGGGTAGTCAGCAACGATGGAATAAGCTAAGCGCACTTCGCATCCGCAGAATTAACATTGAGCGGATGATTAAAGACACCCTGTTTATTTCCTTAGGGGTTTTAGCAGCCGGATTCGGACTGAAGGGTTTTCTTCTTCCTAACAAATTTTTGGATGGCGGAGTAATGGGCATTTCCTTATTGGTGAACGTTGTTACTGATATAAGTTTAGCCTACCTCGTATTTATTTTTAATTTGCCCTTTGTCGTAATAGCCTATACGCAGGTATCGAAAAAGTTTGCTGCTAAAACACTGCTTGCAATATTCCTATTGGCTGTTGCATTGCGCTTTCTTGAATTTCCGGTCATTACTTCCGATAAATTATTAATCTCCGTATTTGGTGGATTTTTTCTTGGAGCCGGCATTGGACTTTCCATCCGTGGTGGTAGTGTGATTGATGGCACCGAAGTGTTGGCCATTTATAGCAGTCGTAAAACCACCCTTACGGTGGGGGACTTTATTTTGATTTTCAACATTGTAATTTTTTCGGTAGCAGCCTACGTTATTAATATTGAAACGGCCTTGTATGCTATACTCACGTACCTGGTAGCTTCTAAAACCGTTGATTTTGTAGTACACGGTATTGAAGAATACACCAGTGTGATGATCATCTCCGAACGCAGTGATGAAATAAGGCGTGCTATTACTGGCAAAATGGGAAGAGGAGTGACTGTTTTAAAGGGCAGTGGAGGGTATGGAAAAACCGGTCATCGTACGAAAGACTATGATGTGATTTACACCGTTATCACCCGATTGGAGCTTCAGAAAATGAAAACTGAAATTGCTAAAATTGATGAAGATGCTTTTGTTGTTGAGAATAGCGTAAACGACATTAAAGGTGGTATGATTAAAAAGAGACCTCTGGATGATGAGTGAGCTATGGGAAGTATGTCAATGCATCGGGTGGCGTGTTGATAGTAATGTTAACATATGCGTCCACCGTTACTTTGTCCGGGCATGTCCGGCTCCATTAAAACTAAAGCGTAGTCGGGTTTATTTTTTAGTAAAATTAGTAAAACTTTTATAGCGATTTTTCATAGCCTCCTTCACCAAACCGAAAAAATTTGCGCTTACACACAATGAAGATGGATGTTCATGAGCCTGCACAGGCCAACTACCATGTGCAATTAGAAACAGCCACGCAAGTGATTACACCAGTTCCTGATTTTTTTGGAGGTCCCGGTGCGCTAAA
>CAZQXC010000036.1:0-20509 GCA_964597075.1 uncultured Roseivirgaceae bacterium | reverse complement strand
TCATGATGGCCGGCAAAGATAAGGGTAAATATTTTTTTATTTTATAATACACCCTAGCTGCGTTTTTAGTCATCGCGGGCATAGACCCGCGATCTCATAATCTTTAATGGGACGCCTGCCTACCGGAATGCAGGCTCATAGGCCGGCATGACATTTAGGTATATTTGTGGATCATCGAATAATTTTACCTTCGATTAAGGCTATGCAATTACGTACAGAACTGATAAAAAGAGTATTTCATTTCGGGTTCGATGCCCGTACTTCACGCGGTCGGATGAAGGATAAAACTTCCTGGTTTATAAAACTTTGGAAAGTAGATAATCCGGCAGTTTTTGGATTGGGTGAATGCGGGCCCTTACCCGGCCTGAGCGTAGACGATCGTCCGGATTTTGAGGAAGTTCTAAGAACCTGTCTGCAGCAAGTGGAGTCAATACAACAATCCGTAGATAAACTTGAAAAGATTGTTCCACCTGGGTTTCCTTCTATTCGTTTTGGATTGGAGACAGCGCTATTAGATTTAAATAATGGAGGTCAGAGAATGATCTACTCCAACACTTTTGGTAAGGGAGCGCCTATTCCAATAAACGGATTGGTCTGGATTGGTGATCTGGACTCCATGCTTCAACAGGTCTCGATGAAAATTTCAGAGGGTTTTCGTTGTATTAAGATTAAGGTAGGTGGATTAAACTTTGAGAAGGAATGTGATATACTTCAATACATCCGAAGTAAATACTTTCGGGAAGGAATTACCATTCGGCTGGATGCCAACGGGGCATTTAAACCGGAGGAGGCGATTTATAAATTGAATACGTTGGCACGCTACAAAATCCATTCAATTGAGCAACCAGTTAAAGCTGGCCTTGAGATCATGGAGGAATTGTGTCGAAACTCTCCTATACCCATCGCGCTCGATGAGGAATTGATTGGTGTTGAAGCTGTCGCTGACAAGCAAAAATTGCTGGATCGGATTAAGCCTCAGTTTATTATTCTTAAACCTACGCTTCATGGTGGTTTACTTTCTTGCGCAGAATGGATTACGTTAGCGGAGGAAAGATCCATAGGTTGGTGGATTACATCAGCGCTTGAATCGAATATTGGGTTAAATGCTATTTGCCAGTTTACGGCAAATTATGAGACTACATTGCCTCAGGGCTTGGGTACCGGCCAGATTTATGAAGACAACGTTGAATCTCCCCTTACCGTTGCTGAGGGTACAATCTTCTATGATCAGAAAAAGCTTTGGGAACTACAGGAACTAGGATGAAGGAGTTGGTACAGTTCAACCTTTTTTCTTGAAGTATGTTCCGTTAAAACTGCAACCCATTTCATGGAGCCTGCAGGGTCCAACCTCCTGAATCCTGATAGTATTTTCCTGGAGATTGAATACAAACTCCATCCTACAATCCGCATTGTCATAGAAGCCTCCGTATTCTGTTTCGTCATGAATGGCCATCCCTATGCTTCCCTCAGCCTGACCTGTGCATGAATTTTGTGTAAGGGTTAATGAAAACGAAAGGTCATTTCCTTCGGGTAAAATTTCAAGATAAGCTGTAAAGCCTTTCATGTTGCTTTCGTGCAAGTATATTCCGTAGAGTTCGCTGTAATCCCAGTTGTCGGTTATTTCGTAAGTAGTATTTTCATTATTTTCTGATATCGAGCCGGGTTGCTCACTGATAGATTCTGTTTGGCTTGACTCTTCAGCAGACTTAGTTGAACAACCGGCAGTTAATAGATAGATAAAAATTGTTAAAAGATGTTTCATAGCGATGCAGCAATTCGATATACTTTTTAGCCTGGATTTATTTCTTTTCCAGTTAGCATGACTCCATAAACTCCGCAATAAGCCGATGAAAATGGTGCGTGCCCTTTTCCTGTTTTACCGAATATCTTCCGTGGTGGTAGAACCGTGACTGAATTCCTTTCTGCACACGCTCTACAACGGCCTCATCTTCCATTTCTACACGGTTTAAGTCAGATCCAGCTCCTTGATTAAATTTTGATTCATCCCAAATGAAGGTATGAAAAATAACTTTGGTTTTGTCGATGGCCAATGGTTCAATAATATTGAGTGATAAACCCCACGGATAAAAGTTAAACATCATGTTGGGAAACACCCAGAAATAATAACCACCTACATTTTTTCCGTAATCGGGTGAGGTTGGAGGTAAATCAAAAACGAGTTGGCCTTCTTTGGCAATACCCAGTTGCAGGCTGGAATACCGAAAAAGTTCAGTGGTATAATTTCCGTAGTCGATGACCTGGTTTAGTGAGGCGTGTACGAAGGGAATATGAAATCCCTCCAGGTAATTTTCGCAGTAAAGAGCCCAATGGGCATTTATGATATATTCTTTTGTGTGCTCAGGTTTGAAAACGAATTGATCCAGTGGAAGCCAGTTAATGCGCGATAACATTTCCTGAAAAAATAATTTCCCCTCAAGTATATTGGTTAGCGAGGTGAACAGCAATGACCCTATTTCATAAAGTGGGAGGCTGGCCAGGTTGTCGCCTTCAGAAGGAAAATTTTCTACCTCTTTAAACTCAGGCATGGAAACAAACTGTCCGTTTAACTGAAACCTTCTGCCGTGGTAGGGGCACCGGATATCATTTGCCTTGCAGGATTCACTCACCAGCACAGCGCCTCTATGTGTACAGACATTAGAGAGGCAATGAATTTTTTCCTGGTCACGGGTTAGTAACAAGGGTTCTTCCATAAGCTGCTCCAGCAAGGTAACCGGGATGAGTTGTCCGGCTTGTGTTAATTGTGCGGAATGGCCTACGTAATGCCACGTTTTTGAAAATATTTTTTCTTTGCTGGCGCTGAAGTATTGCTGATCAGTATAAAATTCAGTAGTGATGGTTTGAGCTGATGCTATAGAAGGGTTAACCTGGAGTGATTTCATGTTTCAAGGTAAATAAAATGCCTAACAAATACCTGGAAGCAGATACCACATCTTTGTCTACCGCCTGACAAACCTTTACGTGTATGATGGCGTTCTTTACACCATGAATACCAAAAATTTACCCTATTGGGGCGCACGGTTATTGGCTGCCGCCATCATGCTTCAAACCCTTTATTTTAAGTTTACGGCTTCGGAAGAATCCGTATACATTTTTACAACAGTCGGTATGGAGCCTTGGGGAAGGATTGGTACGGGTGTAGTGGAGTTAATTGCTTCGGTGCTTCTTCTCATTAATGCTACTGCCTGGCTTGGTGCCGGACTTGCCTTCGGTTTAATGGCCGGAGCCATTAGTATGCATTTAACATTACTGGGTATTAATATTAACGATGATGGTGGACAATTGTTTATTTACGCACTTATTGTACTCGTTAGCGCAACTTTTATACTCGTAAGAAACAGGAACGAAATTGCGTCCCTAATTAAGAAAGTTAAGGCTTAATACCATTACTTATTGGTCGATCTCCTTGAGTACTTCGGTCAATAGGTTGTAGAGTTCAGCATCTCCTTCTAATGATTTTTTAAGCCCATCGAGTAGAAACTTCGGAATCTTTTCACCTTTTTCAGTTTTGGAGCGGGCTTCAGTAATCATTTCCAAAACGGTTTCTTTGTCGCTTAAATTATCTGATGCCTTTGATCTGGTTTCTAATTCATCCCAGGAATTTGCTTTTTCAGCTAAATCAATTTTTTGCTGATGAGCCTGAGTATTTACTGTTGTGCGTTGGTCAATACATTTATTGTATTTTATTATAATCTCCGATAAATCATTTCTGCCAAGCTGGCCATTTGAGATTTCTGTACTTAATTCATCACATTCGGCCACAAACTCCTGCATCTTTTTCTTGAAACCAATGTTGGGAACTTCCATACCTTTTCCGTCTCGTTTATAGAGGTAACGTCCATCCCAGTTTTGTTGGTTGTCGATTTGAAAAGCGTATAAACTAAGATAGCCTGACGAAAGTAATTTTAGATAGACATATCGATCAATATATTTAATCAGGTGATATATTTCATCATTCAATTGAAAAGCTTTAACCTGGCGCATGGTGTAAACAGTCTTTTTCTTACTGTCATTGGACAGTTGAACTTTTTGATCTGTTCCATAATTAAGAAAGGTTACTTTTCCGGCTATGGTATCGCCAAGTGTTAGTACCACATAATCCGTTTGGGACACTGCTTTAAAGTAACCGGTCAGGCAGAGCGCGATAACCAACAATTTAGGGATTCCCATTTCTCGCATAGCCTATCGATTAATTAACCCTGAAAGATAGGTTTCGTTGACATGGAATTCAAGACGGGAGTATGTATTCGCCCCAGAAATCATTTTTGTTTTAAACGGTTAGCCTCTTTCAGTGCTTTTGCGATAATCCATTCAAGTTGACCGTTAGTGCTGCGAAATTCATCAGTAGCCCATTTTTCCACTGCTTTCAAAAGTTCAGGGTCAAGTCGCAGAGCAAATGGTTTTTTTTGTGCCATAGTTACGTGTTGCAGCTTTTTATAAGACGTTTTTCCGTACAGGCAATTGAATCAGCATTTCTATGAGCAAAGCGATCCGAATAAACCAACGTCATCACCTGACGAAATCGCTGAACTTCGTTGTCGGGAATGTTCCGCACACCTTAGTTATGTAATGTGCCTGTGTTCACTACAGGACTGACATCTTTATCGGCACAGAGTACAACCATGAGGTTACTGACCATGGCCGCTTTTCGTTCTTCATCCAGCTCAATAATGTTCTTTTTTGACAGATGTTCAAGGGCCATTTCCACCATGCTTACAGCACCTTCTACGATTTTGTAACGTGCTGAAACTACAGCGGTAGCTTGTTGTCTGCGAAGCATGGCGCTTGCTATTTCAGGCGCATACGCCAAGTACCCTATACGTGCTTCGATCACATGAATGCCGGCCATATCGAGTCGGCCTCTTAAATTTTCTTCGAGGGAGTGATTGATTTCGTCATGGCCTGAACGCAATGTCATTTCGCTGTCTTCTTCAAAGTTATCGTAAGCATACTGTCCCGCTAGTTTCCGTACAGCGGAGTCACTTTGCACTTTTACAAAGTTCTCGTAATTATCAACCTCGAACGCTGCCTTGAAGGTATTACGTACCTGCCATACAAGAATGACTCCAATTTGAATAGGGTTACCCACTTTATCATTCACTTTTATTTTCTCGCTATCAAAATTTCGGGCACGTAATGAGATTGATTTTTTACTGAAGAATGGATTGACCCAATAGAATCCATTGCGCTTTACGGTGCCCTTGTAATCTCCGAACAGCACCAGGACCATGGACGCATTGGGATTGATGAAAAAGAAACCCGGCATAAGTAGCAAAGCAATGGCCACCGGCCATACAAATACCGGGTTACGCATTGCGATCAACCCCCAGATGCCCAGCCCTAGAAGCCCTAATGCGCTAAATAACAAGATGTAACCGGATAGTGGCGTGTACTCTTTTTCGTTGCTCATATAAACGATATTAAAATGATATTACAATTATACTATTTTAAATCAATAACGCAAGGCCCTCCAAAAGGTTTCAAATTGGAATTGAATTTCAATTACCGTTTATTTAGTGCTTGATTTTGATGTTTCTATGGTTCAATACAACCCGAAAGCTTGGATTTCCCTAATCTTACATTCATACAGCAGGTTTGTTATGAAAACGTTACTTCCCGCTCTCGTTTTTATGGCGGTGTTTACTGCAGGAGTGTGTTTTGTAATCCTTGAAGTTGTTCACCCGGAGAAGGATGAGTTTACAAGTACTACCGCCTTGCACTCCCTGCTTGGAATTGTCTTAGGACTTTTTCTTGTGTTTCGGATAAACAGCGCTTATGATCGATGGTGGAGTGGAAGAATACTGTGGGGAGCGCTGGTTAATAGTACACGTAACTTTGCCTTGAAGTTGAATGCATACCTCGATAATGACGATAAGGAAAACCGTGAATGGTTTGCCAAGATGATTGCTAACTTCCCATTTGCCACCAAGGAACATCTTAGAAAGGGTGTACTTCTGACGGAACTTGAATCTACTGATGATAATTTTATTGATTTTTTAAGAACAAAAGAGCATAAGCCCAATGCTATCTCAGCCTTGCTTTATAAGCGGGTGAACAGCCTGTACTGTGATGGTAGAATAACCGGAGATCAGTTTTTTGTCCTGGATAAAGAACTCAAAGACTTTATCGATATTATGGGAGGGTGCGAACGCATTAAGAATACTCCGATTCCGTTTTCCTACAGTATGTATATTAAGAAATTTGTATTTACGTATATCATAACACTTCCATTCGGATTTGTTACGACATTCAAGTACGTCACCATTCCCGCTGTTTTACTTATTTCGTTTGTATTGCTAAGCGTGGAATTAATTGCAGAAGAAATTGAAGATCCATTTGGCCGTGATTCAACGGATCTGCCAACGGATGAACTTTCGGATAAAATCAGGGAAAATGTTCGTGAAATTCTTTGTTAAAGTTACCAGAAGGAGCTTACAACAAAGTAACCAATAATCAGCAGAACCAATACGCCATACATGATCAGGTCGACCCGAATGTAAGGCTTATATTCATTATAAAAATGGCGAAGCTTTTTAAACACCTTCTAAAGGTAAAGAATATAAACTGTTTTGCTTGGCCTGCTTGCTTTTGAGCGCGCAGAATTGAATATTTCATTTTAAAAATTGGGGGAATGCGTAACGGGGTACTTTTGGTTTTGCTTTTTTTTGCGATGGGGCTAAAAGCGCAAGAGGTGTTGAATAATAATTCGCCAACCCTCCGGTGGCAGAAAATCAATACACCTAATTTCCGAATCCTTTATCCTAAGGGTTTTGATACACAAGCGCAGCGAATGGCTAATACGCTGGAGCACATTCGTGATGCCGAGTCCAGAACGATTGGTGTTAACACCCGAAAAATATCAGTAGTACTGCAAAACCAAAATGCCATATCCAACGGATTTGTCAGCCTGATTCCAAGGCGATCAGAGTTTTATACGATGCCTCCTCAGGATTACAATTTCACTGGAACCACAGAATGGCTAGATCAGTTGGCATCACACGAATACCGCCATGTTGTGCAATTTGATAAAGCTAATCGTGGTTTTAACAAATTTCTT
This sequence comes from uncultured Roseivirgaceae bacterium, assembly GCA_964597075.1. Classification (GTDB taxonomy): domain Bacteria; phylum Bacteroidota; class Bacteroidia; order Cytophagales; family Cyclobacteriaceae; genus UBA2336. The sequence continues at coordinate 13,434 of CAZQXC010000036.1, read as the reverse complement.
TATTATGCCTTTGGTCCTGCGACATTAGCGGCTATGTCGGTTACGGCCGTGCCGCAATGGTTTTGGGAGGGCGATGCGGTGGTTGCTGAAACAGCCTTCACCCCTGGAGGTCGTGGAAGAATCCCAAATTTTGGGTTAGTATTCCGGACAAACTTTTTGGAAGACAGAGATTTTAATTACCATAAGCAGTACCTGAGGTCATTCAAGCACAATATTCCTGATCATTATGTGCTTGGATACCACATGGTGAGCTATCTGCGGAAGCGAACCAAAGACCCCATGATCTGGGATAAAATCACAGGACGGGCGTGGAGTATGCCCTTTATTCCTTTTACTTTTTCGAATGCTATTAAAAAAGAAACGGGCATGCATGTTACAACCCTGTACCGGGAAATGGCTACTGACCTGGCCAACCAATGGCGTGAAGAAGTTGAAGCACTCACCCTGACGTCTTTTGAAACAATACCCCATCAGTCCCGAACCGGTTATACCGACTACTTGTATCCACAGCTACTGGAAGACGGCAGCCTCCTGGTAATGAAACGTGGTATTGGCGATATTTTACAGTTTCGAATTTTAATAGACGGAGCAGAGAAGAAGTCATTTATTCCGGGTGTAGTTAATGGAGCAGGGATGCTTTCCGCGGAGGGCAACCTGGTGGTATGGAATGAATATGGTTTTGATCCACGCTGGCGCATGAAAACCTATTCGGTCATCAAGATGTATGATGTAAAGAAAAAAAGGCTCAGCATCATTACCCGCAAAACGCGCTATGCCAGTGCGGCTATTTCACCTGATCAACGAAAAATTGTTACCGTTGAAACCGATACGGAGTATACAACCAATCTTGTTGTATTGGATACTGCCGGTTATGTTCTGAAACAGTTCCCAAATCCTGAACATGCATTTTATTCCATGCCACGATGGAATGACAAGGGTGACAAGATTGTAGTACTTAAAACCAGTAAGCAAGGAAGAACACTATCTTCAGTCGATTATTCCACTGGTGAAGAAACTGAATTAATACCGTATTCGCAGGAAAGTATCGGACACCCGGTTATGACTGGCGATTATGTTTTTTATAATTCACCGGTTAGTGGTATTGATAATATTTTTGTACTTGATGTAAAGAAAGGGGAGCGACTGCAAGTCACCACTAGTAAATACGGTGCATACAATCCGGTGATTTCTTCCCACCAGAAGACTATATATTACAACGAACAAACCCGTGATGGAATGGATGTAGTTTCTATTCCACTTGATCCGACATCGTGGAGAACCATTACAGCGAAACCTGATCCAAAATCATTCTTTCAGGTTATTACCGAACAGGAAGGCAGGCCTAATTTATTTGACAGCATTCCACAAAAAGCGTATGCTTCAAAAGCACACTCAAAGTTGTCGGGCATATTTAATCCTTACAGCTGGGGTGCGTTTTTCAACACAGGGCTTACGCAAGCTGATATTGGGATTTCTTCGCAGGATATTTTGAGTACAACCATTCTAAAAGCCGGTTATTTATATGACATCAATGAGCGAACAGGGTTGTGGCGTGTTGGACTAAGTTATCAAAATTGGTTTCCGATTGTTGATGTTGATGTAACATTTGGGAAGCGAACCTTGGATGAAGGGCAGTTACGCTATGCCGATATCGTTGCAGGAGATACCATCATCAAAACAGAGAATCTTGAATTTAACTGGAATGAAAAGAATCTGGAAACAGGTTTGAGACTGCCCTTAATCACAACAAGCTCCAGGTATTTCGGAAATTTTACAGTAGGTAACAATGTTGGTTATACTCAGGTTGAAGAATTAACTAACTCCATTACCGGCACTGGCCGACTTATAACACCCCAGATACCCGTATATTGGATCAGAAGCGTTCCAGGTAACGGGAATTTAATTTATAACCGTTTTTATATGTCGGCTTACAGATTACTAAAACAAAGCCGAAGAGATATTAATAGCAAGTGGGGTCAATCTTTTGTCTTGAATTTGTATGGTACTCCTTATGGAGGAGATTATGCTGGCAAGCAATTTTCATTTTACACCACCCTTTATTTCCCCGGATTGTTCAAACACCATTCCTTTTGGGGGTATTGGGGTTATCAAAAAACACAAATTGAATTGTTAACGGCCAGGTCATCGCCAACGGATGATTTCCAGGACAACAATGCATACATATTCCGTAATCAGATTCCGTTACCACGTGGTATTTCTATATCACGTTTTGAAGACTTTTATTCTATGTCGGGCAATTACACATTACCGATTTGGTATCCTGATATCGCCTTGGGTCCAATCGTTAATTTTCAACGCGTACGAGGTAATGCTTTTATAGATTATGGTTTTGGCAGTTCTATGTTTTCAAATCAAGACTCCATTACCCAATCGTATCTTTCTGTAGGGGGAGAAGTAAAAATTGACCTGAATTTTATGCGGTTGCTCCAGCAGTTTGATATTGGTTTCCGGTATACCTATGGCATACAGCCTTCGTCCGTTTCCCGGTTCGAATTCCTGCTCGGAACCATCAACTTTTAAGTTATTTTCCAGTTTGAATATCGGCTGTTTTAGCCCTATTTTTGACCTCCTTAATAATTTGTAATCTGAAAGAAAATCATGGCTGAGATTGTACGAATGCCCAAAATGAGCGACACCATGTCGGAAGGCGTAATTGCCAAGTGGCATAAAAAAGTGGGTGACACTGTGAAGTCGGGTGAACTCATGGCTGAGATTGAGACAGACAAAGCCACTATGGACTACGAGTCCTTTAATGAGGGTACAATACTCTACGTTGGGGCAAAAGAAGGGGAGGCCGTAAAAGTGAATGATATACTCGCTATTGTTGGTAAAAAGGGTGAAGACTATAAAGCCCTTCTGGAGGGTGCCGGACAGGCTGCTGATAGTGGTGGGAGCAAAGCAGAGGAACCGAAGGCAGAAGTAGCACCGAAAGAAGCTGCTTCAAAGGAAATGGCAATTGATACATCTGGCATTAAAGCTGAAATTGTACTTATGCCTAAGATGAGCGATACTATGACTGAAGGGGTTATAGCTGCATGGCATAAGAAAGTTGGTGATGCGGTTAAATCCGGTGAGCTATTGGCAGAAATTGAAACCGATAAAGCCACTATGGATTTTGAATCGTATCAAACCGGTACGTTACTTCATATTGGGGCTGAAGCCGGTAAGGCTCTTGCCATAAATGGAGTGCTGGCTATTATCGGAGAGAAAGGAGCCGACTGGAAAACCTTATTAAAAGCGCATGAAGGTAAATCCACCGGAGAACAGAAGGCACCATCCACTACCGATACACCAAAAACAACCCAACCTGCAAAATCATCAACACCTGCTTCGGTTCTTCAACCTGCTCAATCAGGCAATGGAAGAGTTAAGGCTTCACCACTGGCTAAAAAGATTGCGAAGGAAAAAGGAATAGACCTAAAAAGTATACCCGGCACAGGTGACCAGGGAAGAATAACTAAAAGTGATGTAGAAAACTTCAAGGGCTCCGGAGCCAAAGGCTCAACATTTGTTTTGCCTACGATTGTTGCTGAAGAGAGCTTTGAAGAATTACCAGTTTCGCAAATGCGTAAAACCATTGCGCGCAGGTTGGCGGAAAGTAAATTTACTGCACCGCACTTTTACCTTACCATGGAAATCAACATGGATAAGGCCATGGATGCACGTAAGAGCATCAATGAAATTAGTCCGGTGAAAGTTTCGTTTAACGATATTGTGCTTAAGGCTACAGCCATGGCCATTCGGCTGAACCCGGATGTTAACGTTTCCTGGCTGGGTGAAAAAATCCGGAAAAACAATCACGTACATATTGGCGTAGCGGTGGCAGTGAAAGATGGATTAGTAGTGCCGGTTGTTCGCTTTGCCGATAATAAGACGTTCTCGCACATTGCGGCAGAAGTAAAAGAACTTGCGCAAAAAGCTCACGATAAAAAACTACAGCCCAGCGAGTGGGAGGGAAGTACGTTTACCATTTCCAACCTGGGCATGTTTGGCATTGATCAGTTTACAGCCATTATCAATCCTCCCGATGCCTGCATTCTTGCCGTGGGCGGAATAAAAGAAACCGCTGTGGTGAAGAACGGTCAGCTCGTACCCGGTAATGTTATGAAGGTGACGCTATCGTGCGATCATCGTGCTGTGGATGGTGCAATAGGTGCTGCATTTTTGAAAACCTTAAAAGAGTTACTGGAAGATCCCATTAAAATAATGGCCCAGCATATATAGTCATTCAGTCTTCCTACGACTTAAAGCCGTAGGAAGACTTACATTAATCTCATGAAGATAAAATCAACAACCGTACTTGCGGTAAAGCACAATGGGCAAGTTTCCATTGGTGCCGATGGGCAGGCCACCATGAATAATTATGTGGCCAAAGGAAATGTAAAAAAAATCCGAAAGCTACATGAGGGTAAAGTGGTTACCGGGTTCGCAGGTTCCACCGCGGATGCCTTTACCTTATTGGATAGGTTTGAAGAAAAGCTTAATGCATATGGTGGTAATTTAAAACGCGCAGCTATTGAACTGGCTAAGGACTGGCGAATGGACCGTTATTTACGCAGATTGGAAGCCATGATGATTGCCGTTAATAAGGATGAAGTTTTAATCATTTCCGGTACGGGTGATGTGTTGGAGCCTGAAAATGAAGTGGCCGCTATTGGATCAGGTGCTATGTATGCACAGGCTGCAGCCCTTGCCTTGAAAAAACACGCGCCTAATTTATCGGCAGAAGAAATTGTTAGAGAGAGCCTTAATATTGCAGCAGACATCTGTATTTATACCAACCATAACCTGGTAATCGAGAAGCTTTAGATTTTTAATGAGCTGTTATTCACATTTTAGTTTTCTTTAGTGCCCTTTAGTGATTTCGTGTTGTGGCCTTGCTAAGCAAAATCAAAAGACATACATAACGCTACAATGATTTATCAATCGCCCGGACAATTGCCTCACAGGCTTCCCGGATTTGGTCTTCTGTAATGTTGAGGGGAGGAGCAATTCTGAAACTGTTGGGGTGTGATAAAAACCAATAACAAATAACACCTTCTTCTTTGGCAAATTCAACGATGCGATTTACCTGTTCAGCAGTATTGAAATCAACCGCAAATAGTAATCCGATTCTTCTGATCTCTTTAATGGCGGGATGCTGAAGCGATTGCTCAATTAATCTTCCCCTTTTCTCTACAGAAGCCAGTAGATTTTCCTCTTCAATTACCTGAAGTGTTGCCAAAGCAGATGCGCAGCAAACCGGGTTTCCGCCAAACGTGGTTATGTGACCCAAGGGAGGATCATGCGTAAGGCTTTGCATTATTTTCTTATCAGCAATGAATGTTCCGATGGGCAACCCACCTCCGAATGCTTTGGCTAAGGTGAGGATATCAGGAACAATTCCGAATTGCTCAAAAGCAAATAGGGTACCGGTGCGGCCCATGCCACATTGTATTTCATCAAGTATTAACAAAGCTCCTGTGTCATTACATCGTTTGCGTACAGCTTGCAAATAGTTTTTTGATGGAACGCGCACACCGGCATCACCTTGTATGGTTTCCATGATTACACAAGCCGTGCGGTCAGTAATGTGAATCAAATCATCAGGATTATTGAACTCAATAAAGCGAACATCGGGTAACAGCGGCCGAAAAGCAGATTTCTTCATCTCATTTCCGGAAACACTTAATGATCCGTGTGTGCTTCCGTGATACGATTTTTTGCAGGATACGATTTCGGTTCTTCCGGTAAACCGTTTGGCCAGTTTAAGGGCTCCTTCGTTGGCTTCAGTTCCCGAGTTAACAAAGTAGCAGCAATTCAAAGACGCAGGCAGCAGGCTGGTTAATTTAGCGGCCAGCAAATTCGGTGTAGATTGAATAAACTCACCATACACCATCACGTGCATGTGCTTGTCTACTTGGTTTTTAATGGCTTGAATTACTTTCGGGTGTCGGTGTCCAATATTACTTACGGCTATGCCGGATATCATATCGGTGTAGCGCTTTCCTTCAGGTGTATAAAGGTAAATACCCTCAGCTTTTTCTATTGAAATGGAGTAGGGGTGGGGTGTGGTTTGCGCCAGCTTATTCTGGAATACTTCATGACTGAAATTCATGCCCTAAAACTATACATAGGCTTATCAACAAAAAAGTCCTTGACGAATGCGCCAGGACTCTTTTGTAACGTGTGGGGTTGGTTAATCCGGTTAAGGATTTATAATGAGGGTATATAAAATACTTATTGTAATAGCTACTGCCAGAAACATTGCCCTTCTCATCCGGTGAAGGATTCTACTTTCTATTCCAATGGTGTTTACTGTTGTCATAACCTTTAGGAAGTTAGTTTTCTTGCTATAAAGGTGATTAAATCATGGAAGGTCTATTCGACAGGTTGCCCCAAAATCATACACAGGTATTCTAGTTACATCAAATCGACAGTTAAGGCTTTGATACCCTATACTTAAAGTTCAACTTAAAGTCTTATTTCAGCGATTGGTCGCCTTATTCTCCCGCTCATTTCGATTTCCGACTCGCGAAGATGCAGGAGTCTCCATTTCGGCCATGGGCTTGTATTTGGCCTTTTTAGTCGAAACATTGGATCGGGTTTTACCTGTTTTTATGCGTTTTTTGTGCAAAATGTTACACTGGGTCTTGTCCTTATAGACTTTATGTCGTGGAGTTTGTGCCTGAAGTGAACTGGAAATCAGGATGCCAATCAGGATTACCACGATCAGAACAACCACTTGTTTCAAACGGGATGTAATCTGACCATTTGCAATTTCCTTAAAATCTACCTCTTTCATCACACCTTGTTCAGTCTCCTAATACGTATGTACAAAGTTGAAAATTTGCGCTATGGGGAACCTGCGTAAGAGATACTGAATCCTACGTTCGTTTTATTCTTGCCGGGATTGCAAAACGGACGCTTTTTCCGGTAATAATTCCGGGTAATGGCGGAGGAAGCCAGTTAATGTGGTAGAATGGGTTAACGCGGGTAAAGTGAGGGCGGCCTTTGAATAATCTATTCTTAATTATTCAGCAAAAGGGCAGGCTTACTTACATGAACCATTATTGATTGGCGTTATAAAGCTTCATAAAATCTTCAATTTCTCGTTGAAGATTTCCTGGATTTTCATTGTCGTATGCAACGGTGGCAATGGATTTAAACAATTCACCTACCACTTCCGGGGCAAAGCCAAGTTTCTCCGCATACAACGTAGCCACTTCCAATTCAACATCTTCTACCACCCTGTCTAAATTAATTAAATAAACCAGGTGATAGAGTGACTCTATTTTTTCTCTGGGTTCATTGAATGAAAGCTTGTTAAGATCAAGGTTACTGCGAACCAGGTCATTGGTATGCAGATTAAGTTGGATACCCCATTTTAACAGGCAACGTAGAAACCTGCTTTCGATGTTCTCTTGTTGAAGGAATAGTGCAAGAATATTAAAATAACTTTTCTTGATGGAGATGAGCTGGTCGTTCGAAAAGTTGGGATGTAGGGAGTCTTTCATGATAACAAAGATAACTAATTGGGGCAGTATTTTCGTTTCAGTGTGTCCATGTCCTCGGCCCCAAATTTTATAGCCATAGCTAAATCATTGCATACTCCGCGTGATTTATTTTGATTAACCTTCGCGATAACCCTTAGTTTATAGCCAGTGGGATTTTCCTGGCGCAGGAAGATGGCCCAATTACAATCTGTCTCGGCTTCCTGAAAGTTCTTTACGTTAATATTCGCCCGGGCTCTGCCCTCGAAAATCATGTAGTATATTTCAGGTGCGTCTTTTGGATTCATCACAATTTCAAAGGCTTTGCCATAAATATTAGCCTGGTTCTTTTTGAAAATCTCCTTTCCTAGCGTGAAATAACTCAATGCCTCTTCATCGTTTTGCAGGTTATACAAATTAATGGCTCCGATCTGATAAAGCGCATCCAGGTTCCAGGGTTGTTGATTGAAAATATGCTTTAGTGATTGTAAGGCCTGGGCATATTCACCAGTGTTGTATTCGCATATAGACAGTTTGCGTAAGGTTTCCATCCTCACGGGCACTTCCTGTTTTTTGAGGATCTCCAGAAAATGTAAGGATGCTGAAAAATGCTCTTCATTAAATTCTCTTTCGGCTTCTGTCCGTACCGAACTTAGCAGGCTATCGTGCGCAGCGTAAAACCGAAACTCAACCGGATGTTGTTCACGTAAGTTATTAATCATGGAAAAAGCCTGATCGACTTGTCCGTTGTGGAAAAGTGAAAACACCTCGGTAACCAGTGCCCTGTTTTTTTCATCTATTTCAGCCTGGCGCTTTTCGTGGAAGTACGAGATAGTATGAACAAGGCCAAAGCAAAATCCGGCAATGATTAAAAACGTAAGGAACGCTAACCCCTGAATTCTGAAATACTCCTTATCGAATTTGTAACGTGTTTCCTGACTGGCCTTCCAACGTTGATATCGCTGACGTTGAACATCACGCCAATAGCTTTCGGTATGATCAGTATCGGATTGAAATGAATTTATGCGGGCATCGTACCTGGATTTCTTCAGTGGATCGGATAACGTATGATACGCTTCATTTATAGCCTTAAACATTTCTTCCGAACGGGCGTCTCCAGGATGAAGATCGGGGTGGTAATCGAAAGCCAGTTTTTTATACGCAGCCCTGATTTGGGTTGAGTTTGCAGAACGGTCAATGCCCAGCAGCTGGTAGAAATCGGCCATAGTATGAAGTTAATACCAATTTCGGGTAAAACGTAAAAGACTGGTGTTTTGTCTTATATGGGTGCCTGTAAAACAAAAAAAGGCTCCAAAAAATGGAGCCTTTGTGTTTTTATAGGGTTAATGATTATTTTAATCTAGCTACCTCCTGTACCAGATCAATTAGTTTACTCGAATAGCCAAACTCGTTATCATACCAGGCGACTACTTTTGCAAAGTGATCGTTCAAGGAAATGCTAGCTTTGGCATCAAAAATAGAGGTGCGTGGATCGCCATTAAAATCTTGCGAAACCACATCATCTTCCGTGTATCCGAGTATTCCTTTCATGTCACCGTTAGCAGCGGTTTTCATGGCTTCTTTAATCTGATCGTAAGAGGCAGGTTTTTCTAATCTAACGGTAAAGTCAACTACGGAAACGTTAGCTACAGGTACACGGAAAGACATTCCGGTTAGTTTTCCCTTTAACTGAGGGATAACCAGGGCAACCGCTTTAGCGGCACCTGTGGAGGAAGGGATAATGTTTTGGTACGCACCTCGTCCACCTCGCCAGTCTTTGGCTGATGGTCCGTCAACCGTTTTTTGAGTAGCGGTTACGGCATGCACCGTAGTCATCAAGCCTTCAACAATACCAAAGGTATCGTTCAATACTTTTGCTACCGGGGCAATGCAATTGGTTGTACAGGATGCGCATGAAATAATATGCTGGTCGGCTTTTAAACCTTTATGGTTTACACCCATAACAAATGTGGGCGTATCATCTTTTGCAGGAGCTGAAAGTACCACTTTCTTGGCACCGGCAGCAATATGTTTTTGAGCAGTTTCCTGGGTCAGGAACAAGCCAGTAGACTCGATTATAATTTCAGCCTCAACCGCACTCCATTTCAGGTTAGCCGGATCTTTCTCAGCAGTAACCCGGATTTTCTTTCCATTCACAATCAGGTTTCCATCCTTTACTTCAACGGTACCGTCAAAACGGCCGTGGGTTGAGTCATATTGAAGCATATAGGCCATGTAACTTGGGTCCAGCAAATCGTTAATGCCTACAATCTCAAGATCTGGGCGGTTAATAGCTACGCGCAGGGCCATACGGCCTATACGTCCGAATCCGTTTATTCCAATTTTCGTCATGGTATTGAAAGGTTAAATATGCGTTTTAGAAGGCGACAAAATTACGCCTTGATGCTTTAAAACCAAGGTTTGCGAAGATTAATTCCAGCATCCGGAGGTTCTTAAATCTGATGCTGGATAAGTTTTATCGGTTATATTTAAAGTCATTAAATTAATTTCAAACGAGTGAATAAATACCTTACCATCATTAACGCCCGCACCGGCTTAGCCGTTTCCCTGGCTGCCGCAGCAAGCTATTTTACCCTGGCCTATGAGTTTCAGTACAATTTTGATTTGGCCATGATCAGTATCGCCATTATTTTTCCATTGGTGTTTACCATACGCAGTGCTTTTCGGAGACGGGAGAAGGCACTGGAGCATCTATCACGTTTTAAGGCTGGTCTTATTACGGTTGACGCTTGCTTTCAGGAGAATCGAAAGCTGGAACCGGTAAGAAAAGAAGAAATAAGAAACACTATTGTAAACACAGCCGAATACCTGATCAGCTTTCTGGGGGATGGGTGTACCCGCGAAAAGGTTAATGAAGAAGCGGGTAAGGTGGCACAATTTATTCGCGCGAATGCTGATCATATTGGCAATGCTACCGCCTTGAAGATTTACCGCTCCATGCGGGATGTTTATCAAGGCCTAGAAAACGTAGTGGCCATTAAACATCACCGCACACCTATATCTATACGTGCGTATTGTTTAATTTTCATCTACATCTATCCGGTCATTTATATCCCTGCGCTTTACAACAGGCTGCATGAGGGTATTTCCTATAATAATTCATGGATACTGTATTCACTTTCCATGTTCTCAACCTTTATTCTAATATCACTGTATAATGTGCAGGAGCAACTGGAAAATCCGTTTGATCAGCACGGTGTGGATGATATACGCTTAAATGATTTCAGGATTAGTTGAAAAAGGGTACCGCAACATGAAGAAGTTTTTACCCGGTTTTGTGGTTTTGGTTTTTATTGGCGTCATCATCTTCTTCGAATTGGTGGCCCGCTATTTTGATAATTCATTATCAGGAAAATAATACAGAGAACAACAACAAAGCTCTCCGCTTACGGAGCTGGCAAGATTATAGTGAAGAGAGTAAAAATAAGCGGGATGTTGCAAGTAAAAATTTACTGAATCTTCAGGCAAGTTTTAGACCATGCGGGATGTAAGCACACCATTATTAACTAGAACTGTGTATCACATTATTAATTGATAATATTGTATATCATATAAAAGTGTGATATATTTGAAACCGCTAAATCAATGGTAAAAGTGATCAGCATTCTTACAGGCGATATTATTAATTCCAGAAAAGTGAGCACTCGTGTCTGGTTGCCGGTATTAAAAAAGGAATTAGCATTAATGGGGGATACACCCCGGAATTGGGAAATTTACAGAGGTGATAGTTTTCAGCTTGAGATTAAGAATGCTGCTGATGCGCTGGAAGCAGCCATGGTAATAAAAGTGGCTATCCGTGCCCTGCCAGGAATAGATGTGCGCATCGCCATTGGTATTGGCGAGAAAAATTTCAAAGCAAAAAAAATTACGGAATCCAATGGAAGCGCTTTTGTGTTTTCCGGTGAGCGCTATGAAGAATTGAAAAGGGATAAGCTGGAAATGGCTATTAAAAGTCCATGGCCAGATTTTGATGAAGAGTTTAACCTGTATTTGAAGCTTGTTCGGGTGGCGATGATGTACTGGACAACAAACTCTGCAAAAACCGTACGCATAGCTATGAAAAATCCGGATAAGTCACAGGAGGACCTTGGCAAACTTATAAAGATTAAGCAAAATACCGTTAGTTCGCGCCTCAAGCGTGCGCGTTATTACGAACTATGTGAGGTACTTGATCGGTATAAGCTAAAACTTTCTGAAAGGCTATGATACTGCTGCTTCAATTGTTAGTGGCACACCTGATTGGCGATTTTATCTTGCAGCCCTCCGAATGGGTTACTGCGAAGGACCAGAATAAACTCAAGGCCTGGCAACTATATGCACACGCAGCATTGCACGCAGGATTGCTCTTAGTGCTGGTAGGTGATGTTCAGTTTATTAGATGGGCATTGTTATTGGGCGGTCTGCATCTGATTATTGATGCCGCTAAATTATTGCTGCAAACCGAAAAGTTCAGGCAGTATTACTTTTTTGGAGATCAACTGTTACACCTTGTATCCATACTCTGGGTCTTCTTCGTTTACCAGGGCTCCATCGAGCTTTTCGCGTTTACCATCAATGATAACACATGGTTGCTCATGACGTTAGGTATTTTTCTTACACAACCTGCCGCCATCATGATGAAAATTATACTGGCCCAATGGACACCCCATGCCAATGATGATAATGCCGAATCACTTCAGCATGCCGGCAAATACATTGGTATACTGGAGCGGTTGTTTGTATTTATATTTGTTATTACAAATAATTGGGAAGCAGTTGGTTTTTTAATTACAGCGAAATCAGTATTTCGTTTTGGCGATTTAACCACAGCAAAGGATAGAAAACTAACAGAATACATTTTAATTGGAACCTTAATCAGCTTTGGCGTAGCCATCTTGTCTGGATTATGCTACCTCTGGTATACAGGATAATGGCAAAGAGCAAGAATAATTCCGCAATTTTTAGCCAAGTCTGTTCATTCCGTAACAACCTTCGCCTTGATGGGCTGGGTTCTGAGAGCTATGCTGTAACCATAAAAAAAGCCTTGATAATCAAGGCTTTAGAGTTGTTTTTGTAGTCTGTACGGGAATCGAACCCGTGTTACCAGAATGAAAATCTGGTGTCCTAACCCCTAGACGAACAGACCTTTTTTAAAAAGTGTCGCAAAGATAACTTCGTGATGTTTATTTACAAATCTGAAGAGTAAAAAAGCCTTGAAAATCAGCGCCCCCCGTACATTTTCAGAATAGGGTCGTTTAAGGAAGCACCCTTTTCCGTGCACAGGTAATGCAAGGCAAAAGCAATGTCTTCGGGGGAAACCCAGGTAGAAAAATTGGCATTGGGTATCGCCTCTCTATTTGCAGGAGTATCTATTGTTCCAGGAACCACCACTGCTGTGATGACACCTTTTTGTTGACCTTCTGCATTGAGCAATTCAGCATACCGGAATAGCAGCGATTTGGCAAGGGCATAGGCTACGGCATGACGCGCATCACGGGGTACCAGCGAGGGCTTGGAACCAATGAAAACGATTCTTCCACCCTTGTCTTGTTCCACCATATGCCGGTGAAGATTGCGCGCAAGATAGAAGGCAGTTTCAAAATTGAGGGAATACATTTTTTGTAAATCATCTCCCGAAGTATTTGACAAGCCACCAGCCGTAAAGCCTCCTGCTAACAATAAAGCAGTATCAATCGGTCCATGTTCTTTAAGAATATAATTTGTAAATGAATCGACTGCTGTTTCGTTGGTGAGATCAACCGGATACACGTGAATGTTTCCCTTTAAATCATCAGATAATGTTTTCCCTGGCGATACTGTAGCGATAACCTGGAAATTGGCCCTTAGAAATTTTTCTACCACAACCCTGCCCAGGTTTCCGCCAGCTCCGGTTATCACTACATTTTTTAACGGCATATCAGTTTTTAGGTGGATTGTGTTT
>CAZQXC010000035.1:2799-20533 GCA_964597075.1 uncultured Roseivirgaceae bacterium | reverse complement strand
TGGGCGTCAGGGCGATCCGGGTACTTCACAGTTTTATGTTTCGTTGGAAGATAACCTGATGCGTTTGTTCATGCCAGAACGTATCGCGCGCATTATGGACCGCCTCGGATTGAAAGAGGGCGAAGTTATTCAGCATTCTATGGTAACCAGTTCCATTGAACGTGCTCAGAAAAAGGTAGAGGAAAATAACTTTGGAATACGTAAACGCTTGTTGGAATACGATAACGTGATGAACTCACAGCGTGAGGTAATTTATAAGCGTAGAAAAAATGCATTGTTTGGCGAACGCCTGGAGTTGGACATTCTTAACATGCTGAACGATACCAGCGATGACCTGGTAGCCAATGCAAAAAATGCTAACGATTATGAAAGTCTTCGCTTAAATGCGCTTGGCATATTAGGGTTGGATTACGACATCTCAAAAGAAGAATTTGAAAAGCTTGATGAGGGTAAATTAGCCCATGATCTTTATACCAAAGCGTTAGATCATTACCGAAAGAAAAACAAAATGGTTGCCGATAAGGCACTTCCGGTGATTAAAGAAATTTATAAAACACGTGGTGCAACCGTTGAAAATATTCTGGTGCCCTTTTCCGATGGTTCTAAAAACATTGGCATCGTGGCTAACCTTCAAAAATCTGTTGAGACCAACAATGCGGAATTGACGAAATCCATGGAGAAGATGATTACGCTTGCCATCATCGATCAGTTATGGAAGGAGCACCTCCGCGACATGGACGACTTGAAACAATCCGTTCAAACGGCAGTGTACGAACAAAAAGATCCGCTGTTGATTTATAAGTTTGAAGGATTTGAACTTTTCAAGCGCCTGATTGGAAAAGTAAACGAAGAAACCATCTCCTTCCTGATGAAGGCAGATATTCCTGCACAGGAAGCAAACCAGGTGGAAGAGGCAAGAAGTCGGGGCAGACAGCGTTTTAGTGAACAGAAGGAAGAATCACGCTCCTTGCTTAGCGGTGGTGGGCAGCAACCGAATGCCACCGGAAGACCGCCCCAGGAAAAAGTGATGCCGGTACGGTCGGAAAAAATGGCTAACAGAAATGATAAGGTTTCTGTTCAGTATACTGATGGCCGTGTTTTACGCGATGTGAAATACAAAAAGGTGGAAGATGACGTTTTAAATAATCGTTGTATAATTATTGACTGATGATCCGAATATTGCTTTATAGTCTGTTGGTTGGTTTGCTTACTATGGAAAGTTGTAAGCCAGCCCAAAAAACAACATCTTCACAAGGCGGTAAATACAATGAAGATCTTTCATCGTTAAGACCAAAAACAGAAGAGGTTGTGATCGTTAATTCGTCAGATAATGTTATCTCACCGCGCGATCCAAAGGCCTATATGGAACCTAAGTTTGCCGTGAATAAACAGCTTGATGCCGTGCTCGACAGCATTGATCGTATCAATCTTACCCGCAGATTCATAGAGGGATTCACCATTCAGATTTATTCCGGACAAAAGCGGGAAGATGCTTTATCCGTTAAAAAGGATATGACTATAAATCTGCCGGACATGGAGGCTGAGGTGCAGTACCTGCAACCCAACTTCCGGGTAAAAGCCGGCCGGTATCTGAACCGACTTGAGGCCCAGAAGGACTATGAAAACATAAAGCAGTTCTTCCCAAACGCTATTATCGTTCCTGATAAAATCGCCATTAATTGATGATATCTTATTGTCGCGGATGTTGACCCGCCATCCGTCAGTGGTCTGTGTTCTCTCTGGCCATCTGATTTGAATCACTTTCTTCCTCGCATTATTTGTATTTTTGACGCGCTATGGATCTTCTTACTCAAATCAAATCCCTTTCTGAAAAGTACACGAAGGATGTAGTGGATATGCGCAGGCATCTTCACGCGAATCCTGAACTATCATATCAGGAGTTTAATACGGCTACGTATGTAGCCAACCAATTAAAATCCCTTGGACTTACACCTAAAGAAGAAGTCGCCAAAACGGGGCTAATGGTGGACATAAAAGGTAAAAATCCGAAAAAGAAAATGGTAGCCCTTCGGGCCGATATGGACGCACTGCCTATTCACGAAGCGAATGACGTATCCTACAAGTCTAAAAATCCGGGTGTGATGCACGCCTGTGGACACGATGTTCACACCTCTTCGCTACTCGGCACCGCTAAAATTCTTCATGAACTTAGAAATGAATTTGAGGGAACGGTGCGCTTGATTTTTCAACCGGGTGAAGAAAAAAATCCGGGTGGGGCATCGTTCATGATCAAAGAAGGCGTACTCGAAAATCCAGTGCCAGCATCCATCATCGGACAACATGTTTTTCCACTTTTACCCGTTGGAAAGATTGGCTTCCGTGAAGGCATGTACATGGCCAGCAGCGATGAAATTTTCCTGAAAGTGATTGGCAAAGGCGGTCATGGTGCTGCGCCAGAATTAACCATCGACCCTATTGTTATTGCCTCACACATCATTATCGCTTTACAACAGGTTGTCAGCCGAAACGCATCGCCCAAACAACCCACTGTGCTCACGTTTGGAAAAATTGTTGGCGATGGTGCCACCAACATCATACCGAATGAAGTGACCCTTGCCGGCACGTTCAGGGCAATGGACGAAACCTGGAGAAAAGAAGGATTGAAGAAAATAAAAAAAATGGCCGAAGCCTTAGCTGAAAGTATGGGTGGAAAATGTGAAGTAGAAATTTCACAGGGTTATCCATTTCTGCAAAACGATCCGGCAGTAACTCAACGAATCCGTAAAGCCGCTGAAGTCTATGTTGGAAAGGAAAATGTAGTTGACATCGACATTACCTTAGGCAGTGAAGATTTCGCTTTTTACTCACAGGTAGTGCCTGCATCCTTTTATCGATTGGGTACACGCAACGAGAGCAAAGGTGTAACTTCATATGTACACACACCAACCTTCAACATTGATGAAGATGCATTGATCATCAGCCCCGGGCTTATGGCCTGGATGGCCGTGAATGAGTTAACGTCATAAGCGTTCGGAATTAATATGTTAGATTTCTACATTTAAGCAAGCTAATCGTTATTGGAATCTACTACACCATCAGCTCCCCTTCAACCCACACCTTATAACTGGGAACGGACAAGAAAAATCCTGTACATACTTGGTACGCTGGTGCTATTCGTGTTTGCACTCGATTTAATGATTTCATCGTTGCAAAACCTGGGGAGCACCGCAGCGGAAGCCATACTACTAGCCACCTCCAATCCATTTACTGCGCTTTTTATTGGCCTTTTGATTACAGCCATGATTCAAAGCAGCTCAACGGCCACCAGCCTGGTGGTTGCCCTTGTAGCTTCGGGCTCCATCACCATCGATAGCGCCATACCCATCATTATGGGGGCGAACATTGGCACCACCATTACCAGCACCATTGTTTCGCTGGGTTTTATCCATAAGAAAAAGGAATTCAGACGCGCCATTGCTGCAGGTACCTATCACGACTTTTTCAACATCTTAACCGTATCCATTTTATTTCCACTGGAATATTACAATGGATTTCTTTCTGCCCTCTCCGGCTGGATTACCGAAAACTTTTTCACCGTAAGTAAAGGTACATCGGCTGTGGCTTTCTCTCCAGTGTGGTCTGGGTTTAAGCCTATTATAGATTTTCTTGTCAACCTCATTCCCAGTGGATTCCTACTGGCCTTGTTTTCTTTTGGATTACTTTTTCTCTCCATTCTGATGTTCAGAAAACTAATTTCCGGATTACTGATGGCCAGCTCACCAGAAAAATTCAGTAGGTTCTTTTTTAAGAACACCATCAAATCATTTTTCTGGGGATTAGTGACTACAGCCGCCATTCGTTCCAGCACCATAACTTCATCGGTAGTTGTTCCTATTGTCGCGCAAAAAATTATTACCCTTCGAAAAGCAGTTCCGTTTATTCTGGGTGCCAACCTGGGCACTACGGTCACGGCCATCATTGCGGCAACATTAAATGCCAATTCAACCAGTGCTATAACTATAGCGCTGGCTCATTTTCTCTTTAACCTGATTGGCGTAATTGTATTTTTTCCGATACCCATACTGCGAAACATCCCAGTAGCCATGGCAAACGGATTTGGGCGGCTTACTATCCGCTACCGATTGGCTGGATTTGTTTACATTCTTGTGGTTTTCTTTTTTGTTCCCTTCTCACTTATTTACCTGAATAAGGATTCCACCCAGGTACTGGAGCTTACCTATAAAAAAACTGATCATATTTCTGGCGAGGAGTCATCTTACCGGATAGTTTCAAAGCAGCAGATAAGAAGTCAGAGTGGGGAATGGTTGGTATACAGAAGAAACACGATTGACCCCGATGAGATTTTTCCAGTATATAAAAAGAGCAATGTGCTGTTTATCAATAAAGAGATGATTCTGTTTAAAGAACCCGGCTTTTGCTGGGATGGTGAAAATGAAGAGGGGAAATATCAGCTATGCGTTAAAGAAATTTTGCCGCAGTACACGATGCAGGAAACCATGCGGTTCGACTCCGTTTATGTATATACGCAAAGCTACTATGATCATCCCAACGCTGTGGTGAGTACGGTATATGTAAGCGCACTTTATCCCATTGTTTTACAAACCATCCGGCAAGAGAAAAATGCCGTAGTGGAAACACGGCAAATCACCTCATTTACCAGAAAATAACCGTCTTTTTCAATACCCTGAAAGTTGCGATCTTTGCCTAACTTGTGAAGAATTAAAACTGCTGCATGCTAAAAGAAACACTGCTTAAGTTTTTTAAACTGGATGGGCTCATGGACAACCTTTCGGGATATTTTGAAACCCGGATAGAGTTGCTCAAATATGAGTTAAAGGAAGATATTGCCCGGGCTATGGCGAAAGTAGCCATTGTTGCCCTGATTGTAGTTTTTCTAACCCTGTTTATCATATTTCTGAGCGTGGCCGCAGCGTATGTACTAGCCGAATCGGTGGGAATCTATGGTGGGTTTGGTATTGTGGGTGGTGTTTATTTTTTATTGATGCTGGCGCTGATTTTTTTTCGCGAACCGATCAGCCATAAAATAGAACTCGAGATCAAAAAAACATTCAAGAAAAAACAGCAACATCATGAAGGGGATGGAAACGGATGACCTGGTAAAAAGCCAGTTGCTTAAAAAAGCAGCACAGCAACGGCAGGAAATTGAAAGCGAAATGCATGATATTACCGACCGCACCGAAAAAGTATTAACGAACGCACTTATCATTGGCGGATCGTTGGCCCTCGCTTATTTTTTAGTGCGCGGATTCTCTTCCTCAAAAAAGCGGAAAGCACGCAAGGCAAAAGTTAAAGCAAAAGCCACCGAAGCAGTTGACACGGATGACAACGAGGTGTACGAAGAAACCGGCCCCTCGCGCATACTCAACCAGATTGGTACGGCTGTAGCCTCACAAGCCACTATGCTCCTGCTCGATTTGGCTAAAGAAAAATTAATGGAATATTTACAGGCACAAGCTCATAAAAAAGCGAATGAGAATTCTTGAGACGTTAAAAGAAAATCAGCGCCTGGGAAAAAAATCCATTGCCGTGCTGATTGATCCTGATAAGGTAGCCGATGCTTCAGCGTTGCAGCACCTCATTAATCTGGCCAGTGAAAACTGTGTTGATTATTTCTTTGTGGGCGGTAGTCTTGTTACCACTACCAATCTTTCAGAGATTGTAAAGCAGATTAAAGAAAATGTAAACCTTCCGGTAATTCTTTTCCCGGGTAACTCCATACAAATAGAACCTTCGGCTGATGGCATTTTATTTTTATCGCTCATCTCCGGAAGAAACCCTGAATTATTGATTGGACAGCATGTGGTGGCCGCACCCATTATACGCAACACCCGGCTTGAAGTAATTCCAACCGGTTATATGCTGGTAAGTTCCGGACGCACCACATCGGTGGCGTACATCAGTAACACTACGCCCATACCCGATGATAAATATTCGCTGGCAGCCTGCACCGCTATGGCGGGAGAAATGCTTGGCCTGCAAGCCATGTACATGGATGCCGGCAGTGGTGCTGAAAAAGAAATCAGTGCGCGCATGATCGGTGCCGTGCGCAAAGCCATACGCACCCCGCTTATTGTGGGTGGAGGAATTAACACACCTGAAAAAGCACTTACCGCCCTGGAGGCCGGTGCCGACATGATTGTGATTGGCAACGCCCTGGAAAAGGACCCTAACCTGCTCATTGATATTTCCGACAAGGTGTATGAGTGGAACCAAAGTGTGGTGAGGGGAGATTTATAGTAGCGCGATCGATGTCTAAAATAGGGTTGATCATTATGGGCTT
Source organism: uncultured Roseivirgaceae bacterium (assembly GCA_964597075.1). GTDB lineage: Bacteria > Bacteroidota > Bacteroidia > Cytophagales > Cyclobacteriaceae > UBA2336. The sequence continues at coordinate 14,250 of CAZQXC010000035.1, read as the reverse complement.
GGTCATAGCAACAACTTTAACTATTTGGATCACATCTTCGATAAGAAATAGAAATGAATTTCGTGACTTTCACATACATGGAGTTATAACAGAAGTCAGAATTTCCTCCAATAGGGGCTATCCAACTTTTAAAGTAAATGATGTCTGGCAAGATCTAGGAATTGCTGGTTATAGTTTAACTGGTTTACATGGCGTTGCTGCAGGTGATTCCATTTCTAAAGCAAAAGGAGAACATTTTTTGCTCATCTATAGGTAAATTCAATAGGCGATTATTATTTTCATAGCAAAGCAGAACTTGATTAATGTTTTACGGATCTTATATTTTCGAGTTTTTCGGAGTACACTTTAAATGGTTGTTCCAGTTTCCCATTTATCTTTTTAAGAAGATTAAAATAAAATCTTTTACAGAAATCTGGAGTGGCCCCAAATCAGATGATGGAGCTAATCAAATTATGTACGGCTTCTCAAATAATTTTCTTGGTGCAGTGGTTATTGCTTTTCTTATTTACTTCATTTTTTGGATGAAGTGGTGAGTTTTTTATTTGCCCCGAAAATGAATCGAAATGATAAACTTATGCAAGGCAAACTCCCGAGATATAGAACTGCTTAACCATTGGGACAGGCAACAACATACTATTGACGCTGACCCAAACGATGACTGGAATTGGGAATATGAATTAGCCAGAGAAGTACCCTGGAGAGAGCAACTCATAGCCGAACTACAAGGCTGGCCGATTGGCTTTATACAAATTATCGATCCGCATGAAGAAGAGTCACACTATTGGGGAGACGTTCCTAAAAACCTGAGAGCAATTGATATCTGGATTGGAGAGTCAAAAGACTTAGGCCAAGGGTATGGAACGGTAATGATGAGGCTTGCGCTCGACCGTTGCTTTAAAAATACCACTGTAACTTCCGCTTTAATTGACCCGCTGGAATGCAATACCCGGGCTCATCAATTTTATGAGCGATTAGGATTTTAATTTGTAGAGAGGAGAATATTTGGAGATGATAAATGCCGGGTTTATAAACTTGATCGGAAAGGCTGGACTTCAAATGTTGTTAGATAAGTACAGATAATTACCTCGGTGGTTGTCAATGCTAGCCCGATCAAGCACTGGTACAGGTGTGCTGAATTATTGCCATATTAGTACACCTAAACCAACCTCTTCTATGAACACCCACCTGGATTTGAGTCCCGTTAATTCATTAGAACGAATTAACGCGCTCGATGTATTGCGCGGAGTTGCCCTATGCGGAATATTACTGATGAATATTGCTGGCTTCGGCCTGGTTTTCAGTGCCTATGGCGATCCAACCGTAATGGGCGGAGCGGTGGGATGGAATCTTCGGGTGTGGGTAATTAACAATATGCTCTTTGAGGGCACCATGCGTGCCATGTTTTCTATGCTGTTTGGAGTGGGCATGGTGCTGATGACATCCCGTATGGAAGTAAAGGGTGGGGGAATAGAAGTAGCGGATATCTATTACCGAAGAACTCTTTGGCTGTTTTTATTCGGCATTATTCACGCTTACCTGATCTTGTGGGTAGGCGAAATACTTTTTGCCTACGGTCTCTTTGGATTGTTTCTTTTCCCCTTTCGAGAAACCTCTCCCAAAAAATTAATCGCTATCGCGGCTATTCTTACCATGTGTGGAGCCGGTCTTCAGGGTTATCAGTACTCCAAGCACATGGGGAATTATGAAAAGTTTCAGAATGCCGAAAAAATTCATGCAGATTCCATTCCTGAAAATCTTAAAGAAGGAAAAGAAGCCTGGGGGGGAGTAGTGGCCAATATGAAGCCGGACGAAAAAACTATCCAGAAAAGTGTAAAGGGTATGCACCAGGGATACTTTGATTTGGTTATGCACCTTGCTCCTATGAATCGCATGGTGCAAACGGTTTTTAACTATGACTATAATCCGTGGGATGTATTGCCCATGATGTTGCTGGGAATTGCTTTATATAAAATGAAAGTAATTACCGCAGAGCTGTCGTACAAAGCCTACTTACTTATGATTCTAATTGGTTATGGAGTAGGGCTTTCAATTAATTACTACGAAACAATCATGGTGCTGTATGATAATTTTTCTATTCCTTCTCAGTTGAAAGCAAGTTTGACGTACCCCTTTGGAAGAATTGCGATGGCCTTTGGTCATATTGGCATGGTCATGATTTTTTGTAAATCATCCATCCTTACATTCTTGAAGAAGGCGCTGGCCGCGGTAGGTAAAATGGCACTTACCAATTACATCATGCAGTCGGTAATTTGTGCTATTGTTTTTACCGGTGTTGGCTTTTCGCTTTACGGCCAATTGCAGCGCTATGAACTTTACTTTGTTGTTTTTTCAGTTTGGTTGTTTCAATTAATCGCCAGTCCGATATGGCTATTGTACTTTCGGTTCGGACCGCTGGAGTGGCTATGGCGATCGCTTACGTACAAAAAAATTCAGCCGTTCAGACTTTCAGCTGAACCTGGTGAATAGCCAAATGTTGGAATAAAAAAAAGGACAAACTACAAGGTCGGTGTCCACACAGACCAGGTTAACCATCATTCAGCACTGTCCACAATATGCTGACTAATCACCTGGTACAACTCCGCCAACTTTTCATCTTGTTGTAAAAAAGCCATATGCCTGTCCAGCGTTTCCAGGTCACCGCGTTTGGCTGGACCGGTTTGCGCGTTCTCCGGCCCCATGGCCAGACTTTTATTTAATGCCTCTGCAATCAGGGGCTTCAGCCAGTCAAAGTCCAGATCATTTTGATCGGCCACCTGTTTAGAAACACGCAACATGTGGTTGGTAAAGTTGGAGGCAAAGACAGCTGCCACATGCAGGGCCTTACGCCTGTCCGAATCAATGCTTAGCACATTACGCGTAATAGCGTGCCCCATTTTCATCAAAATTTTCTCTGCCAACTCCGATTCGCTTTCAACAAAAATTGGCACATCTTTAAAATCAAGCTTTCGCGTTTTACTGAACGTTTGTAACGGATAGAATACACCGATATCCGGTGTGGCGGCATATCCTAATTTACTGAGTGGCTGACTCCCCGATGTGTGCACCAGAATGGCATCGTCCGGTAAAATAATTTCGCGTGCAACCTCACCAATAGCATCATCGGAAACTGCAATGATGAAGATGCGCGATGTACTGGTGGAGAAATCCAACGTGGCTTTTACTTCCGCTTCATAAAGCCGTTCAACCAATGCAGCAGCATGAGCAGGATTCCGGCTGTATACTTCGCGCACGGAGTACCCGGCATTATCCAGGGCGGGCGCCAGATGCCACGCTAAATTTCCTGATCCTGCAAACGATACCAAAATACTCATTGCGACTAAAATTAGAGAAATTACTGATGTAAATCAGTACTTAGCGCGTTACTTATCCTGATATTTGTTAGGTCAAAATAATGATGTATGTATCCTAAAATTGTATCGGCCCGCGAAGCCGCGAAGGTTATTGAATCCGGAAATCGAGTGTTTGTCCATGGAAGTGCAGCCACGCCACAGTTTTTGTTGAAAGCATTAGCCAAACGTGCCCATGAGTTGAAAAATGTTGAATTGGTGGCGGTAAGTACATTGGGCGAGTTAGAACTCGCCAAGCCAGAGTATGCAGAAAGTTTCTACATCAACTCCCTGTTTGTCTCAGATAACATACGGGGAGCCATTAATGATGGTCGTGGAAACTATATTCCGATATTTCTAAGTGAAATCTCGCGATTGTTTGATAAGAATATTCTTCCACTTGATATAGCCCTCTTGCATATCTCCCCACCGGATAAACATGGACTATGTTCTTTGGGAGTTTCTGTGGATGTAGCCCGAGCAGCGGCTAAACATGCCAAACATATTATTGCGCAGGTAAACCCAAATATGCCACGCACACATGGCGATGGGTTTATTCACATTCATCAAATCCATACATTGGTGGAAACCGATGACAACCTTCCGGAAGTAAACTATGCTGCCAGTATCACAGCATGTGATCGTACCATTGGCAAATATGTAGCAGAGTTGGTAGAGGACCGCAGTACATTGCAAATGGGCATTGGTGCCATACCCGATGCGGTGCTGGAGAGCTTAACCCACTGTAAAGATTTAGGTATTCATACGGAAATGTTTTCGAATGGTGTGATTGACCTGATGAAAAAGGGCGTGATCACCAATAAATACAAAAAGAAACACCGGGGCAAAACCGTTACGTCATTCGCGATTGGCACTCGTGATTTATACTCCTTCATAGATGACAATCCACAGTTTGCTTTTCTGGAAGCTGAATATGTCAATGATGGTCGTATTATCCGCACCAACCCTAAAGTGGTTGCCATTAACAGTGCCATCGAAATTGACATAACCGGCCAGGTATGTGCCGATTCGATCGGTACGTATCAATATTCAGGTGTTGGCGGACAGATGGATTTTATTCGTGGTGCTTCCCTGTCGGAAGGTGGTAAGCCTATTATTGCCTTGGGCTCAACAACCAAAAAAGGTACCTCCAAAATTGTTCCTCACCTCAAACAAGGAGCCGGTGTTGTAACTACCCGTGCTCACATGCACTATGTGGTGACTGAATATGGCGTAGCGTACTTATTCGGCAAAAATCTACGTCAGCGTGCATATGCGTTAATGAACATTGCACACCCCGACTACCGGGAAGCCTTAGAGCAGGAAATTATCAAGCGGTTTGGGAGCAACGTGTACGCGGTGCATTAATCAGGCTTCTACGTTATAAAGTTCAGCCAGTTTATTCACTGCGTAATCTACTTCTTCGGATGTATTGTATTTGCTGAAGGAGAAGCGCACAGCAGACCGTTTTGATTCTGAATACAATGCTGTTAATACGTGTGAACCAGTGGCGGCCCCGCTTGAACAGGCACTTCCGCCAGAGGCTGATACACCTTGAAGATCAAGGTTGAAAAGCAGTAAACCACTATCATCTGATTCCGGCAAGCTTACATTCAGCACGGTATAAAGACTTCGATCAAGATCAGCCGAGTCGCCATTGAATAACACTCCGGGAATATTTTCTTTCAACTTTTCAATCATACGGGCTTTCAAGGCGCTGATGTAAAGACGATGTTCATTCATATCGCGGTAAGCAATTTCCATGGCTTTGGCTATACCGATAATTCCGTACACATTTTCTGTTCCTCCACGCATGTTGCGCTCCTGAGTGCCCCCCAAAATAAATGAATGTATTTTTTTGTCCTTGCGGATATACATGAACCCAACACCCTTAGGACCATGAAATTTATGTGCCGCAGCGGTCATTGCACTAACACGATGGTTGCGCATATCATGCGGGTAGTGACCAACGGTTTGAACGGTATCCGAATGAAAGAACGCACCATGTGCTTCACATAGCTCGGCTACACGCTGAATGTCCAATAAATTTCCAATCTCATTGTTCGCCTCCATCAGCGAAACCATAACATTTGAATACTTTCTCAACAATAATTCCAAGTCATTAAAATCAACATGTCCATGTTCGTCAAGTTTAACCATGTGCAGCTCGGCTTTTCCCTGCTTTGCCAGGTGGTCAAGGGTGTGCGTTACAGCGTGATGCTCAATGGGTGAAGAAATGATATGCTTGACATTATAGGTATCTGCAGCGCAAACCAAAATGGCATTATCGGCTTCGGTTCCGCCCGAAGTAAAGATGATTTCACCGGGTGAGCAGTGTATTAATTCCGCAATTTTTTTTCGGGCTGATTCTATTGCCGAACGAACCTTGCGACCATGTGCATGGGTGGATGAGGGGTTCCCGAAGTCTTCCAGTATGAAGGGCTTCATGGCCTCAAATACTTCCGGATCAAGTGGAGTCGTGGCTGCGTTATCGAGGTAAATACCCATATTCTAACGATTTCAGGAGCAAAAATAAGAATCTTCCAGCAATAGTATCTATTCCACATTTCCGGAGTTCTAAAATGATATTTGCAACTATATTTTAGTTACATTTGTTTATGAGTAGGTTCCAAAAAGCCCTTGACCGATTAGTAACCAAGCCTAAGGACTTTACATGGAACGAATTACTGACCATCATGACGCATCTTGGATATCGGGAACTTAAGGGAAGTGGATCAAGGAGAAAATTCGTTCATGAAAAAACTAAAGCCATTATAAGCCTACATGAACCGCATCCGGCTCTTGTGCTGAAAAGGTATGCTGTAGAAATAATCATTGATCACCTAACTGAACAAGGTTTACTATGAAAAATGCTCTCGACTATAAAGGTTATTCAGGATCTGTAGAATTTAGTGCCGATGACGAAGTTTTTTTTGGTAAAATAAATGGCATAAGAGATTTGGTAACCTTTGAGGCAGACTCTGTTACTAAACTAAAAAAATCATTCAAAGAGGCTGTTGATGACTATATTGAAACCTGTAAAAAAACAGGAAAAGATCCCGATAAAGAATTTAAAGGAAGCTTTAACGTTCGCATCAAGCCAAAAATTCATCGCTTGGCTGTTATGAAATCGGCTGCTCTTAAGATATCGCTTAATCAATTTGTCGAGCGTGTTTTAGAAAAAGAGGTGCAAGATAAGTAATCAAACATGCATCTACCTATTCGAAATAATCCTACCAATATCATCCATTATTTTACGTGCCAGGATGTCCGCTTGCGTTTTGTTTTGAGACTCAGCATAAATGCGAATGATGGGTTCCGTATTGGATTTGCGTAAGTGCACCCATTCTTTCGTCCGCTCAAAATCAATCTTTACACCATCGGCTGTATTAATCTTTTCGTTTTGATAGGTTGCTTTAACTTCTTCCAACACACGATCGACATTGATGGTAGGCGTTAACTCTATTTTATTTTTCGAGATAAAGTACTCCGGATAGGTTTTTCGTAAAGCAGAAGCGGTCAGACCGGATTTTGCCAGGTGGGTAAGAAACAGGGCAATGCCCATCAACGCATCGCGACCATAGTGCAATTCAGGAAATATTACACCCCCATTGCCCTCCCCACCTATTACGGATTTTGTTTCTTTCATCACCTGTACCACATTCACTTCACCTACCGAAGCCGCTGTATATTTTCCACCGGCTTTTTCCGTAACATCACGTAACGCCCGTGTTGAGGACAGGTTTGAAACTGTGTTTCCCTTTTTCATCTTTAGGATATAATCAGCAACAGCCACTAAGGTATACTCCTCACCAAAGGGTTTGCCATCTTCCTGTACCAACGCAAGCCGGTCAACATCCGGATCCACTACAATACCTAAATCACATTTATTTTTTTTTACAGCCGAACAGATTGCCTTGATGTTTTCCGGAAGAGGTTCCGGGTTATGTGGAAATTTTCCAGATGGCTCGCAATACAACTCCACTACTCTTTTCACACCGAGTTTTTCTAACAACAAAGGAACAGAAATGCCCCCTGTTGAATTTACGGCATCCACGGCAATGGTAAATTTTGCTTTACGGATAGCATTAACATCTACCCACTTACTTTTCAAAATCAGGTTAATATGTTTCCGTATATAGGAATCATTGCGACTATACGTTCCAAGTTTTGTTACCTCTGCAAACTGAAAATCTTCTGCTTCTGCCAGTCGAAGCACTTCCGCTCCATCAGCAGCCGAAATAAACTCACCCTTTTCATTCAACAGTTTCAGGGCATTCCATTGCATGGGGTTATGACTGGCCGTTAAAATAATTCCGCCTCCTGCCTTTTCAATTGGAACTGCTATTTCAACGGTTGGTGTGGTGGAAAGACCAAGGTCAATCACATTAAGCCCTAATCCCTGCAAGGTTGAGCATACGAGGGCACTCACCATCTCTCCGGAAATTCGGGCATCACGACCAATCACAATTTTTTTCCCTTTGCGGGAAATAATCAGCGTGCCAAAAGCGGCCGCAAATTTTACAATATCAACAGGGGTTAGGTTATCGCCCGGTTTACCGCCAAGGGTACCACGTATGCCTGATATAGATTTTATAAGCGCCACAAAGTATTAATTAAACGACAACAAAGATAGGGAATTCGTGATCACGTTAAGTTGACTATCAGACCTTCTTAACTTCCGGAAAGGCTTCAGCCTGAGTTTGAGGATCACCACAAGTGCGATCATCAGCAGAGAGTGTTTTTCCACAAAAACCACAGGACTCACCTTCTTTATTCAAAAATGGACTTTGCGAAGCGCAGGTGCCTTTAAACTCTCCATCTTTCAAAAAAATAAGACGAACGGACATCAGGATGAAGAAAAGCGCCAGCACACCTATGGTCAGCAGAAGAACAATCATAACTTGAATTCAGATTTTACGATTTTAGATTGATAATTGAAGCGTAACTTGTGGCAAAGTTACTGAACAGTCAACAGCCTGAAAAGCCATTTAGTTCTATCGTATGAAAAAACAACTTTCTGCCCCCGATGTTAACCGCGAAGCCAAAATAAAGGCGTTTGACCGCCTGCTTACCATTATGGATGAACTGCGGGAAAACTGTCCGTGGGATAAAAAGCAAACCCTGGAAAGTCTGCGCCATTTAACCATAGAAGAAACCTATGAGCTCTCGGACTCCATTTTGGATGGAAACCTGCATGAAATAAAAAAAGAACTGGGCGACCTCATGCTGCACAATGTTTTTTATGCGCGCATCGCTTCCGAAAAGGGTGTGTTTGACATAGCGGATGTGTTGAACAGTATTTGTGATAAGCTTATTGAACGGCATCCCCACGTCTATGGTGATGTGGTAGCCAACGATGAAGCAACCGTAAAAGCCAACTGGGAGAAAATTAAACTCAATACCGGCAATAAATCAGTACTGGAAGGCGTGCCTAAATCTTTGCCGGCTATGGTAAAGGCCATACGCATTCAGGACAAAGCCCGGGGTGTAGGTTTTGATTGGGAAAAGAAAGAGCAGGTGTGGGAAAAGGTAGAGGAAGAAATGAGGGAGTTCAAAGATGAGTTCAATGCTGTTGATCCGGAACAAATCAATAAAGAAAAAGCTACAGCCGAATTTGGCGATCTGCTTTTTTCACTGGTAAACTATGCTCGCTTTATCAACATTGATCCTGAAGAAGCCCTGGAGCGCACCAATAAAAAATTCATAAAACGTTTTCAGTTTTTGGAAAGGGAGTCTGTGAAAGACGGAAAAAAGTTAGGTGAAATGACATTGGAAGAGATGGATGTGTATTGGAACAAAGCAAAATCAATTGCCTGATATGAAATTTCTTTATGCGCATCTTCTTTTAGGTCCTCTGATGCTGGTGTTTAGTTTTATTTATAAGCAGTTCCCTCCTAAAAAAATAAATCCAATTTACGGATACCGCACAGCCCGATCAATGAGAAGCCAGGATGCCTGGGATTGCGCGAATCAATATTGCATTAAAGCCCTTTTCATTCTATCTGTGATGACATGCACAGTTCAGGCAATAACCTTGTCTTTTATGCCTATTAAACAATCAATACAATGGTCAATGTGGTTTATGGTAGCGGGCCTGATAACGATAATTCCGCTTACCGAGATTCATTTAAAGAAAAAAGGATTCTGAAATCATTTCTCCCGAAACATTTTTTTGACGAATCGCTGAAATGGATTTTTGCTAACCTCCAACTCAATGGCGTATTTTACCGCAGGAGCTGAAATTAAAATAGTGGTAATTACAGTTAATAAAATCGCTACGAAAATTTCTTCACTAATCAGGCCGGCTTGAAGAGCGATGGTACTTAAAATTATCTCAAGCGTACCGTGTGTATTCATTCCCATGCCCACCGCCAATGACTGCGAAGTGTTTAAGCCGCTAATACGCGCACCTACTGTTGCACCAATCCCCTTTCCGATAAAAGCCAAAACAAAAATTACCACTACAAGTGGCAAGCTGAAACTCACAACCAGGTTGAGGTAAAGACCGATGGAAACAAAGAAGAGTGGTGCAAAAATATTGTTGATAAACTGGTGCAAGATTTCTTTGGCCCGTTCACTCATGTGTTCCGAGTCACCCAATACAACACCTGCCAGAAAAGCTCCAAAGATGGCGTGAATACCAATATACTCGGTAAAGGCTGCCGATAAAAAGCAAAGTACAAGCGACAAAGAAAGTAATCCTCCGGGCCAGGCTAAATACCGATTTACGAAAGGCAATACATAATTAATAAGTCCCCGACCAAGGGTAAGCATGATGCCGGTAAAACCAATGGTCATCCAAATGGTGCGACCCAACGAGTGCTCCTGGTGTCCGCTGCCCATCATCGTTAAGATGATGCTGAAAATCATCCAACAAATTAAATCCACGATCATGGCACTGGATATGATGAGCATACCCATAGAACTCCTAAACAAATCGAGATCCATGAGAATGCGCGCAATTACAGGAAGGGCGGTCATGCCCATTACGGTGGCCATGAAGAGAGAAAATATGAATGCATCTTCTTCTGATACCCCAAAAAACTGAGGCACCGAATATGAAACGATAAACCCAACAATAAACGGAATAACGAGTGAGAAAAAGCTAACGATTAATGACTTGCGCCCCTGTTGCCACACAATATGCAGATCCACTTCAAGGCCAGCAATGAACAACAACAAAACAATGGAGAGCTGAACCAGTCCGTCTAGCACCAACCGCGATAGTCCTTCCATAGGAAATAAACTATGTAAAAACTCTGGAGCTATTGCACCTAACAACGTTGGGCCCAATACAATACCGGCAATTATTTCACCCAGAACAGCCGGCTGCTTAACCCTTCGCGCCAGCTCTGCAAAAAAACGACTGCACGCAAGCAGCACACCCAGTTGCACCAGTAATAAAATAATTTCCTTTGAGGAAAGCTTATCCATGTGCTTGACGTTTACCTGGATTAACAATGAGCAGGTTGCAAGGCAATTCAGCATAAACATATTCAAGATCATGCGGAAAGATTCGGTCCAGCAACATAAGTCTTCGAGGTGGGGCAGGAACAATCAGTAAGTTCGCCTGTTTTCTGCTGGCAAACTGTGCCAATTCAAAACCCGCTTTGCCAGACAAAATTTTAATATTGATTTTTAGTCCGGCATGATTTGTCTTCCCCAGCAGGCGTTGCACGTGCGCAATTTCATCTTCAACCAATTTTTGCCTCAGTTGCGTGTACTCTTCTTCAGTTGCCTGATCGGCTGATGACATGGTGAGTCCGTAAAGTTTTACTTCACGCGCTATATGCAGCCAACGAGCATGCTCACTATTGGCAAACAGGCAAGCTTGCTGAAGTGTTTCCTGAGTTAAGGGATGATCATCTGCACTCACTACAATATTGTCGAAGGGCTTTGGAGTAATGGACGGTTGAACAAGCGTAAGCACTGAACAATCTGCCCTCCTTAAAATTCTCCGCGCAATTGACCCGACATAGTGTTGTACCAACCCTTCCCGCTGCAAGGCACCCGCCACCAATAAATCAACACCCTCTTCCTGGCAGGTCTTTAAAATTTGTTCACTTGGCTTCCCGCTACGCCAACAAACGGTTACCTCCTG
>CAZQXC010000035.1:0-2789 GCA_964597075.1 uncultured Roseivirgaceae bacterium | reverse complement strand
AGTTAAGTTGTGCCGCGCCAGTAAGGATTCTAAAACTTTCTGTTCCGTATCCCCATGTTCACCCACATGAATAAGCACCAACTCTGTATGCCACAAGTTTTTGAGGCGAATGGTTTCCGCCAACAAGGCCTCCGCTCGAGGGGAAAAAGCAATTGCCAGACCTATTTTTTTAAACAGCATAGTTAAAGAGCCAATAAGTTATCTATTTTTATCCAATTGAAAATCAGATTTTCTGGTTTCGTTAGCGCCTCAAAAGAATATGGGTTCAGGGTCATTGCGGAATTTTATAATCGGAAAAGAGGCAATTCCATCCATGAAGGTGTACAAACAAGCTATGCTTCGCGGGCAGATTGCTTTAGTATTGATGGCCGTAGGATTCACGTACGTTGTCATAGATATCGTTTATGCTATTTATCGCAACATACCCTTATACTCCTTTATTTCGCTGGTGGGTATTCTTACCTTTTGGTTAAACCGGAAAAAACTTTACCGCCAGGCTACCCTGTTGGCTATTCTGCTCTCCAATTTTATAATCTATTTGTTCGCATCTTCGGAGCCCCCGGCCAGTGGTGTTTACATTTTCTTTTTACCCATTGCATTAGCCGCTATGGCACTATTTACCTACAATGATTGGTACCTTGGATTTGGCTGCGTTCTGCTCAGCCTGGTGTTATTTCTTTTATCCTATGTAGTTGATTTCTCCCTCCTGCCCAAAATAGAGGGCACCGATTCAACAGATGAACTTTACTTTCTGATCAATTTTGTTGTGGCCATAACGGTATCGGTGTTGATAGTCTATTTTCTTATAAACTTGAACTACCATGCCGAAAAATCCCTTCGTGAAAATGAAAGTCGGCTCACGCACCTTACCGAAGAATTGAAACAACGTAATGCTGAACTTGATCGCTTTGTCTATAGTGTGTCACACGACTTGCGCGCTCCTTTAAGTTCAGTAGTTGGCTTAGTTGGATTGGCCGAAATGGCTGAAAGTCCTGACGAAATAAAAACCTATCTTGACATGATGCGCGGCCGTATTGATGCGCTCGAAAAGTTTATCCGGGATATCATCGATTATTCACGGAACGCTCGGTTGGAAACAACAAAGGAGAATGTAAATCTTCATGAGCTGATGCAGGAGGTTATGGACAGCCTGCGTTTTGCTGATGAAGTATCCTCCGTAAAAATAGAAACCGAAATCCCCGAGGCCCTTCACGTGAGAACCGATAAGGTAAGGCTGAGAATAATCCTGAATAACCTGATTGCCAATGCCCTTAAGTACCATGATAAGCTCAAGGACCAGCGATTTGTTCGGGTGCAGGTGAGCCAACTAAGTGACCAGTATCAAATAACCGTAGAAGACAATGGCATAGGCATACGGGCCGATCACTTGCCCAAAGTTTTTGATATGTTTTACCGGGCTTCTGAAAATTCCAAAGGATCCGGTTTGGGTCTGTATATTGCCCGTGAAACCATAAAAAAAATGGGCGGTCAGATCACCGTTCAATCAGAATTAGGCAAAGGCACTCATTTTCAGATTAGTATACCGCTTAGCTGACTCTACAATCAATTTTCTGATTCGCGATCCGCACATCCAAATCTGAAATTCTAAAAACCGGGTGAAAATCTTGCATCAAGCATATCCGGCTTAAGAATTAAATATTGCCTGCCGGCAACCAGCCTACTTTTGCGAGTAAATTTGATTGTAAATGAAAAAAGCTGTTCGCAACCTGATCATAGGTAAAAAGAATTACATCGAATCATGGATGGAATACCGCCAGGTAATACTTTCAGGGCAATTCACATTAATTGCTATACTGGTTTGCAGTATGTATATGGTATTGGATTTTAGCTGGAATGTTTATCCGTCAATGATTGTATGCCTGTTTTGCATTACCATGCTTTCCGTTGCCATTTTCATGCATCGCAAGGGGAAGCATTGTACCGCTTACTATATCATATTTCCGACCCTTAATTTTGTGGTGTATTTATTTGCCTCCAGTGAAGCACCCGATACAGGAGCATACATTTTGTTTTTGCCGATTGCGCTGGGTGCCTTTGCTGTTTTTAATTACAAGCAAAGGGTTATTGCTGTTAACCTGGCAGCCCTTACATATACCCTATTTGTGTTATCCTACTTTGTTGACTTTTCAATACTTCCAAAACGCATGTACTCGGAAGAACAAATGATGGCAAACTTCATGGTAAACTTTGCTGTAGCACTGCCCACCTCCATTTTGGCCATGTACTTGCTGATCAGTTTAAATCATCACAACGGCCGCGAGTTGGTGAACAGCAACCGCATGTTGAAAAAGTTAAATGAAGAACTCGACAGATTCGTTTACAGTACCTCGCACGATTTACGCGCTCCGCTTTCTTCTGTAATCGGATTAATCAACCTCGCCAAAGACAATCCCAATCCGGCTGAAGTAAACCGATATTTAAATATGATGACACACCGGGTAAACGCACTAGATAAATTTATTAAAGACATCACCGACTACTCACGCAATAACCGGATGCAAATAACCCGCCAACAGGTAAACGTTTATGAACTTGCGCAGGAAATATGGGAATCGTTGATGTATAGCTCTGAAGCTCAATCCATCACATTCATAAATGAGATCCCTCAGAATCTGATTATTGAAAATGATAGCAGAAGACTTCACATGGTATTATCCAACCTGATCTCGAATGCTATTCGTTACCACGATCACCGGAAGGAAAATAAGTACATCAGGATATATCAGCATGCCATAGGTACTTCTTTCTCCCTGCATATTGAGGATAAT
>CAZQXC010000034.1:0-20616 GCA_964597075.1 uncultured Roseivirgaceae bacterium | reverse complement strand
AGTTGCTATGTAGGCCCGGGAGCCAGAACAATTGTGGTGTCCTCCGATGGGAAATACGTCTTTGCCTGCGTTAACAATCTCAGTAAAATTATCGTGATCAACACGTCAACCATGAGTAAAGTTGCGGAGATTTCCGCTGATTCATTTCCCGTAGGGATGGAAATTACCGATGATGACCAGTACCTGATGGTAACAGCACAAGGAAAAGCAGGTAAAGGGGGCGGACATTCCGTAATGATTTACAGGCTCTCCTTTAATTGAAATATTTTTCCGGGGATAAGGTATTGGCCATAAAGGATTAATTGTTTACTTTGCCTCATCACATGGCGTATAAGGAAAAAGAAATCGAAAAACTCTACTACTCTATCGGAGAAGTAGCCGAAATTTTCAATGTAGCCCCTTCCCTCATTCGTTTTTGGGAATCTGAGTTTGATCTCATCAAACCAAAGAAGAACCGCAAAGGAAATCGTCAGTTTACAAGAGAGGATATTGATAGTGTACGCACGATTTATCACCTGGTTAAAGAGAAAGGATTTACCTTACAGGGAGCCAAAGAAATGCTTCGCAATGATACTAATTCAGTAAAAGACAAAATTGAGCTTATTGATTCGCTCAAAAATGTGCGAAGGTTCCTGATCGAACTTCGCGATCAATTGCACTAAAATTTTCCTCATTTTTTCTAAAACCAGGTATTCTTCCTGTCTGAAATTCAGAACTATTTAGCATTTTTCTGAAATGAATGAGCAACAAAGAGTCGCATTAGCAGCGCTGCATTTTATTCCCGGCATTGGCGATTATACCATTCGGCAGTTGGTAAGCTATTGTGGCTCAGCAGAACAAGTGTTTAAAACACCAAAAGGAAAACTATTGAAAATTCCAGGTGTAGGGCCTGTTATTGCCGAAACCATAAGCAAAGGACAACCGTATGAGCAGGCTGAAAAAGAAATCAAACGAGCCGAACGCGAAGCTGTGGAAATACTTTTCTTCACCGATAAAAGATATCCCTCCCGACTCAGACAAATACCGGATGCACCATCCATGCTCTATACAAAAGGAAATATTGATTTTGAAAACCCAAAGACGGTAGGCATAGTGGGAACCCGGCAGGCTACAGCTTATGGTAAAGAGCAGGTTGAAAGGCTGATTGAGGCTTTGGTACCGCACGGAGCACTGATTGTAAGTGGACTGGCATATGGTATTGATATACAAGCCCACAAACAGGCACTGAAAAATAATTTGCCCACCGTTGGTATTATGGGTAGTGGCATTGATGTAATCTATCCGGCCACGCATAAGGATACCGCCCAGCGCATGTTGGAACATGGAGGACTGGTTACGGAAAATCGTTTTGGTACCAAGCCCGATGCGCACAATTTTCCAGAACGCAACCGGATTATTGCCGGCTTATCTGATGCACTTGTTGTGGTGGAAGCCGCTGAAAAAGGTGGTGCGCTGATTACCGCAGAAATTGCCAACAGTTATAACAAAGATGTGTTTGCTTATCCTGGCAGTGTTGGAGTAACCTATTCAGCCGGTTGTAATAACCTGATCAAAACCAATAAAGCACACCTGATATCTTCCGTAAAGGATATTGAATACATTATGAACTGGGAAGTAGCAAAATCCGGTAAACTGAAAAAAATTACATCCTTTTCCTTGGATGATTATACGGAGGAGGAGAAAATTATACTGACCCTATTGTTGGAAAAAAGTCCTGTGATGATTGATGAGTTAAGCTGGAAATCAAACCTACCGATCAGTCAGCTGGCTTCGGTACTGCTAGGATTGGAATTTAATGGAGTGGTTAAATCACTGCCAGGCAAAATGTATTCGTTAAATCATTAAAAATGGGTGATGCTTTTCCCTTCCTGCAAGCCCCATGATCCTTAGTCTTTTTCTTGAGTTTTCTGATTGCACTTTTCTTTAATCAGTTCATAGGCTTTTAAGTCGCCCAACTCACCCGCCTTGCTCAAATCAAGGCAACCGTTCTTCATATCTCCAAATTCAATACGGAGTAACCCGCGCATATAGTAGGCATCGACATTCTTTTTATTAATGGCAATGATTTTTGAACAATCGTTAATAGCATCCTGGTATGCCAACAAATATTGTTTCGCCTTTCCGCGATTGTAATATGCTTCTACATAGTTTTCATTAAGTGCAATTGCGGCAGTGTAGTCATCAATGGCACCGTAGTAATCCTGCAACTTCATTTTCACATTACCTCGTGCAAAGAATGCTTCTGTAAGCTTGGGGTTCTTTTCAAGCGCGGTGTTATAATCCTTCATCGCCCCATGACGGTCATCAAACTGAGCCTTTATGTTTCCGCGGAAATAGTAAGCAGAGGCATAGTTTGGATCGATTTCAAGAGCTTTATTGAAATTGAGAAGGGCTTCAACATGCTCCTCTTTCTCTAATAGTTCACGTCCTTTTTGGGTATACTCTTTCGCATCTTGTGCAAAGCCCATCGTGGAAACGAAAACCAACCCTACCGCTATAATTACGCTTCTCATTTTATTCAATATTTGAAGCAAATGTAGAGGGTTGTTAGGCTAAAGGCGGTGCAACGTAATATTTTCAATGCTTTGGAAATATTTCATCCGCCATGAGCATGCTTTTTTGAAAAGCTTCCTGATTTATTTCAGGCGCAGCACCCTTCTGGGTCAAGTAGGTAAGAATAGTCTCCGTAGCCAGATTGCCCACTAAATCATCCTTGGCCATCGGGCAACCACCAAAGCCCTTTATAGCCCCATCAAACCGCTTGCACCCAGCATTGAAGGCCACATCAATCATTTCTAAAGCCGTTTTAGGATTTGAATGCAAATGGGCACCCAATTCAACTTCAGTGAATTTTTTGGTGAGATTGGTAAATAGAAATGTAATGTTTTCCGGATTTGATACGCCTATCGTATCCGCCAGTGAGATTATCCGGATTCCTAATGTCACTAAAATACCTACAAACTGCTCCACGGTTCTAACGTCATACGGATCGCCATAGGGATTGCCAAAACCCATGCTGATATAACAGACCAACTGTTTACCAGACTGTTCGCAAAGTTCCAGGATTTCGGCTACAGTATTCAGCGCCTCTCCAATCGATTTGTTGGTATTGCGTTGCTGAAACGTTTCTGAAATAGAAAGTGGAAAACCTAAATAAGCAATGGCTTCGTATTTACAGCCTTCCTCTGCACCCCGTGCATTGGCTACAATGGCCAATAGTTTTGATTTACTTTCCTTCCATTTTAGTTCCTTCAATACCTCCTTGGTATCACGAAGTTGAGGGATGGCCTTGGGGGAAACAAAGCTACCGAAATCGATGGTGTCAAATCCTACTTCCAATAGTTGGTTGATGTACCGGATCTTTTTTTCTGTCGGAATAAATTCTGCAAGTCCCTGCATGGCATCCCGTGGACATTCGATAATCTTCATTTGTCAAATTTACTCTCCCCCTGACAATTAACCTTAACATAAACTGGAGGTAAATCAAAATTGAAGGAAAATACTTACAATAGTCGCTTATATCTGCGCTTTATCTCTGAAATGAGTTTATTTTAGAATTTAGAAGGATAAAGTTGTCGTTATTGAACATTTTACGCTATGCCATTACCCGAATACACCGGAACCCTTGGATACAATCGAGCCGCACACCTATTAAGGCGAGCTTCGTTTGGTCCCACAAAACAACAAATCGATGCCTTTGCTTCGCTCACACCGCTACAGGCTACCAACCTCCTATTCAACCAGGTTCTTCCTGATCCTCCCATCCCGGTTGATCCGGATACCAATGAACCATGGGTAATAACCGGCATAACCGATCCGGAAAAAATGGATACGGAATACCAGGAGTATTTCAAACGCTGGTTTATTGGTCAAATGTTAAGTATCGGTGTAACCCCTGCATTGAGCTTAGCCTACTCCGTTCGGGAAAAGCTGGTTATGTTTTTGCATACACACCTCACGGCTATACAGGAAAAAATTGGCAATAGTCGTGCGCTTTATTTTCAAAATCAGTTATATCGGCTATTTGCTTTGGATACCACAGCCCTGCCCGAAGTTAATTTCAGGGAATTAACTAAAAAGGTGTGTGTTGATAATGCTATGCTTCGTTTGCTGGATGGTAATCAGAACGTAAAAGGAAGTCCAAATGAAAACTATGCGCGCGAATTATTCGAACTATACGCTATAGGCCGTGGGTTAGAGGGTTCGCTTCCCCCCACCCCAGGTCCGGGTGACTATATTCTTTATAAGGAACAGGATGTTCAGGCAGCAGCCCGCGTGTTATCGGGTTTTGATTTTGATAATACATTCTCAACTATTGATCCGGATACTGATCTTCCAAGGGGTAAAGTTCGAGGAAGTGACACTAATGCAACCGGCCACGATAACGGCATAAAAGAATTCAGTGACAGTTTTATAGATATCAACACGGGTCTGCCCTACGTTATCCAACCTGATCCACTATTGCTAAATGGAGCTGATCCTACACTGGAAAGTGCATTGGATGAAATCAGTCAGTTGATTGATATGCTCTATGAGCAAGAAGAAACGCTTCGGCACATCTGTCGTAGGGTTTATCGATATTATGTATACCATGAAATACCCGGTTCGTTATACAATACCATAATTGCTGAAATGGCTAATACCTTTCGCGCGAATGGTTTCAAGCTTCAGCCGGTCATCGAGAATTTACTACGCAGTCAACACTTTTATGAAGCAGCCGCAGGTGTGGATGATGATAATTTTGGAGGCATAATTAAGTCACCGATCGATCTGATTGTTGGCTCGTTACGTTTCTTTAACTATCAGATACCGGACATTACCGTTTCCGCATCAGAATTCTATGAAAAAATCGGAGAGATTATTGGCTTAGCCGATAATCAGGGTATGTCGTTCTACCAGCCCTTTGATGTGGCGGGTTATGATGCCTACCATCAATTTCCGGTTTATCACCGAAGTTGGATTACCGTGAACTACCTGGCCAGACGATACGAGTTTATCAGCAGATTGGTATCGGAAATGGATGGAGGCATGCTGAAAATTGATGTGGTGAATTTTGTGCAAACAACCTTTACACCAGCTGTGGCATCCAATGCGCGCAACCTGATCATTGAACTTGCGCGCTTACTGCTTCCATTAAGTACTAACCTGACATTTGATACCATGGCTGACGATACAGCCACTATTACCGCAGAACGATTGAACTATTTTTTGCTCGCCTTTTTAGAAAATCCAAAAATTGATGATGACCCTGAAGGTGCATGGACCATTCGTTGGATCAATGGTTTTGATCCGGAAACGGTAAGACGCCAACTTGAAAACTTATTTAATGCCATGATGCAATCCCCCGAATACCAACTCCACTAACATGAAGCGCAGAAATTTCCTTAAGAAAATACCCCTTGCTCTAAGTTTACCATTTGCCATCAATGGTATTCCATTAAAAGTTATGGCCAACAATCCCTTATCACGACTGGCACAGCAAGGTGATAGTGATCGGGTTTTGATCATTCTTCAGTTACACGGTGGAAATGATGGATTAAATTCATTGATTCCCGTGGAGCAGTATGATCAGTATTATAGCCGTAGAGCTAACATTGCTATTCCCAAGAGCAACAGTTTACGTAAATATATTCCGCTGGACAGTACCCTTCCTTCCGACAGACAAGTAGGACTTCACCCCGATATGCAGGCCATGAAAGGCATGTACGACCTGGGCAAGGTAGCCTTTGTGCAAGGTGTGTCCTACAAGAATAATAATGGTTCACACTTTCGTGGCCGCGACATCTGGTTTATGGGGGGTGGCTCCGATGATTACTTCTCTTCCGGATGGTTGGGTCGCTACCTGCAACAGGAGTATGCCCCATTGGAATACCCTGAGGATTTTCCGAATGACGATATGCTCGACCCGCTGGGCATTGAAATGGGCAGCGATGTTTCGCTGATTTTCCACCAGGAAAATAATATCCCTACCTCATTGTCATTGAATGACCCGGTTGGGTTTGCCAACCTGGTTGAAGAACTGGAGGGATTTCAAGACAAAGACATCGATCCAAGAGGCAAGGTGCCTGAATTTCTGGATAACTCTCCCTATGGTAAAGAAATGAACTGGATCTTAGGCTTGGAGAAGAAAACAGATGACTATGCCCAACGACTATTCCAGGTTTACCAGGCCGGAGGAAATACCTCCACTACCTATCCTGAAGTATATCCCTTCAATGCCCCTACCGGAAGCAAGCGAAACTTCCTCGCGCCACAACTAAAACTTATTGCCCGCTTACTGGCCGGTGGGTGTAAGACAAAAGTATTTATGGTGAAGATCGGAGGTTTTGATACACACGCCTCTCAAGTGGAAAGTTATGACCCAACCATGGGTGTTCACGCTGCATTGATGTACCACATCTCTACAGCCATGAAATCTTTTCAGGATGATTTAAAAGTGCGTGGGCTGGAATCCAGAGTATTAACAGTTACCACATCCGAGTTTGGAAGAAGAGTTCATTCTAACGGAAGCTATGGAACCGATCATGGAACTGGTGGACCAATTTTTGTTTTTGGGCGTGGGGTTAATCCCGGAGTTATCGGCAATGTACCCGATATGACCCGCAACAATATTGAGATGCAATATGACTACCGGCAGATTTATGCCAATCTATTGAAAGACTGGATGCTGGTAGATGAGGAGAAAATCAACAACGATATCTTCTTTGGAAACTTCATTGATGGCCCCCGCGAAGAAGGCGGATTTTACGAACCTATGCCCCTGGCTGTTCAGGTTATCTCCAGCACGGATACATTTATACAGCAACGCTTTAACCTGGGGGATTGCTCTCCTAACCCTGCAAAAACCCAAACAGCTTTTACCTTTATGATCAATGCCGAAGGAATGGTGCAGATAATGTTATACGATCGCAGCGGTAAACCCATGAAACAACTGGTGAAGCGAAATTTTGAACCAGGCGAACATAGTATCCCGGTAGATTTAGCAGGAATTCCTGCGGGATTGTATATTTATAAAATGAATATTGGATCATTTGAACAATCAAAAAAACTTGTTGTGATTAACTAACGGATGAAAAAACTTTACGTACTTTCATTATTGCTTCTGCTCACCAGTCTTGCCTTTAGCCAGCCTTCAAAAAAGAAGAGCCCGCAGGCCTTTAACAGTCGTGCACAAAAGACCCCGGGCGGAAATTTTCTGGACAAGCAATGGTGGCTCGGCCTAAAAGCCGGTGTGAATCTTTCTGATGTTACCGTGGAAAAACGTTACTCGGCACTATCTCCGGGCAATTATCCCACAACACTGACTGATAAAGCCTACGATAATTTTAATGTTATCGGAAGTCAGGTAACCCTGGAGGTTAGTTTTTACTATAAAGGATTTTCATTTAGCCTTCAACCAGCGTACCGTCATTCGATTTTTACCTATACCAATAATTACGAATGGAGCGACCCGGAAAATGCCACAAACCGACTGGAGTTAACGTATGATAATGAACAAAAAGTTGACCACGCGGAAATACCACTCATTTTTAAATACGACATCATTGGTAACAAATTAAGGCCCTACGTGCAAGTAGGTGTATACTATGGATTTCTCATAAATGCTACCAAATCCGTTGAGGTATCCGGCACTGATTACGCTTCGGGAGGTGTAAATCAATTTGAGAACGATCCGGTGATTATTGGCGCCAAGGATTTGTTTGCAAAAAATCATTGGGGGCTTTTAGGAGGAATTGGTGCCAACTATAACCTGGGGAATGTGCGATTAAACCTGGACATACAGTATCGTAAAGGCATGAGCCTCGTCAACTCAACCGAAAACCGCTTTGGCAGCGACAGGCTCTCAGGTATTGGTGAGGCTATGGACGATATAAAACTCAACAACCTGGCTTTCTCCTTCGGCTGCTTATTCCCGATGCGTTACCTGGCCAGTGGCTTTAAAACATTGGATCAACGATGATGAAGTATATACTTATACTACTGCTTGCAGGACTTTTCATGGTTACTTCGTGTATAGAAGAAACCAATCCTGAATTCGATCAGAAATCATTTACCAAGATTTATGATAACAACCTTTTTACAATAGACTACTTCCCTATTGATATGGTGCAAACCGAAGATGGAGGATACCTGATTTTAGGGGGTCGTAGATTAGATGATTCCAATTTCACCGGTATCTACCTGATGAAGGCAGACAAAGATGGAAACTTTGTAAAGGATATGGAAGTGGATGAGGCTTTCGTTAATCCCATTGCTCAACTCGCTTTCATCAATAATGCTTATTATTTCTTCTGCATGGATCCGCTTACCCTTCAGACAAACATTGTACAAACGGATGGTAACCTGGATGCCGTTAACATCACTGCCGTCAGTGCCGAATTGTACTATCCCTCTGCTTCGCGCACCGATGGCAATAACTTTATTCTTCTCTCCTACAACAATATAGCGAAGCAATCCGTAGTAGCCGTGGTTAGTACAAGCGGTGCCATTAGTCAATCAAAAGCCTTTAGTATAGGGGCCGGAGACCAGGTAGAAGAGCCTATTATAAATCATTTCTTGCGAACCGGCAGGCAGTATCCTTTTACTGCAGGTCGTATTCCCGGTGGCCTGTATTATTTCAATGGATTTTATAATTACACGTTTTCCCTGGTGTTTACAGATTTGAATCAAGATGACCCGCAAGGTGTAGTACAAGGAATTCAGGATGATGGCGGATTTAGCGCCATAGAGCCACTATCAGCTACTAAATTTGCAGCTGCCCGTTTCAATTTCGGTGACAATTATCTGCTGCCGAACACCATTTTAAATACAACGGGAACATCCTCCAGTGTCGATCTGGGAGGAAATACACTTCCGGAACTGGAGCAGAATGCCAATGTTAAAATTCTACGAGCCACTATAAACACAAAGAATGTTCTTGTTTATGGTAGCGATACACGTTCCAAACAAATAGGCTTGTATTTCTATGATGAGGTATCAGGTGCATTCATAACTGCCAAATACCTGGGCTTTTCAAACCCGTTTGAGATTGCGCAGGTAATTGGCACTAACGATGGTGGTCTTGCTGTTTGCGGCACTACTTATGTTGCCGGACGCTTCCCACGGATTTGTCTCATAAAAATTGATTCCAGCGATATTAAAGTCAATTAATAAATTTAGTTAAGCAACACCTCGACAAGATCTACTCTATAGGACACATTAGGATTTTTATGCACCTTCGCAGCGTATCCTAACCGTATGCTTTCCATTCAAAAGAATATTGATTTAAAGCCATTCAACACGTTTGGCATACATGCCCGGGCGCAACATTTTGTTCCTATACAATCACCCGATGATGTTCATGAACTCATCCAATCTGATTTATTCAAGAATGAAAAACACCTGATACTGGGTGGAGGAAGTAATTTATTACTGACAAAAGACTTCAACGGCCTTGTCATTCAAAATAATCTTAAAGGAACAAACATCATTGCCGAAAATGAGAATACCATTACCCTGCGTATCGCATCCGGTGAACCCTGGCATCCATTTGTTTTACATTGTGTACGACATAACTGGGGCGGAGTCGAAAACTTATCGCTAATACCCGGCACAATGGGTGCAGCGCCCATGCAAAACATAGGTGCGTATGGTGTTGAGATATGTGAGTTGGTTGAAAAAGTGGATGGAATTGATCTTATATCGGGAGCACAACGAACCTTTACAAATGAAGAATGTATGTTCGGATACCGGGAAAGTGTGTTCAAAAAAGAGCTGAAAGAAAAAATTTTTATCTCAAGTGTTACTTTAACCCTGACCAAAAAAAATCACCACTTACACACAGCGTATGGTGCTATAAAAGACACACTTGATGCGATGCATATCACTACACCAACCATTCAATCCATTAGTGAAGCGGTCATCGCTATTCGCAGTAAAAAACTTCCTGATCCAGCTGTTATTGGTAATGCAGGAAGCTTCTTTAAGAACCCGGTGATCCCATCATCACAGTATCAGAAAATAAAAAACACTTATCCTGACATGCCTGGATATTCTACTGAAAATCAATCAGTTAAGGTACCTGCGGCCTGGCTGATTGAGCAGTGTGGTTGGAAAGGAAAACGATTTGGTGATGCCGGTGTGCACCAGCATCAACCTCTTGTACTGGTAAACTATAACCATGCATCCGGTGAAGAAATTTTTTCTCTCGCCATGAACATTCGAACATCTGTTCTGCAAAAATTTGACATCGAATTAACGCCTGAAGTGAACATCATTTGAGCGATGAATCACTACCTCTTCATGGTGAAGTCGACTGCTAAAAAAATCACATCGCCAAAAAATTTTATCAAAAAATTTTTGCAGATTAAATTTTTGTTATAACTTTTCACAACTTTTTAACCTTAAACATTTAACGCTATGGCAAAGAAAGCGAAGAAAGCAGCAAAGAAAAAAGTAGCTAAGAAAGCTAAGAAAGCTGCCAAGAAGAAGAAGTAATTAGGTAACCCCTAAAACTTTGCGAAGGGAAGTAATTTAGAATTACTTCCCTTTCGTCTTTTTATAGGGTAGTAATTCCGTTTGTTTAACTTCCATTCACACGGTTGCAGAAATTTAATAGTCCATTAGCTTGCAACACCCTGTCTCATGGCAGTAATTTTGAAGGAAACTTACAATTAGTCACAACTAAATATAACCATCATGGCTAAAGCAACCGCAAAAAAAACAACACCGGCTCCTTCTAAAAAAGTTGCTGCACCCCGCAGTAAAGCTAAGGCCACAGCAACGTTATCTATTGACAAGGTAAGCGAACAAGTAATTGAGAAACTTCAGGCACTAAATGCTGAACCGCAACTGCAGGCCGATATTGCCTGGTGTTTGGGCAGTTATCGCTATGACGGAAACCCTGTTGGATTACAACATAACTGTACAGCTGCGCTCTCCTTCTTAAAAGCATTCAAATCAAAAAACGCAAAGGCAGTTCCGGCAAAATTGATTACTGACCTGGAAAAGGTATTAAAAGGGTAATCCTTAAATCATGTGGGTTACATTGGTGAGTTGACCTTTGTATTTCACAGCCTCCACACCAAACCTGAGCAGAAAATCTACCCCTTCGTCTGAATCCAAACCCTTGTGTTCGGCATAGGAGTTTAGGTAAATGACCCGGTTGATGCCCATAGAATAGATTATACGGGCACATGCCAGGCAGGGAGATAATGTTATATACAAAGTTGAGCCTTCTACTGCTGTTTTATTTTTCACAGCATACAGAATAGCATTCTGTTCTGCATGTATGGCCAATGAACAGCCTCCTTTCGAATCACGCGGACAACCAACTTCTGGCCATTCTTCATCGCAATTGTGTGTACCCGATGGAGGGCCATTATAGCCGATAGAGATAATGCGTGTGTCCTTTGTAAGAACGGCACCAACGTGGCGCTTGATACAATGCGACCGTTTGGCAAGATTTACTGCCAGTTCCATAAAAATATCATCAAACGCTGGTCGGGTCATTCGTAGATTTATAATAAGAGTTTACAATTCTGCATTAACACTTTATATTCGCCAAGTTAATGTTGTCGAATGGTTCAAACAACGTATCGCATTCTAATTCTTATGATTCTCGTCTTGGCAGCCGACTTTGCCGTGGCGCAACAAGCCATTAAACCACGTTTAAGTCCGGCAGCTATCATAACTGCCCGGTACAAGGACACCTATATAAAAATTACATACGGCCAGCCTCATAAACGCGGTCGGGAAGTATTTGGCAAACTTGTACCCTATAACGAAGTATGGCGTACCGGTGCCAATGAAGCCACTGAAATGACGTTAACACGTGAAGCCTACATAGCCGGAAATCTGATACCGGCCGGAACCTATACCATTTTTTCAATACCAGAACCTGAAAAATGGACCATCATCATTAACAAAGAAAATGGACTTTGGGGATCTTATAATTACAATACGAAGCTGGATCTGCTACGCTTTGATGTACCTGTAAGTGATGCGGGAAATACACCCTATGAAGCCTTTACCATGATGTTCGACCAACGGAATAATGTGGCCGACCTTTTGCTATTATGGGATAGAACAAAAATTGTGATACCCATTCAGTTCATTGAACCAAAGATATGAAGCAATCTACCATACTTATCCTTTTACTTGCTGCTACCCTTACAGGTTTTACCCAGGATGACCTGACCGAACTCGATAAACGAAACGGTTTCAAGAACATTAAAATGACCATGCACATCGACTCCGTGCCCGGTGCCATATTCAAAAAGGATATAAAGGAAAAAGGGCATCATCCTGCCAGGTTGTATGAAGTGGTGCACCCGGACAATGCCACGATTGGGGAAGTTGTCGTTAATAAAATTGAGGTTAAAACCTATAAAGGCCTGATTTATGAGATCTCTGTAATAACAGCAAAAGATCCCCGCCTCATGAAAGGAATGGAAGGTGCCTTAGGCAAACCCATTTATGACGTGCGTAACGAGAGTTATACCTGGTTGGGGAAAAATCTGACGTTAAAGTTCAGACAAGCTTCTAAAAATTCCCTTGAGTTGTTGTATGCTTCAGGGCTTGTTCGGCAAATGATGGAAGATGACAATAAGAAAAAGATTGAAGATATTGCCGATGACTTTTAACCTGCCATAAGGTTACTCATTTTCTTTTATCAAAAACTACCTTATTTCTTTTAGACCACTTCCTATATACCATTCCAACAGCTACGAGTATACACAAGGCAATAAATTGTGAGTTTGAAACATAATCTTCAATCACAAATCCCCTGGCCTGATCACCTCGGAAATACTCCAAACCAAATCTTCCAAGTGCATACAACATGAGGTACACTAAAAATAATTGTCCGTGAAACTGCTTTTTCGATCGGAGAAAAAGTAACCCCATCATAACCAGAAAAATAAAACCAGCCTCCATAAGCTGTGTGGGAAACAAGGGTGTTTTCAACGGGTTTGCCTGACAGGCTGGATCCGTAAACACAATGCCGAACACACTGGTAGTTGGTTTCCCATAGCAACATCCGGCCATAAAACACCCTATCCTCCCAAACATATGCACCAGGCAGGTAACAATAGCCATGATATCAAGCATTTGGTATACCGGTAACTTATTTCGTTTAAAATACCAGAGCATAGTAGGTACGGCAAACAGGAACGAGCCGTAAAAAACAAAACCACTTCCGGTAAATAACTTCTTCGGATTGGACAGGTATAACGAAGGATTCTCAAACAAGAGGAAAACCTTTCCGCCAACAACAGCCGCCAGAAAGATGAGCAGGAATAGATTGTTAGCCTGATCAAACGTGAGGTTAACTTCTTTCTTTCCCCGTATGGCCAGATAGGAGACAGCAAAAACAACCCCTACTGCTATCATGAAGCCGTAGGTATAAACGGTGAAGCTTCCTAGTTCGAATAAAACGGGGTGCATGTTTCGGTTTCAGCTAGTAGAATACCATTTTACTTTTGTTACTGTGAATAGGCGATACGATATATCACATTCGCATGATCATCCGAGACGAGCATTGAACCATCATTGAGTACCAGAACATCTACTGGTCGACCCCAATATTTCTGTGTTTCATCGTCAAGCCAACCGCTGGCAAAGGTACTGTATCCGGTTGATTTTGAATTGTCTTGTACATTGACCAGGCTAACCCGATAACCTATTTTCTGGTCCCGATTCCATGAGCCGTGTTCAGCAATGAATAGCTGGTTTTTGTATTGACCTGGAAACATTGAACCCGTATAGAACTTTAAACCCAATGGTGCCGTATGCGGTCCCAGGTTTTGTGCAGGTATGGTAAAGTCACTACAGGGACGTTTATTTCCAAATTCAGGATCTTTTATGGTACCACCATGACAATATGGATATCCAAAGTGCATACCGGCCTTAGGTGCATAATTCAATTCACAAGGCGGTATATCATTACCCATCATATCGCGGCCATTATCAGTAAACCACATTTCCTTTGTTTCAGGATGCCAGGTGAAGCCTACCGTGTTTCGTACCCCCTTGGCATAAATTTCACGACCACTGCCATTGGGATTAATTCGTGTAATCGTAGCGAAAATTTCCTCTTTTGATTCGCAAATGTTACAAGGTGCCCCAACCGGGACATAGAGTTTTCCATCCGGGCCAAAAGCAATGTATTTCCAACCATGATGCGTTTTATCGGGATAAGTATCATTAACAATTACCGGTGCCGGAGGATTATCCAATTTAGCTTCAATGCCCACATACTTCACTATACGACTCACTTCAGCCACGTATAAATCACCATCTTTAAAAGCCACACCGTTGGGCATGTTCAAGCCAGAAGCAATCACCCATTTTTTATCGGCCTTAAAATCGCCATCGGTATCCTTTACCGCATACACTTTATCACCATTGCGGTTACCCACGTATAAAACTCCTGAAGGGCTTAGGGCCATGGAGCGGGCATTCTCGACTTCTGCAAAAACTTCAATCTTAAAGCCATCAGGCATTTTAATTTTTTCTAACGGTAAGGTTTTGGAATACTCCGTTAATGCAGCAACACTCCCGTCTTCACCCACCGGAAGCTCCACTGCAGGCTTTGATCCGCTGTTGCACTGTAATAACGCAAACACTAATAAGGCAACCGGAAAAACTAATTTTGAAATACGCATAATCTTTAGTTTAAGCCGGAAGATAAGGGTAATCGGAGTGAATGTAAACCACATTTTGAAGGATGGTCATCCAAAATATTTATTCATATGATATCATTCTGAGTAGTCAGACTGATTTTGTGTCTGGGTGCGCAGCCCATTTTGGTAGCTATTTCATGAAGTATAACCTTACAAAAATTATCTTTGCGCCTAAATGATCTCTATAACTAATCTTTCTTACTTCATCGGTGGGCGTGCGCTGTACGAAAACGCCAATATGTTCATTAAACCAAAGGACAAAATCGGCCTTATTGGACTAAATGGAAGGGGAAAATCAACGCTGTTGAAGCTAATTAATGGCGAATTAACACCCGATTCGGGCAGCATAAGCAAAAGCAATGAATGCACACTGGGTTTCCTTAACCAGGATTTACTATCCTACCAAACAAACGATTCCATTCTCACCGTGGCCATGGGGGCGTTTAAAGAAGTCGTGGATATGGAACGCCAGATGGAAACACTCATTCATAAGCTGGAGACTGAATATCATGAAGATTTAGTTGAAAAACTTTCGAAGCTTCAGGAAAAGTATGACCATTTAGGAGGTTATGGTATGCAGGCGAAAGCGGAGGAAGTACTGGAAGGCATTGGCTTTGTCACCACTGATCTACACCGGCCTTTAAAAGAGTTTTCCGGGGGCTGGCGCATGCGGGTCATGCTGGCTAAGCTGCTACTGGAGAAGCCCTCCCTGCTCATGCTGGATGAACCCACCAACCACCTTGACCTTCCTTCCATTGAATGGGTGGAGGATTACCTCAGAAATTATGATGGGGCGGTAATCATTGTATCACACGACAGGCGATTTCTGGATAATGTGGTTACTAAAATTGTAGACGTTACCCAACAACAACTGATTGCATACGAAGGAAATTATACTTTTTACCTGGAGGAAAAAGAATTACGGGAGGAAATCCAGCAAAATGCTTTTGAGAATCAGCAGCAAAAAATAAGGCAAACCGAGCGATTCATTGAGCGCTTCCGCGCGAAAGCGACCAAAGCGAAACAGGTTCAGTCACGCGTGAAGGCATTGAACCGGATGGAGAAAATTGATGAGGTGGTGAATGATACCGCTGCCGTAAACTTCAAATTTACCTTTCATCAACAACCCGGGCGTTACATCGTTACACTGGATAATATTTCTAAAGCTTACGGTTCCTTACAAATTCTTAAAAACACATCCATTACCATTGAACGCGGTGACAAAATAGCGTTGATTGGTGCCAATGGGAAAGGTAAGTCGACCTTGCTCCGTATAATTGCCGGAACAGAGCCTGTAGAAGGCAATCGTACACTAGGGTACAATGTTATTCAAGGGTTTTTCGCACAGCATCAACTTGAATCTCTGCATGTTGAAAACGAAATGCTGGACGAACTTAAACAAGCTGGGTCTGGCAAAACTGAACAGCAACTTCGTAATGTGCTGGGTTGTTTTCTCTTTTCAGATGAAGATCAATTCAAAAAAATCAAGGTTCTGTCGGGAGGAGAAAAATCACGTGTAGCGTTGGCCAAAACATTAATATCGGAAGCGAATTTTCTATTGTTGGATGAGCCTACTAACCACCTGGATTTTATCTCTGAGAATATTTTGATACAAGCTTTAGAGCAGTACAAGGGAACATTTGTTGTGGTTTCCCACAACCGTTATTTTATCAGTGAGGTGGCTAATAAAATCTGGTACATTGAAGATCACCAGATCAAGGAATATCCGGGTACCTACGAAGAATATGATTACTGGAAAAAGAAGCGAGACGCAGAAACCAAGTCACAAGCTGATACCAGCAATAAGAGTATAAAAACAGTTGTTAAACAAGAAATCAAGCCTGCCAAACCGAACCCATCAAACGGTCAATCCCTAAAACTGCTTCAAAAGGAACTCGAAAAAGCAGAAGCATTGATTAATTCGCTAACCCTGGAAAAAGAGCAAATGGAAGAACGGATGGCCTTGCCTGAAGTTTACGGTGAATTTGATAAGCTGATGCAGGCCCAACAGCAGTTGGAGGCCATCAATCAAAAATTACAGGAAGCCAATAACCAATGGGAAAAAGTTGCTGAACAAATCGATAGCCTCAATATCAATTAAAACCAAAACCCATCTGCACCACCACCCGGCTTAGGTCATATTCGCGAGTAACGGTGGGAGGAGGCCCCCACCACCAGGCGGGTGTATAATTAACTTTGGCGTATTGCAATTTATAACCGGCCTGAAGATAAATTCTTGATTTTCCCTTGCCAACCCGATAACCAATCATGGGATTCACAACGAAGCCACCCGTTTGCCGGAGATTGATTTCATTCTCTAATGGGTGAGTATATCTTCCCCAGGAATAACCAGAATTTAACTGCACGTATACTGCATTATTGCGAAGCTCACGATCAATGGTAATGGAACCTACCAGCGGAAAAAGTCTCCAGTCGTCATACACATCCATACCCGTACCTACCGCAAACTTTAAACCCGAGTGGAGCTTTATACCGTGCAGGGTTAGAAAACTAAATGTAAAATCCTTTCCATTGGCACATTCACCACAACCAATAAGGGTTCCTGTTACAAAAGCATTGTAGTAGCTTACATTTCGTTTAATGGAGTCTGCATGTCCCGATGCACTGTTAACGATTAACATCAACAAGCAAAATGATGCAAGCCTCAGGTTCATTTTGCTACGAGGATGTGACTCAGAAAGTTAATAGCTAAGGGATCAGTATAGTCGTATTGAAAAATTCCATCTTCACCAATTAACATCAATACATTATTAAAGAGGATTACATCAAAGGCATGAATGTTTCTATAGTGCTTCAATAATTTCTTATCAATGTTTAATTTATCGGTTGCGTCATAAACTTTTAAACCCGCATCACCATCACATATAAACAATACAGGATCATCAATACCCAATCCATGCGGGTTATGCATGGGGTAAACTTTTACCAAACTGGGTGATTGTATGTTTGAAATATCCAATACCTCCAATTGATTTGTGAAACCCTCGCACTCCGTTCCTGACCGCAAGGTTACATAAGCATAATTTCCACTTACCACCACAGGGTCACAACTGTTGATATGCGAATAGGTTGTTATTCTCTCCGGGTTCTCCGGTACAGTCAAATCGAAGATGTGCATACCACTGCGGGCACCAATAAATAATCTGTTCTCATAAGGGAAAATGGTTTCGATATCCCAGGCTAAATATTGTGCTGATTTCTTTTCCGGAAAGGAAGGCAAGCTGATATCTGCGGTAATTACATTTCCGACATCGAGCATATAAAGATGCTCGTTGTTAATGGTAAACCTGGCCATAGAACCACCAACTCCGGTAGAATTACCGGGAGCCAAGGCCATAGTTGAACTAAATGCCCTACTATCCTCCATGGCAATTCCATTCCCAAATCGAATACCACCCCACGCATCGAACCGTGTATCACAATCAAAGTCGACTGAAGGCATCTCCTTCTCTATCCAATTGGTAACCACGCCTTGTTCAGCATCGGCATAAAACCCAAGGCTGTTATAACTACTGAATACACCTTCCAGGCGTGTAACTTCACTCACCTGATTCAGGTCAGAGATATCAAGTACCACAAGGTCAATGTAACTATCGGCATATAAGATGTTGTTACGGATGGCCAGGTCGAAATTTCCGGGAATCTTAATAAAACTTTTTATCTCCGGATTCTTCTGATCGCGGTTATCAATTACATGAATACCCTCATTCGGCTCGTTCACAAACAAATAACCATCTTTAAAATAAATTTTTCCAACCCCTTTAAGCGGTTGTGGCGATTCCTGTTTTACACCCGCCCGGATTTCATCCAGCGGTGTATACACCGGTTCATAATACTTGTAAACAATGGTCTCTGTGCAACGGTCCGTGCAACTCTCCAGCAATAAACTCAAACCCAATAGGGTTGTGAGGATAAGTAAAGCCCACAGGCGGGAATTCTTGTAGAGAATGGTATTCATAGGAGTGGTATTTTATCAATAGACACTTAACAGCATTACAGGGTTGGAACGCTACCGAAAAATATACCTGAAACGCAAGGCCACATCAAACGTAATGGGAGCCACTTCAGTATTGGCATCCGATTTATAAATTGAGTTTAGGGCATACCGCATGCCTGGGTTTACAGCTAGGCGATAACGGTCAGAAAATTTATAACTGAACTCCGTTCCCGCCAATCCACTAAAGTTAATGGTTCGATAGGGTGAGTCAGCTCCTGCGCTTTGCGTCATTTTATTAATCCCCGAAACATCCGGAGTTAAGGTATTAACCATAAAAAAATCAGTGGAAACACCTCCGTTCAACTGAACAGAGAAATCCCTATCCACAATCAAGTATCCGGCCTGAACAGGAAGGCTGATAAATTGAAGATTACTGTTTACCCCGTAAGGTGTGTTGGCCACCGAATGGTTTTGGGTATTGGAGAAATCGTTCAGCGATGCCGCCCTTGCGGAAGATTCCATTGATACCACCGTGGAGGTGTAGGATGCATTTTGGGTCAGGTAACTGATTCCGCCCAATAATACAAATCGATTAATTACGCGACCTCCGAACTGAAGATCCAACGAATAACTGGACCCTGCTGAAACACCACTATTACCGGAACTTTGATTTGTACCTCCTCCTAATGAAATACTCTGACTTACCAAAGATGATGCCGTGTTCGGATTAAAGCTGCCTGCACCAAACCCGATTGATGTCCATATGTTTTCTGTACTCTTGGATTTATCCATGGCGGCATATTTTTTCTCTTCATCATTAAGTTTGGCCAGCAATACCATTCCTGCGTCTGGTTCGGTGTACGGATCAGCAATAATCAGTTTTGGTTTTGAGGTACTTACCAATGGCGGCAAAGGTCTGCTAATAAACCGATCCATAACACGATTGTAAAAGTTATCATCAAAAGAGCCGATCGAATCTTGGTCAGTGGTGGGCATAGCACCCGAGAGCGAAGCATTGATTTTTCCACCACCATTAAGCTGATCATGCGAAGCCGAAAATTTCTTGTCGACTGAAGTCAGATTTCCGTTTTCAGAACGTAGAGGATTTATCGTAGAAGATGCGTTACCATCTGAATTAACCACCCTATCATTTTCTATTCGCCTCAATTCCTGGCTATTGACCGCTTCATCAATTTGCGTTGGTGTATTATTTTCTGTTTTCTCACGTGTTCCTTCGGTATTAAGCGTAAGGTTACCGGCCGTTTGACTAGTATCGGTTTGAACAGAAATATAATATGCACCACCGATACCCATCGCAAAAACAAGCGATGCAGCAGCCAATAGTTTATAAAACAACAACCGTTGCCTCATCTTGCCTCCGGCAGATTTTTCCAACTCCAACTCCACATTCGTCCACACCGAATGTGAGGGAGTAGCCTCCGCCCCATCAAAAGCATCCCGCCACGCCTTCTCAAAATTTCCCTTCGCCATATACTTTATAGTGTGATGATTCTTTTCTCAATTTTTCCTGAAGCAATGCCCTGGCCCTGGCGTATTGCGACTTTGATGTGCCTTCTGAAATACTTAGCATGTCTGCAATTTCTTTATGGCTGTACCCTTCAATGGCAAATAGGTTAAATACAATCTGGCAACCTTGTGGAAGTGACTGAACCATAGCCAGCAGTTCAGAAAAGTGAAGGTTTGAAATTCCCACTTCATTGTCAGGCAGATTCGCTTTTTCCACATCTACCATCGGGAACAGGTATAATTTTTTACGATGGTGGTTGAGGGCAGTGTTAACCATTATCCTCGTCATCCACGTTTCAAGTTTAGCGTCTTGCCTAAAACCATCTAATCCTTGAAAAACCTTAACAAAGCCCTCTTGTAAAATATCTTCGGCCTCCGCAATTGATTTGGAATACCGAAGACACACCACCATCAATTTTTTGCAATAACGGTCGTACAAAGCCTGCTGTGAGACCCTGTTACCCTTTC
>CAZQXC010000033.1:8314-20985 GCA_964597075.1 uncultured Roseivirgaceae bacterium | reverse complement strand
GACTGTTTAAACAATATGCGGTAGAAATGATGGCCTTACTAGGTGCTATGTCTTTACCATATTGTTATGCGGCATCGCCCGGCAATAAAGCATTGTATTTATCAGACAAAATGCGAAACTCGCCCGGCAAGCGGCTTATAGATACCGCTTCATTCGTTATCGAAGTATTGACTCCGGGAAGCCTGGATGATGATAAGAAAGGTCATGTTCATATCAACAAAGTGCGACTTATTCATGCGCTTTCAAGGTACTATCTGAAGACATCTTCGAAATGGAATATGGACTGGGGACTTCCTATCAATCAGGAAGATATGGCAGGGACAAACCTGGCATTCTCGTATGTCATTTTATTGGGTTTACAGCAGTCAGGGTTTATGCTTTCACAAAAAGAGAAAGAGGATTTCCTTTATACTTGGCGCTATATAGGCTATCTGTTGAACATAAATAAATCTTTATTGCCACAAACTCTCACTGAGGCCAGGCAATTGACGAATATCATTAAAAAGAGGAATTTTAAGAAAACAGAAGAAGGCATCATCCTTACTTCCGAATTACTGACTTATTATAAAACCAATGTTTCTCCTTTGCAGGCAGAGCTGGTGAACTCTCAAATACGTTTTTACCTGGGTAATGAAGTGGCCGAAATGATTGGACTCACCCGTGATCCTGTTCGGGATCAAATTGCTTCTTCCGTCAGTACATTTAAATCACTACAAAATATGCTGTCGGTTCACACCAGCAGTTATCAAGATATGCTTTGGCAACATTCGCTATTAAAGAAGAAGTTTGCCCAACAATAGCATGTGAATTAGTTAAGAGGAATAAATTATGGCGATTCCATTAACCGCTCTTTTCCTAGTGAATTGTATCTGATTTTAGCTTGTCAAACTGATTGTTAATGGCTAAAATGATTACTCCGAAAAGTACAGCTACTACTATCAAGATGATATTCAACAGGCCTTCGATACCAAAGGAAAGTTTTATCAGAACCGTAGAAATTATGAATCCTGAATTTCGAATGATACTGCTAAACTTATCGGTATGCAAAAAAGAGACTAACAGCACTAACACATCGGTTAAAATTAGAATCGTAAAAAATGTATCAAAAAAAATCTTATTCAAATCGTGAAACAAGGCGACATGAGCATTTGGTGAGGAGAGGTGTTCCATGAACCAATTACCAAAACTGTATATAGCGAGTACGACAAAGACTGGCACCAGGCATGTAGCAATAATTGTCTTCATTTTTATGAATCGTATGATTTCTATCGGTTGGTTAATATCAGAATTAGATGCTTCCTCTGATTTTCTGCGAAGTCTGTAGAAAAGTAGAATTAGAAAGAAGAGTATTATCGTTGCGATTAAATCATAAGTGAGTAAAAGATCACTTGGTACCGTAAACCACTCGGGTGTCAATTCAAGTTGAGAAAGGTCTTTAAAGATTCGCCTGATGACAATTAAGGTAATAATCTCATACTGTTTCCCGATATAGATACTTGTTGATTTTGGCAGATAATAAACCAGTAAGTACACTTCATACACTAAGATGAACGAGAATGGGGTGTATATCGCTGCAATGGGACTGTTAAATAGTTCGCTGTATCCCTCGAATACCAGTACGTTTAGGTCGACCAACGCGATTAACGTTAAGTGTATCAAAAAACTGACAATGGCTATGACTACAATAATGGTCTCACTATTTTTGCGTGTTGCCTCAGCGAGTAATTTCGAATAAATAGAATTAAAAATGCCAGTTTTTAACATATTTGCCAGCTCCTGATTAACATATGTAATATTGGTGTGTTGCTGTGGTCCAAGGGGAAAAGGAAAAATATTATTGAGATCTTAATTGCATTATCAAGTGAAGTTTAAACATGGATTCTTGAGCTTCTTGGGTTTTGAATCAGGCTTCGCATATTCATACCGGTCGATCAATTGAGTAGAATAGTAGGCGTCTGTGCCATTGCTGCATAGAGACGAGGCTTTGTCAAGTTCGAGAAAACCATCCGGCAGCAGAATATTTTTCTCCAGCTTAACGTGCTTTAGCTTTCCGATAACCAGGAACGTATTGTTACGTTGGATCGGAATAATTTCTTCCAGCGCTAGCGCATATTTGATTTTACTTTCTTTTACAAAAGGCGCTGGAGTGTCCTCATGAAACTCAGGCGTGAGACCAAGCTCGTCAAACTCGCTCACTCCTTCCGGATACTTAGCACTTGTTTGATGGGCTAATTCCAAAAATGAAGGGTGAATATGATTGATCGTATAAACCCTGGTGGCCTGAATATTGGCAAGGGTATGAGGTGCTGCTTTGACGGGCCGGTTAATAAAACCAATAAGCGCAGGGTCAGATCCTAGATGAACCAAACTGCTAAAGATGGCCAGATTCGTCTGGCCTTCTTTATTGATCGTTCCAATTAAACTTACGGATTTAAATCCCGTAAGGCTATTGATAAAATTGGCTCGGTAAAAGCGTTCCCATGATTCAATAGTATTAAACGAGAAATGTTGCATGCCTAGTTAATGCATTAGAGCGAGAATTGTTCTAACCTTTAAACCCTAAAACAATCAATACCTGGTAGGCATCTGTAAAATCGTCAAGAATCCATCTTAATATGCCTTTTG
The DNA here is from genome assembly GCA_964597075.1 of uncultured Roseivirgaceae bacterium. Classification (GTDB taxonomy): domain Bacteria; phylum Bacteroidota; class Bacteroidia; order Cytophagales; family Cyclobacteriaceae; genus UBA2336. The sequence goes on along the minus strand of CAZQXC010000033.1, from coordinate 18,360 downwards.
AAGTCATAATACTCCTTAAAAGCCTGAATACTTTCTATTAGATTAAGCAAGTGGTGATAGATCAATGCTTTAAGAATGTTTAACAGATTAATTAAATTTTAATTTTTTAAACGATTCCATTAAACAAAGTTGTAGGTGAAATAAAATATCTCAGTAAAAGAACAATCGGTTGAAACAAACATAAAAGGACTCTGTTTAACTAGTTATTAAATTACTTAAACAAAATTATATGCGTACACTTCTAGCAGATATCGTGGCCATCCCGGTGGATGATCCGATTGCATTCACATTCTTTACCGGCTACATGGCCATGCTTGCCGCAGCTGTTTTCTTTTTCGTGGAAAGAAACAGTGTGGAAGGAAAATGGAAACTCTCCTTATTGGTTTCCGGATTAATAACAGGTATCGCAGCGGTACATTACTTCTACATGCGCGATTACTATCTGGCAACAGGCCAAACTCCCACAGCACTTCGCTATATCGACTGGATTTTAACTGTACCATTGATGTGTGTCGAATTCTATTTGCTAACGAAAGCTGCCGGTGCAAAAATCTCTTTGTTATGGAAATTAATTGCTGCCTCTGTTCTGATGCTTGTTGCTGGATACATAGGCGAAGCATTTACTGACGGGTCTACCGGTCATAGTGTATTGTGGGGTGTAATCTCAACTATTGGTTATGTATACATTCTGTACACCGCTTGGGTAGGTGAAGTGGCTCAATTGGCAAAAAGTACGGGTGACCCTGCTGTTATCAGGGGTATCAAAACCCTAGCTTGGTTTGTATTAGTGGGATGGGCAGTGTATCCAATTGGTTACATGTGTATGCCAGGAGGTTGGCTTAACACTGGACTGGGATGGAGTGCATCGAATGTAGATTTATTCTACAACATTGCAGATGCCATTAACAAGATTGGGTTTGGTTTAGTTGTATACAGCATCGCTGTTACCAGTAAATCTACTGCCAAAGCCTAAGCTTCTCCAATTTATACTATCAGAAAATAGGGAGGGCTTAAATAAGCTCTCTCTATTTTTTAATAACAACGAGTTCACTTTTCGTTATAAAATGCACCGTGATACAGTTTGAAATAGTAAGAAAGTATTTGCTAGGTATCGGGCTAATCCTAGCTATAGGTACCGAGTTCTTAACTATTGGAGACGAATACCAATTATATTTTCTTGTCTTTATTATCGCCCTTACCGGAGTACCGCATGGTTCCCTAGATTTTTTCATTGAAAAGCAATCCTATATTAACAACAATCAAAAAATCTCGTTAAAGTCGTTTCTGGTTAAATACCTTCTTAGTATGCTCTGCTACGGTATTTCCTGGTGGCTATTCCCATCGTTATCGTTATTGGCATTCATTATTATGGCCGCTTATCACTTTGGTGAAATTGACTGGCCAGTGCGAGGAAACAGTAAACTGGATGCACCCTTATATACGATTTATGGCTTTCTTTTGATCGCTTTTATTCTCACAAGTCACATTCATTCTGCTGCTCCGATTCTTGAAGCCATTGTTCAGAGAAAATTAAATGCTGAATTTTGGTTGGAATGGGGTACGTTTCTGTTTCCCTACAGTTGCATTCTGTTAGGCGCACATATCACCGCTATAGTTTTTCTACATGCACGTCTTGGCTGGGATAGGAAGGTTCTCTATCAGTTCTTGATCCAAACCCTTGTTTTGGTTTCTATTATTTATTGGCTACCCCTTTATCTGAGTTTTGGGTTTTACTTTGGATTGTGGCATTCGCTTATCTCTTTTAATTTAATCCGCCAGCAAATGAATCTTAACAACGATTGGCCGGGTTGGTTTTTTATGGTGAAGAAAGCTATTCCTTTCACAACCATGGCTTGGATAGGAATCGGGGTTTTGATTTTTGCTTCGGGTATTTTCGCGACAGAATGGTTGGTGCTATCCAACCTTTTTATGGGTATCGCCATACTCACGCTTCCACACTTGCAGGTATTTACTAAAATCAAGTTTGGATAACTAGTATTAAATGTATGAAAATGTCCGGGTCTGTGTCGTTACAGTCCCGGGAAATTTACGCTCAGTAATTTTTATAAAACTCATGCAATTTAGTAGTGAGCTGATCGTAAATCGGGCGGGTGAATTCTATGAACAATTCCTGCGGTTGCGGTGGGAGTTGTTCACGTTGTTTGCTGATTTGCACTTGACGGGGCGTTAATGCCCGCTCGTCTCCATTAAAGGTGGCCCATTCTGAAACCCAAACATACTCACCTGGCATTTTTTCTACCGATAAAAGCCTGTTGGTAGAAGCCTCAATAATCTGAAAATTGATCATGCCTTTTGAGGTTGTTGTTTTGCGGGAATAAATATAGTTTGCCTTTACTGTGCCATAAATTTTTACTGTGTCGCCTAACCCGTAAGAGTAGTTAGACCAATCAAAAGAGTTAGCCATTGAATTAAACAGCAGGTGACTTTTCCAGGTATAGGCCGATTGAGCGCCTCCATTTCCTCCACCCGGCTTGCCCTTGCCTTTATTGTCGGAAGGTTTTCCTTTCTGATCGTCACAACTGCCCAGCACATCTCCATGCGCCAAATGTGCATTCAGTGCATTTTTTGAAATGGTCAAGGTGTGCTTTCCTGCCGGATTACCGGGCGGAATGTGGCAAACGGTTACGCGATCCTTCTCATCAATTTTTTCCTCAAAGTCATCATCGCCCGGAAGGGGTTCCTCATCTTTTGGGTCTTCTTTAGGTTCGTCTTTCGGATCCTCTTTAGGTTCGTCCTTAGGCTCGTCTTTCGGTTCATCCTTCTTATCCTCTACCGGATCTTTCGGTTTTTCATCCTTGGGTTGCTCCTCCGGCTTCTCCGAATCTTTTGGCTTATCGGTTCCATCAGCTGGTTTCTCCACTGGTGATTGAGCAACATACGTAGCCATTACAATGCTGTCGTTTACCAGTGCATACTCATTTTCATATAGAAATACTTCGCCCACCGCAAAATCATCAAATTAAATTTTTACTACATGATCGGGTGTAAGGTTAATGGTTTGGGCTTCTTTCAGGGTAAAGAATTTTACAAACTCATTGATGGTGGTGCTGTGCAAAAATTCGGAGACCTTATCGTTAAAAAAATCGGCACTCACACTGATATTGCGTGACTGAACGGGAATGGGTTCTACCAGCACTTTTACGGTTGCCGCCCATAGGGAAGCTTTTAACATATCCTGAACATCCTTATACCCCGGCACAAAAACTTCTACTTGTTGAAAGTGCCGAAAAGCCTCCTTTGCTTTATCACGATTTTTTATCGCCAGTGCAGCCACGCCAGCATTGTAGCGTTCGGCTGCTGCCTGTTGTTTGGCATCAGCCAGTTTATCGTAGTAACTTATTGGATTGGGAATAACGCGCAAAGCACCGGGCGAGCGTTTGATTTCATCGTACATCACGTTAATAGTCGTATAGGCATTTACCACATTCGACCATTTAAACTGTGCATTTGATGCCAATGCCGTTTTTGCCTGATCTTTATAGTACCCTACCGCCAGTGGGTACGCCTCACGCAGTGTTTCAACTGATTTCTTATGATCCTGATCTCTCCGCAACCGGTTAACGGATGTCATTACGGCATCGAAATAATTGCCCCGGACAAAGGATTTTTTGCCGGACGAGCATGAATCAAAAACAAGCAGAGCAATCAACAGAAAGCCGGAAAGGATGGGTAAAAAGGTTTTCATGGGCGCTAAATTTTATTTGAAGATACACAATTCGCCAAAATTCTGTGTTTGCAAATACCAGGTGCAGGTTCACCTGTAATTCTGCCTCACACTCCACCTGATAAATATCATAGACACAACACTCCTCCATCATTTTTTTTCAATACTCCTGCCAATAATTTTGGCGATACATGTAATACCAATACAGTTGCCATGAAATACGTATTCCTTTTTATTCTACTCATTCATGGATTGATTCACCTGATGGGCTTTGCCAAGGCCTTTCAGCTTGCTACCATTGAAAACATCGTTTCTCCAATTTCCAAACCGATTGGAGCAATCTGGTTAATCGCCACCCTTTTATTTATGATCTCGGCTGCCGGATTTTTTATGGACAAATCGCTCTGGCCTACTGTTGCCATTGTGGCATTATTACTATCTCAACTAGTCATTGTAATGACGTGGAAAGATGCCCGATGGGGAACCCTTGCCAACGTGATTATTCTTGTGGTGGCTGTTCCGGCTTTCGCAAACTTTCAATTCCAAAAAATGGTCGATAGAGAAATTGATGCGTTGCTTATCCATGTTGCAAGCCAACCTTCCGTTGCAGTGCAAAATCAATCAGAAGCTCTTCCCGAACCTGTACAACGTTGGCTAAAAAAATCTGGTGTGATGGACAAAGAGTCTGTGTCCTGTGCACGTATCAAACAAAATGGCCGCATGCGCACCGCACCGGATGGCAAGTGGATGAACTTCTCGGCATCGCAGTATTTCGATTTTCTTAATCCAGCCTTTGTATGGACCACACACGTGGAGATGATTCCCCTGATAAGCCTGGTGGGCAGGGATAAATTTACGAATGGTGAAGGTGCGATGCTGATCAAATTCTTGTCGCTTGTTCCAATAGTGAACGAATCCAATAATGAGAAAATAAATTCGGGAACCATGTTACGGTATATGGGCGAGATGATTTGGTTTCCATCTTCAGTATTAAGCCCATACATTGTATGGGAAGAAGTTGATTCACGAACAGCAAAAGCTACCATGCAATACAAAAACACTTTGGCACGAGGAACATTTTTCTTTACAGAAGAAGGTGACTTCCTGGCATTTGAAGCTGAGCGATACTATGGCGGGGGCACTGAAGCCCGGGTTGAAACCTGGCGAGTGGAAGCTATTGATTACAGAACTTTTGATGGCGTTAGGGTGCCCTATAAAAATCGTGTTATCTGGAAGTTGGATGAGGGGGATTTCACCTGGCTGGAATTGGAAATCACTGCACTTGAAACCAATAACCCAACTCGATTTTGAGAAGCAGACTTCTTTAAATCATGCTGAATTCCGGGCCGCATTAATGATCCCAAACATGCAGCGCAGTATCAGCTTTTGATATTGCTTCGCGTGTTTTTTATCCTCGCCACTCCTCAACCGTTGTAACGCAAATTGTTGTAATACAATCAGCGGCATGACAATGCGCTCACGCAACTTAATGGAGTCGCGATTAAGGGGGTTGTTATCCATTAACTCATCCAATCCGGTAACACTCAATACCTGCTTACAGGAAAGTTTATACTCGTCAAACATTTTATTCCAAAATTCACCAAACTCTTCATCACGCGCAATGTACTTCGTGGCCGGGTAATAGGTTTTGGTGAGCGACATCATACTGTTGCCCAGCAGAGTGCGAAAAAACAGCGAGCGCTTGTATAAATTTTTCAGTTGGGTGAATTGTCCTCGCTTTTTCATTTCTTCCAGAGCTGAGCCTACACCATAAAAGCCCGGAATGTTTTGCTTCATCTGCGCCCACGCACCCACAAATGGAATCGCACGCAGGTCTTCAAACTTTAGTTCAGCGGATGCGTTGCGCTTTACAGGGCGTGAACCAATGTTGGTATCGCCAAAAAAAGCTAGGGGTGTAACTTTTTCGAGATAGGGTACAAACCTGGGATGATGCTTGAGATCGAGATAAGCTTTGTACCCGGCCTCCGCCAGCTCATCCAGCAAGGTCTTGTCTTCACGGCTCAGATCACTTGCTTCCTCACCAAATACCTCACGCTCAACACCGGCCGAAAGAAGCTGCTCGAGATTAAATCGGCAGGAGTTAACCTTTCCAAAACCCGAGCTTATGGTTTGTCCCTGTATAGTAATCTGCACTTCATGATCTTCTATCGAACTTCCAAGCGAGGCATAAAAATCGTGTGTATTACCCCCGCCCCGTGCGGGCGGACCACCACGACCATCAAAGAACACAACGGTAACGTCATGCTCGCGTGAAATACGGGTGAGGTTTTCTTTGGCCCGGAAAATTGACCAGTTGGCACGAAGGTACCCACCATCTTTGGTTCCATCCGAAAACCCAAGCATAATGGTTTGCTTATTCCCGCGTCTTTGAAGATGTTTTTTATAGTCGGGAATGTTATACAATTTTTTCATTACCTCTCCGGCTGCCGCAAGATCGTCTATGGTTTCAAAAAGCGGAACAACATCAAGCTCAAGTCCCGATTTCTTACCTTTAGCCAATCGTGCCAGTTGAAATACATTAATTATATCCACCACCGAACCGCAGTTGCTGATTACATAGCGGTAGCATCCTGCTATCCCATTTTGCTTTTGAATCTCACTGATTGTATAAACGGAATCAATCAGTTCGCGCACAAACGGGTCTTTAACTTTTATTTTTTTTAGATCTGTGGTACACTTAAGTATTGATCTGATTTTTTCATCTTCTCCAAGGGAGTCAAAATTCTTAATCTTAAGCGTTGTGCGGATTTCATCCCACGCTTGCGTGTGCTTGCGGCTATCCTGACGGATGTCCATGCTGGCAAAGAAGAACCCGAACATTTTTACTTTTATGATAAAGCCATCCAAATGATTAAGGAATAAGGCATGATGCTCATTCACCAATAAATCGCGGATTTCTGACAGCGCTTCCAACAATTCATCGGCATGCTTATACCCCTTACCCGGATAATAAATGGCTTCATACACATTACGCTCGGTTTCAACAATAAGATTATCCACCCCCCGAAACGTTAGTCTGCGTCTTAACGCACGCAAATCGCGGTGATAACATTTGAGAATTGTTTCTTTTAGCCGGGCCGCAACTTTTAACGTGATGTCATGGGTGACAAACGGATTGCCATCCCGATCTCCCCCCGGCCAAAAGCCAATGCGGAAAAGATTGTAGTTGCTCCATTCATGTTGCTTGATTTCTAATCCACTCAGAAGCCTGGAAATAATTTCAGGCCCGGCATGGTAAAAAACATTTTCAAGATACCAGCAAAGACTTATGGCCTCTTCATACGGTGCGGGTTTTTCACGGTTTATAATAGGCGTTTTACCAAGTTGCTGTAGCAACCCATTAATACCAGCCAGATCATCCGTGCGAATGGCCTCTTCCAGATCATTGATAATAGCCAGCACGTTGCCAGGATAAAACTGCGTAGGGTGCGCTGTTAGCACCACACGCACGCTAAAGTTCTCAAGTTTTTTTCTCAGCCTTTCCTTTTTTTCTACCGATGAGGCCCGCAGTAATAATGCAGGTACCGTGCCTTTGCCACGCAGATCATTTACTTTATCAAACGCAGCATCCTCAATGGAGTCAAAAAGAACAACCTGTCGCTCGGCATATTGAATGAAGCTGAACAAAAGATCAAACTGCTCATCGCGTGAGGCATCGGGTGCAAAATCGCTGAAAAACTTTTCTACAATATCCTGAGGATCTTTTCCCTGCTCAAATCCGTCTTCGGCATATTGCTGCACAAATGGAAGCAAGGTACCTGTACGGTAAATGTTGCTGAAAGGAAGATTAAGGAAAAGGCTATTATAGATATGATAGCGCGTGGATACAATTTGATCAAAAGCTGAAGCCATGAAACAAATCTAAGTCCGGATTAACAGATTACCCAAAAGAATTGACAATCTGTTTTGCTCCAGGGCCGCATGGCCCCGCACATCTGGTCATCGCTGATTTCTATCCCCGCATCCCTTACCAATCCAAAGATAGAAAGAGGCGCTGCCCAGATGTGCTGAAAATTTTCAGGCCAATGATTGAAAGGACGATTACTCCACCACTTCGCCTTTGATGGTAAGCAACACACTGCCTTCACCAGTATTGGCGTCAATTGTAACAGTTTTGGAGAATACTCCAGCTTTAGCGGCATTGTAGGTAGCTTTCACAAATCCCTTTCCTCCAGCAGGAATCGGGTCTTTGGTGTACTCGGTAACGGTACAGCCACATGATGCTTTCACCGAGGATATCACCAGCGCAGCATCACCCGAATTGGTAAAAGTGAATTCATGTGTAACAGGCTCGTTTACTTTAATTTTTCCAAAGTAGTAAACGGTTTCATCCCAGGTAAAGGCAGCATCCCTGAATATTGACACGGGTGTGTAACTGGTGGAAGCGAGTTGTTGTGCCATCGTTACTATGGCTACTACAGTAGCCAGCATTAAAATAATGGTTTTTTTCATGGGTGTTAATTGATTTAGTTGAAACATTGATTATTCGATCGATGGGTCAAAACACGGCATTCCCTATGAATCATCGTGTTAACAGATTGCCAATAAATGTTAATGACTTGTTAAACCTTGCCACCCCGCTGGGTTTTCTTGTACTTTTAGGTTGTGAAAAGTTCAACCATCCGGCTTATTCTTGTTTTGGCTACCGTGAGCATACTAGGTATTTCCATCACTCAGATATATTGGGTAAAGCGCGCATTCGATTTAAGAGAAACCGAATTTGATCGTCAGGTAAACACCGCTCTTTTTAATGTGGCTACCCAAATTTTCTCCATCAACAATACTCCCTCCCCGACCAACAATCCGGTGAAACAAATTTCTACCAACTATTATGTAGTTATGGTAAACAGTGAAATTGATGCCAACCTATTGGAGTTTTTACTTCGGACGGAGTTTGAAAAGCGAAACATTCAGGCAGATTTTGAATACGGGATTTATGATTGTACGAATGAAAAGATGGTGTATGGCAACTACGTAAAACTCAGCGAAACGAAAAGTAAGATTGAGCCCAATACCACGCTTCCAAACTGGGCCAATGCTGGATATTATTTTGGTGTACAATTTCCAAAGCGTGAAGCACAAATTCTTAATCAAATGGGCATCTGGTCGTTTTCCTCTGCCGTACTATTAATCGTAATTGTATTCTTCGGATATACGTTGTTTGTCATCCTTAAGCAAAAACGACTTTCTGAAATTCAGAAGGATTTTATTAACAACATGACCCACGAATTCAGAACTCCTATTTCTACTATTGCCGTTTCTACAGAAGTGCTGAAAGATCCTGCCATTATTGAGCAACCCGAAAGACTACATCGCTACGCCACTATTATTGAAAATGAAAACAAACGATTAAAGCAACATGTTGAGCGTGTGCTGCAAATGGCTAAACTTGATAAAGAAGATGTAGGGTTGAAGAAAGAAAAGATCAACGTACATGAAGTAATTGAAGATGCAGTGGACATCACCCGTGTGGCGCTAAATGAAAAAGGAGGCGTTATTCAATTGCGTCTGCACGCTTCCGCTCCTGAAATCCAGGCTGATCTCCACCACCTGACCAATGTAATTTTCAATCTGCTCGACAATGCCATTAAATACTGTACCACAAAACCGGAAATTACCATTACCACTTCGCAACAAGCCAACGGAGTGCTCCTTACCGTTCAGGATAATGGCATTGGTATCAGCGAGGAGAACAAAAAAAGCATCTTTCAGAAATTTTATCGGGTGCCAACCGGTAATATTCATGATGTAAAAGGTTTCGGGCTTGGGTTGCATTATGTGAAACAAATTGTGGAGGCCCATCGTGGAAGGATTACGGTAAACAGCCAACCCGGAAATGGCTGCATCTTTACAGTATTGCTACCAACCTTATGAGTAAATCATCCATTCTTGTAGTTGAGGACGACCCAAACCTGGGATTTGTTATTCATGATAACCTAAGCCTTAACGGTTATGATGTTTCGCTTGGGCGCGATGGGGACGAGGGTCTGAAGTTATTTGGTGAGAAGAAGTTTCATCTTTGCATTCTGGATGTGATGATGCCAAAGAAAGATGGCTTTAGTGTAGCACGGGTAATTCGGGAACAAAACCGTGATGTCCCCATTTTATTTCTCACCGCCAAATCCATGACCGAAGATAAACTGGAAGGATTTCGCACCGGTGCTGATGACTATATCACCAAGCCTTTCAGTCTGGAAGAATTAATTTGCCGTATCGAAGTTTTTTTAAAGCGGGGGCAATCCGCCCAGGAATCGCAAAAAATTATTACGCTCGGTAACTTTAATTTTGACTATTCAAATTTCAGGCTAACCAACCATCAAAGCGAACGAACACTCACCTC
>CAZQXC010000033.1:0-8304 GCA_964597075.1 uncultured Roseivirgaceae bacterium | reverse complement strand
TCGCGTGAAGCTGAAGTTTTACGCTTATTGTTTTTGAATCGAGATCGTGTGCTGAAACGCGAGGAAATTTTAAAAGCTGTTTGGGGCGATGATGATTATTTTCTTGGACGAAGCATGGATGTTTTCATTTCAAAATTACGTAAGTATCTGAAAGATGATCCAGCGGTGCAGATTGTGAATTATCACGGAGTAGGTTTCAAGCTGGAGATTGCAGAATAAAGCAGTAATTTTTACCGCTTAAACTCCTGCACAATTTTGCGAAGCTTGTCGACATTAACGGGCTTTGAAATAAATGCATGAACACCCGATTTCATAGCCAGCGCCACAACCTCTTCCTCACTATCAGACGAAATCATGACAACGGGTGTGTTTTTACCTTGCTCTCCGTGAACAAAGTTTAATACCGCATCGCCATTCACGTAGGGCATGTGGATATCCGTGATGATCAGATCATAGTCGTTTTCAGCCAGTAAATCCAGGGCCTTTTGCCCATTGTTAACAAAATGAGCTCCCACCCCTTCAGAAATCAAGGCCACTTCAATGACTTTTAATACAACCTTATCGTCTTCGCATACAAGAACTTTCATTTTTCTGATCTTAAATGAATCGAATAATAACGACTAAGTTACATGAATTTCAGGGTGAGAAGGTACATACTAAACAATTAATTAAACATTTCCTTCAGCACCGCTACGGATTTAAAATCCCCAAGTGAATCCAGGTGATCTTTGTAAAACCGTAGTAATAAATCCAGTATTTCCCTGCGCTGGGCAGTGGTCATATTTAAGATTGTGTGATAATCAGCCGTTATCAGTTCTCCGAGTTTAGCCTCCACCATTACATCCGCTAATCTGCCCGAAAGAATTTCTACTGACTCATGGACGCCAAAACCCAGCAGCCGGCTAAGTTTTATCAAAAATATCAGGTGAAAATTCTCATAGCCTTGCCCGGCATCATCAAGCGTAATCAATGAAGTTGAGATAAAGGCATATAGCTCTTGTGTATGACTTTCATCTTTTACAGTTTTATTTAAAAGCTCATTAATAAACATGGCAATGGCCGATTTCTTTACATCGCTATAGAGTGAATGATACTGATGCAGACATTTTACCTCCTTAATGCGTTTAACGTGCGCATTCTCTTTATGGTAAACGACCATATCCAGTAACGTAAGTGGCTGATAGAGAGCAATCTTCCCCTTTGCTGCCGATGTGCGTACTCCATTTACAATGTAACTTTGTATACCAAACAGCTCCGTAAACACATTTACAATTATGGAAGTATCACCAAATTTGGTAAAGCGAAAAACGATGCCCGAGGTTTTTTGAAGCATTGTGCATTAATTAATCACAGCAAGCTTGCCCACAATACTATCACTTCCATCCTGCGCAACCGCAATAACCAAGTACATGCCCGTGGCCGCGCGTTTACCATTGTAGTCGCGAATATTCCAGGTAGCAGTCCCCCCATTGGCATAGGTCTGCCAGATTAATTTTCCAGAAACATCCGTAATCTTTACGGTAGCATCTGTTGACAATCCAGAAATACTAACTGCTCCTGTAAACTCTGCCGTCACCGGGTTGGGGAAAATTTTTACTTTTTCAAATACAGGTTGACTGGCCGTAGCGTCTGATCGGTAGGACACAATACCCTTTTCTGTAGCAAAGAAAACCTCACCCGTTGTCGGATGAATTGCTATATCCCGTATCTGGTCGGAAACCAAAGGACTGTTGCTGACATTGAAATTATAAATTTGATTTTCTCCAAACGGATCAAACAACCAAACACCTCGTTGTGTACCCATCCATTTACGATTGCCTCCATCAGCCGCGATTGCGGTTACCGTTTCGTCTCGTAATAAAAAACGGCCATTAAATATTGGTTTGATCGAATTTATGTTTCCGGAAAAAACCTGAGAAGGATTGGGAAAATAAGCTACCCCTGCATTAGTGCCTACCCATACCTGACCTTCCCTGTCTACAGTAATAGAAAACACAGAACGACTAGGCAGTGAGCCTGATCCGGCCGCTTCATTCAGGTAAACATGCTGGTTCTTTTCACGACTATAAACCAAAATTCCTCCACCTTGCGATGGGTTTAATACCATCCACACCTGTCCTGAACCATCAACTACTATATCGGTCGGGTATTGCGCAGCGGAAATCGGGAATAAAAACGATTCCCATGTATTATCGTTTTTTAACAGATGAAGTGAGAATGCCGATCCGTAGTTAGTTACCCATAGCCCTGCTGTTGAAGAAGAAATGTCGGTAACCCTATTAGTTGATAGCGGACTATTTGAGTTAGTGTAGACTGTACTTGATCCATTTTCAATTACCTGAAGCCCGCTACCAAAAGATGAAACGAAAGTTTTGGATGAACTAAAATCAACATCTGTAACATCAGTGGTGAAAAGGGTGGCGTCAGCACTCCACAATCCGGTTGCGAACATATTTACTTTTTCATTTTTCCCGGCAGGCAAAAAATTAGTAGTGTACCCTCCAGAAACTGAAAACAACTGACTTGCAGAATTTAAGGACAATCCAAAGCCTCCCGGAAAGGTCGGTCCGTTGGGTATGTACGATTGAAAATTTCCAGATTTGTCAGAGAGCAAACCATTTTGTGAATCGCCAATCCAAAGTTTTCCTGGTCCATCTTTCAAAGCAAAAAGTGGCTGTTGAATTTTTTCATCCTGAATTTGCGTAAGTACCTCAGAAGTACTCAACATCCAGAGATTGTTACCTTCTGTTATGAATAAATTACCGTTGGCTGTCAACGCATTGAAATCCGAACCAGAAAAATAATCCTGTGTCCATAATCCGTTTTGTCGGGCATATAAACCTGCACCATCGATAGCTGCATATATTTTCCCATTGAAAGATGCAACAGATTGAACAACTGTATTGAAAGCACCCTGATTAAATCTTTTCCAGTTTGCAAAATCCAACAGATTGTCAGTTAACAAACCGGTTATTACTCCTATTTGTGTAGCCAGATAAATACTATCAGCTAAGAAAGTAGCTTGCCGAATTGGAAGCACTTCCCCCGAAGGACCCAAATCTCTCCACGTTTCCTGTACCTGCAACTGGTCCAAGTTAAATACCACAACACCATAATCTGCCGACAAATAAGCCAGCGATCCACGAACTAGTATGTGATTGATTTTTTTTGACCCAGTAATAGTCGGAGAATTTTTAAGGCCACTGAAAGAAATGATTTCCGACTGCCGTACAATATCCAGCATACCGTCTGCGTAGCTGATGAGCAACTGATTCCGGGATTGATCAAATGCTAAGGATGTGATATCTGTTCCACTTAGGCCATCAAGTTTGGTAATCATTGAAAGGCTGTTGTCGGAATTTACAACAACAATACCATTTAGTGAAGCCGCATAAACTTTCTCCGAGCTAAGGGCGATGGAATGAATAGCATTATAAGAGTTGTGTGTTCTCCAGGTACCCAGAGGGATTTCCTGTGCGTTACAATAGTCCATGGTCCATGGACCATGGACTATTGTAAAAACAATACTTAAGAAGTGAAAGAACTTAATCATTTATCTCTTTTCGCCTTTTCATGCCTTCCATAAAGCTCCTGCGGCTGCGTGCTTCGTATTCTGTTTTTTCACCTAGCATTACTTGTTCCTTGCTTTGGGTTAACCTGTATGAAAACGAAGCAAGCTCTCCGGTTCGTACACAAATAGCATGTACTTTCGTTACAAATTCTGCGATAGCCAGTAGATGTGGCATGGGCCCAAAAGGTTTTCCTTCAAAATCCATATCCAAACCGGCTACAATCACCCGTTTGCCTCCGTTGGCCAGGGTGTTACACACTTCAACAATGGCATCATCAAAAAACTGCGCCTCATCAATACCTACCACGTCACAATCTGCGGTTAACAACAATATGTCGCTGGCAAAATTTACAGGTGTAGAGCGTATGGTATTTTCATTATGCGATACGATATTTTGTTCATGGTATCGCTTATCGGTAACTGGTTTAAAAATTTCTACATTCTGTTTTGCAATAAGCGCTCGGTTAAGCCTGCGAATGAGTTCTTCTGTTTTTCCGGAAAACATGCATCCACATATTACTTCAATCCATCCGGCCCGCCCAGCTGATTCCTTTCTCCCTAAATGAGGCTCAATAAACATGGTCGCAAGTTAATAGTCCAAAGTAGATAGTCCATAGTTTGATTTACGGCTGATATATCAAATGTGGCAATTTACCCTCCTCAGGAACTTTCAGTGTTACGTCTCCACAGATTTTTGCCTGGCAGGCCAGGCGTTCGCCTGGGTGAAGCAATCCTTGCTTTTGGTATTTAAGCTCAGCCGGAGTAAATGGGCCAAGGTTATTTTCACCTTGAAGAACAATGGTTTTACAGGTAGTGCATCTTCCTTTCCCACCGCAGGCATGCATCCAGTCAATGCCTTCCTTTTGCACAATGGAAAGAATAGAGTGCGAAAAATCTGCTGTTTCAACTGATTTTTCGAGATTCTTTATCACAATTCTTGCCATCTTGCGTTCAAGTGATTAGCCGTAAGCATTATTTTTACAGCCAACAAGTATACACGATTAATCGATTATCAACCACTATGGACGAAAAGATCAGTCTTGAAGCAATTGCCCTATACAGTGATGCCTACGCAGATAAAATGTTGAAGAAGTTTTTTACTGGCAAAAGTAGAATTACCGGACAGGAGGTTCTCCTATTTTCTGACATTCAACAGATAAACCTTTTCATTGTTCGGGAACTTTTTAAAACCTGGCAAGAGGAAATTAAAAAGCTGAAAAGCCCGTTCTTCGACTACGAAAACCTTGTTGTAAAAGAGGCCTTGGAAACATTCGTGAATGTTCTTTCAAAAAATATTTCAATTGATGAACAGCACTTTGCTCCCTTGTTGAAGAAATCTGTAAGTCAAACGTTATTAGTCATTTTTAATCCTTACGATTATTTCTCTATGATCATTTCAGGGGCCAATACTAAAATGAGCGTAGATACTTTTCGCGAAGACCTGAAGTATCTCCGCATTAATAAAGCTCCACTCGAAAAGCTGCTTCTGCATTTTGATGAGAAGCAAGTGAAAGAACTTTCGGGTAATGAAGCTTTTGCTATGTTGGATCACATTCTGGAAGAAGTGAATTTTACCCCTGAAGATGTTGACTCCTTTATTACACGCTTTAGTGCAGTGGAAAAGCTTGATCCGGAAAACCTTTATATAAAAATAAATGAGCCTCTGTCAGTCACTAAACCAGCATCCGTTAAACCTGAAAAAAGTACGCTGCACCAATCATTAACACACGAGCCCAAAGCTACTCTTGGTGATAACTTCAGGAAAATCGACCGGATTAAAGATCGGCTTACGATCAACCAAAAGTTTATGTTCACCAAAGTTCTTTTTCATGGCGACTTTGAATTGTTCAGCAAAGCCATCGATGATCTCGATCGGTTAGCGGATATGCCTGCAGCACTTAAATACGTGGAAAGACTTTACGATGAATGGGATCGCGAAAGCGAAGAATTCCATGAGTTTATGGAGATGGTGGAAAAGAGGTTTAGTTAGCCCTACGTTAAGGCTATTGTTATACACGTTGCAACATCTGGCTACGGTGTGCATCCAGCTTAAGCAGAATAAATAGCAAAATGGTAAAGCTCCATAAGGCTGAGCCACCATAGCTGAAGAAAGGAAGCGGAATACCAATTACCGGAAACAATCCTATTGTCATGCCGATATTAACAGCAAAATGAAAAAAGAAAATACTGACAACACTATACCCATAGGCACGGGCAAACCTGCTTTTCTGCCGTTCTGCTAAAAATATAATACGCAACAGCAGCGCAACAAATAGCACAATAACAATAAGGCTACCCAACCAGCCATGTTCTTCACCAATCGTGCAAAAAATAAAATCGGTGCTTTGTTCCGGCACAAAATCGAATTTGGTTTGTGTCCCCTTTAAAAATCCTTTGCCCGAAAATCCTCCGCTACCAATCGCTATCTTCGATTGGGTTACATTCCAACCGTAGCCAAGCGGGTCAGCATCAGGATTAATCAACGCTTTCACCCGGTTCTGCTGGTGAGGTTTAAGAACATCTGTAATTACATAATCGACACTCTCAATAACCCCCACAATGAGTAAGGCCCCCACGGAAAGCAGTGCTATTCGTTTAAAAGATTTTTTACCCAATGCAATGGCTATCGATAGAATAACGGCAATGCCACTATAGAGATAAAATTCATTTTCAATAAGTAGGGTAAGAATAAAAATAATGGCAGCAGCCAGTCCTATAAGAATTAAAAAGGGCGACATTCCTTCGCGAAAAAAAACGACTACAAAAACAGTAAATACCAATGCAGTGCCCGTATCCTTCTGCAATAAAATCAGCGCCAACGGCACCCCAATCATAGCAAAAAGAATGGCCTGATTTCGTAGATTATCCATTTTAAAACCAACCGTTCCAATAAACTTAGCGACTGCCAAAGCGGTAGCGAATTTCGCAAATTCAGATGGTTGCACACCAAAGGTGCCTATGCCCAGCCATGCCTTATTTCCACCAACCTCTTTACCGATTACCGGAACCAGCATTAGAAGGAAAATTACGGCACCAAATATCAGATAGGCAGCAGCTTCATAAAAGCGCATATCAACAATTAGAATAGCCAGAATAATAATACCGGAAGCGGCAATAAACATTAATTGACGACCTGAATTCAATGAGAAATCAAAAATGCTTTGATGCGTTGTCTCATCATAAACGGCTGCGAATATATTAAACCATCCAAGCAGTACCATTACCATGTAAATCATCACGGTAACCCAATCCATCTTATTCGATATGGCTTCGTCTCTTCGCATCGTTAATCAATCTCCATTGAAACAGGTTGTGCCGCGGGGGATGCACGTACTACAGGATCAAGAAAATCACCCTTCAGCACATACGCCTCCAACAGTTTTCGCTTCACTTCACCGGTTAAATATTTTTCAATCATCAGGCTGGCAATGGAAGCTGCCGATCGTCCACCCCAACCGGCATTTTCAACATACACCGCTATGGCGATTTTCGGATTTTCCTTTGGAGCAAAGGCCATGAACACTGAGTGGTCGTAACCATGTGGGTTTTGAGCGGTCCCGGTTTTTCCGCAAATGGTAATGCCCGGAATAATAGCACGTTGCGCGGTACCATAAATAGCATCACTCATGGCATCCTGAACAAAAGTAAAATAAGCGGAATCAATTCCGCTTTCATGACGCACCTGAAAGCGTGCATCAATATCACCCCCCTCAATGCCTTTCACTATGTGGGGTGTATAGAAATAGCCCTTGTTAGCCATTATTGCTGCAATGTTTGCCATTTGCAAAGGAGTAACCAACATTTCACCCTGACCAATACTGAGCGAATAGATGGTCGAAAATTTCCAACTACCTTCTCCATAAATTCGGTTGTATAAATTACTGGTAGGCATTTGTCCTCCCTTTTCGCCCGGTAAATCAACTCCCAAAGGCTCACCCAGCCCAAACCGTTTTACATATTCACGCCAGTTGTCCAGGCCAATACGGGAATCCGTAAACGTATTTGGCGATTTACTCTGATTGATTATCCTTCTGAAGGACTGATGAAAATAGGGATTGCATGAGTACTGAATAGCACCATGCAAATCAGTAGGATTTGGATGATTATGGCAATTGACCAGTGATCGGTTGCAAGGAAGTCGAGTATCATACGTAAGCACACCTTCCTGTAATCCGATTAACGATTGAACAATTTTAAAAATTGATCCGGGAGGATACATCGCCATCAATGGGCGATTAAATAAGGGTTTAGTGGTATCGCTGTTTACCAGCATAAAGTTGGAGCTAAACTTCCTGCCGGTTAACATGGAAGGATCATACGATGGCCCCGAAACCATAGAGAGTACTTCGCCTGTGGAAGGCTCAATGGCTACAATGCTGCCTACTTTGCCATGCAGCAGATACTCTCCATACTCCTGAAGATTAAGGTCGATCGATGTCATTAGGTTCTGCCCGGGTATTGACAGGGTATCGAACGCCCCACCTTTAAAGGATCCTTTTTCAATTCCTTTAACGTTGCGTAGCTTGTATTGA
Organism: uncultured Roseivirgaceae bacterium; assembly: GCA_964597075.1. Lineage (GTDB taxonomy): Bacteria > Bacteroidota > Bacteroidia > Cytophagales > Cyclobacteriaceae > UBA2336. The sequence continues at coordinate 201 of CAZQXC010000033.1, read as the reverse complement.
ACACCGCGCTGTCCACGCAGCACCGTTTCATAATATGATTCAATTCCACTTTGCCCGGTATAATCTCCCTGGCGGTACAATTTTAAAGAATCACGATCCAGTTGCGGTTTACTGATTTCACTTACATAACCCATCGCATTAGCCAACGTCTGGGTAGCATAAGCGCGTGATGTCCGCGGTTGAATATAAAAACCTTTGAAC
>CAZQXC010000032.1:0-21039 GCA_964597075.1 uncultured Roseivirgaceae bacterium | reverse complement strand
GAAGTTTGGGTTACCGGAGCACACCGGGCTACTTCGTTTGAAATCGATAAGGACTTCAAGATCGACAATCAAACTGTACCGGCAGGCAAGTATGCCATCTTTTCTATTCCCGGTGAAGAAACCTGGACCTTCATCCTGAACAAAAATTGGGATCAACACTTAGCCGATGACTACAATACCGCGGACGACATGCTACGCCTAACGATTAGGCCTGAACGGTTAGAAGAAATCCAGGAACGACTGCTATATGCTATCGAAAACGTTTCGGAAACCGAGGCTCACGTGCAAATCAGTTGGGAGAAAATCAGGATTACTATTCCATTGAAATTTTAACTGCTTTTATTTCAGCCGGTGCAAATCTGCTTCCGCGGCAATAAACCCAAAAGCAGGAAAAAGTACGATGCCTGTATGGCCAAGGTTACCCCTGCGGTAAATGAAACCGTTGGGGAAGGGAAATGGACTGTTAACTTAACTCATCCTTCCAGAGTACTTATGGTTGAAAATAATTCTCATGAGATCCAACTGAAAAATGCTCTCGAAAAAATTGGCTATAAGGCTGAACGAATTTGAACAAAATACCACGCACCATAGAGCCGCTAGGTACTCGTGACCCTAATAATCCTGCAGCATGAAGGTCGTAAATTCATGTGGGAATAATCTGGAAGACTCAAGGAGATAGCGTTTTACCTCATCGTATCGCTCAAGCCGTTCATACATAACAGCAACATTATAATTAGCCCGGGCGGCCAATTTCCGATCAGGACTACTGGTAAGTCGCATGGCCTCATCAAGGGCCTTTTCATAATCTTCTCCTTCAATGGCAAGCTTGAATGCTGTGAGTTCTTTTCCGGTAAATACAGGCCGTGTTCTAAAGTCATATCCTGGCAGAAATAGATTTAAATACCGAATGGTATTTTCCTCCACAATTGTATAAACTTCCTCCTGCTGCTTTACTACATTAGGTCCTGCAGCCAGAAGTCCGCTTAAAACCGAACGCGTAGAGTGAAACCGACTGACATCAATCTCCTCATCTCTGTAGAAACCGTTTTGATCATACCACAAATAGCGAATTTTCGATACGATGTCATAATTCGCTTCGCGGCTTTTACTCCCGTCCTCATCGCGTGTCACCACAACCTCTGTTTGATTAAAATAAACATCAAATGAAGTGATAACTATGGCATCCGAAGCAAAGTGCTCATCCATTAATTTTATTATTAATGAGTCACGAATTGACGTTTGACTATCTGTTTTAGTAAGACCTGGAATGGTGATGGTCTCAACCGCAATACGTTTCTGAGTTTCACGTGACAAATCCAACATTGCTTTATCCAACAAAACCATAAAAAATTGCTCCTTATTGGCGCGATAACTTTGCGCAACCACATCAAAAGTATTGAGTATTACTATCCGCGTTGGATCAACCTGATGAATAGGGGTTATAGGTACACCCGTCCGGACGGAGTAAGTTGTTGCACAGGAAATAATACAAAAGGCTATTGCGAGCAACAACGATGAATGACAAAAGCGTATCATGTTAGAGGATTCGTTCAGGCTAAGGTACTCCCAATTTCTTTGATGGGATACTACAAATCATTCAATTCCTACTACAGATTATAGTTCCTCAAACTATTTCAGCAACCGGTGCAAATCCGCCTCCGCGGCAATAAACCCAAAGGCAGAAAAATGCTTTCCGGCCGTTACTTGTTTAAAAATTTCAATGGCCCGGGTTGTATCACCTTCACATAAATAGAAATTCCCCACACCATACCCTTGTGTAGCCAGGGCCAGATCCACATCTGCGTTTTCACCACTTACTTTTAATAAATCATCTGGCGGCAACATGCCCTTGTACATTTGTAAGCGTAAAAAATAAGAGTCATTTTCAATGATGTTCATGTCCTCGCGGATAAGCTCCAATACTTTTCCTGATTCGACTGACTTTTCCATTCTGCGATACGTCATGTAAAGCCAATCGGCTGTGGCAGTGATCAGGTCATCGTTATCGGAAACATCCAGGCATTGTAAGTATGCCTTCTCAGCACTTTCAAAATCGCCTTTTAAATAATGAGCGAGTCCTAAATGGTACCACACATTAAATTGAACATTCGATAATGGTTTGTTGATTTTATTCGGCTGGCCATCAGGTTCTGTTTCCAATGACTGTCGTGGCATTAATGAAGCCGCCATTTGAAAATCAGCAATGGCTTTATTGAATTCACGAATAGAAATATAGCGATGTCCGCGGTGTCTAAACAGTTTATAGGAGTTCGGGTACTTTTCCAAACCCTCCGACAGAATCTCTATAGCCTCGTTGTAATGGTAGAGGTATCCTTCCCTCCTGCCCAGCCAAACATAATTATCTTCTGACGGATCAGTTTCAAAATTTTTTCGGGCCACATTCAGGTTGCTGTCGAGTTTGGCTTGAGCTTTCGCGCTGAGCTCGGGCTCAAAATATTGCCTGCCATCAAGGCCGGTGAGCACAGGTACTGGCACTGATTTGTTTTCTGGTGTTGAACAGGCTATAAATGCGAGTAGCAGAAGTATTGAGAATTTTCTGATCAAATTCATCATAAGTAGGTTAGGTGTACTACACCTTGAAGATGTAGGGGCAAGGGTTACTTGGATAAGTACTTTTCAGTTATCTTCTTGAGTGCCTGTAGCTCATTGCGCTGCATTTCTTCACGCACATGCAGCATCAGATCGAACATTACCGTTTGATCGTAGCCCAGACGAGCCGCTACTTCCGAGCAATATTTGATTTCCTCCTGGTATAGCCGTTCATCAATTTTCATTAACTGTACCAGGCTTACAATGTAGTCGAACTTTTCCTGATTCTTCAGATGCATTAATCCTACGTTTTCATGATCCTGACCGAATAACGGAACGATATCTTCCATCGGAACACCGTTGGCCAGACCAATTGTGGTAATGTACTTGCGTTCGCGATCGGCAATGTCACCGTCAATACGGGCGAGATTAACCAGTAATTTCAATTGGGAAAGCGCCATAAGTTTTGCTTTATTGAACTTGGAAGATGGGGAATAGTTCATCTATAGTCAATAGTCGATAGTCAATAGTTTAAAGTTTGTTGTCTCTTGCTATGGACTATTGACTATCGACTGCTAATTTAACCCCATGAACTTCCTTGCGCACATCAGCCTGTCGGGCGATAACCCCAAAATAATAGTTGGCAACTTTATTGGCGATTTTGTAAAAGGAAGAAACCTGCTGGAGCAATTTGAACCCGGGATTGCCAACGGCATTGAGCTTCACCGATCCATTGATGAGTTCACCGATAACCACCCTATTGTAGCGAAAAGTAAAAACAGGCTACGCCCTACTTACCGACATTATTCAGCGGTTATAGTCGATATGTTTTATGATCACCTGCTGGCCAAAAACTGGGATAGTTATTATGACGAATTTCTTCCTGATTTTGCGGAACGAACGTATCGAACCATTGAATCGTTTGATGCGATCTTACCAACACCCGTGAAATTCATGCTTCCCTACATGATCAAGGGCAACTGGCTGGTAAACTATGCCCGCCTGGAAGGCATTGAACGCGCCTTAACCGGTATGGCCAGCCGATCGAAATACGATTCTAAAATGGAGTTGGCCGTAAACGACCTGGTAAACCATTACGATAAATTCACCGAAGAATTTTCAAACTTTTTCCCTGAACTTCAACATCACAGTAAACTAGTTATTACCCAACTTACTGAAAAAGCCCTATGATTAAAGTCGTTACCCTTTTCTTGGCATGCCTGGCAACACTCTTCGCACAGGCACAGACGCACGAAGTTTATTTCTCGTCCTTCCCGTGTATCAGTCCGGATGGAACAACCCTTGTATTCACCTACGATGGTGATTTATGGAAAGTGAGCGCACAAGGTGGCCTGGCCCTTCGGCTTACCGCGATGGCCGGTGAAGAAACCCGCGCCAAATTTTCACCGGATGGAAAATGGATTGCCTTTACCGGATCTCAACATGGAAATCAAGACGTTTACGTAATACCGTCAGCCGGTGGCGAAGTTCGCCAACTAACTTTTCATGATGGTTATGACCACGTTGACAACTGGAGTTGGGATTCACAAACCATATATTTTACATCATCCCGGCTAGGCAGATTTTCAGGATACACCGTCTCGGTAACAGGGGGAACACCTAAACGACTATTTGATCATTACTTCCACACCGTGCACAATTTAACAGAACACCCAAACGGAGAATTATTTTTTAGTGAAACCTGGGAAAGTAAGAATCAGGCCTATCGAAAAGGTTATAAAGGAGCTTATAATCCTGACATCCAATCGTGGCATGCAGGCAAACAAGAATTTAAGAAATATACGGATTATGAAGGCAAGGATATGTGGCCCTCCATCGATAAAAATGGAAATATATTTTTTGTTTCGGATGAAGGCAACGGGCAATACAATCTGTATACCGTTGAAAACGGAAAGAAAACTGCACTCACTACGTTCGAAACCGCCATTCGCTACCCGGTGGTAAATGCTGACGGTGGTGTTGTGGTGTTTGAAAAAGACTTTCAGATTTATACGTACGATACTAAAAGCAAAACTACCCGAAAGGTATCCATACAGGCCGTTACCAATCTGACGATTGAACAGGATAAAGATTTCGATGTAAAAGACAAGATCAGTTACTTCGATGTTTCGGACGATGGTAAAAAAATTGCCTTTGCTTCACGGGGCGAGTTGTTTGTGGCGGATATAAAGGGAAAGATTGTACAGCAGCTAAAAACAAATGCCTTAGGGCGAGTACTCGAAGTAAAATGGCTGTCCGATAATAAAACGCTGTTGTTTTCGCAAACGGCTGCCAATGGTTTCACCAATTGGTACACCATTCCCGCACAAGGCAGCGGTGCAGAACGGCAACTCACCAACGATGCACAGAATAATCGTGATATCAGCTTAAATGCAGATCGTACGAAAGGTGTTTACCTGAGTGGTCGTAATGATGTTCGTGTAATCGATCTGAAAACATTTCAAATTCAAACAGTGGTAAAGGAAGAGCTCTGGGGCTTTCAAAATTCTACACCATCCTTCTCGCCCAATGGCGAATATGTGTTGTTTACAGCCAAGCGCAATTTCGAGGAAGACATTTTCATTTATAACCTGAATAGCAAAAATCTCATTAACCTAACGCAAACCGGAGTTACTGAACGTGCACCGTATTGGTCGCCCGATGGAAAGTATATTTATTTTACCTCCAACCGATTCAGACCACTTTATCCGTTTGGACTCACCGATGCCCGGATTTATCGTGTGAGTCTGGAAAAATTAAATACTGAATTTAAATCCGATAAATACAAACAATTATTTGAAGAGGAGCCAAAAAAGGAAGACGATAAAATCAAAAGTAAAAAACCGGAACCCAAACCCGCAGCACCCGAAACCAAAACCTATACTCTCGATCTTGAACGAATATTAGATCGTGTGGAATTAGTGAGCCCCGATTTTGGTACACAAGGCAATGCCATGGTTTTTCAAAAGGAAGAAAAAACATGGGTGGTCTATCCTTCCAACCATAGTGAAAATAAATACAATCTATGGTTGACCACCTACGAGCCTTTCGAAAAATCGAAGACTGAAAAGATTGAAGGGGCGACAACCGGTAATACGTTTATTGTGAAGGCGGGTGATAACTACTATATGCTTATTAACAGCGCTATCCACACCCTCAACCTGGAGTCGAAGAAAACAGAAAAAATTGACATCAGCTTTACCTTCAGGAGAAATTTCAAAGATGAATTCAACCAGATGTTCATGGAAACCTGGGCGAATATTAAGGAAAACTTTTACAATGAAACATTTCACGGCCTTAATTGGGAAGAAAAGCGCGATCACTATGCAAATTATCTTCCACACGTACGCACCCGTGCCGATCTGCGCGTGCTTATAACCGACATGTTAGGTGAATTAAATTCCTCGCACACCGGGTTTACATCATTCGGTGATGAAGAGAAAACCTTTTACTCCGTACGTACGCTGGCTACCGGCATTCAATTCGATGAACAAAATCCATACAAGGCATCGGCAATCATTCGCCATAGTGCAGCCGATAAAAAGGGTATTTCCATTTTACCGGGTGACATACTTACCAAAGTAAACGGAGAGAACGTAGATGCATCTCAAAACCGGGAGGCATATTTTATCAAGCCATCGCTCGACCCCGAACTATCCCTCACCTTTCAGCGTGGAGCATTATCTTTTACGATAAAACTAAGTCCGCAAAGTACCGGTGATGTGAATGACCTGGCGTACGATGCGTGGATTGATAGCAATCAGCAACGGGTAGATGAAAAAAGTAAGAAGCGAATTGCCTACGCGTACATGAAAAACATGGGGCAAGGTGAATTGGAGAAATTTCTGATTGACATGACCTCAGAAGCGTACCACCGTGATGGACTCATTCTGGATTTACGCTATAATACGGGAGGTAACGTGCACGATAGAGTGTTGCAATTTCTCAGTCAACGGCCATACCTGAAATGGAAATACCGTGAAGGTGCGTTAACCGTTCAGCCGAACTTTACCCCAGCCGAAAAGCCCATTGTATTGCTGATGAATGAGCAATCGCTGAGCGATGCAGAAATGACGGCCCAAGGTTTTAAGCAACTGGGTCTGGGAAAAATTATCGGCACAGAAAGTTATCGCTGGATAATTTTTACATCGGGAAAAGGCCTGGTGGATGGCTCGTTTTATCGCATACCGGCCTGGGGTTGTTATACACTGGATGGAAAGAACTTAGAACAGGAGGGCGTAGCCCCTGACATTTTTGTGCCTATGGATTTCAAAGACAGGCTCGAAAAACGCGACCCACAGCTTGACCGGGCCATTGAGGAGATTATGAAAGAGTTGAAGTAAACTAAATTTAGGGCATCTCTAAAAACTTCCGTTTACCCTTCTCCGAAACGGAGAAAGACTAAGAAAGAGGTAGACAAAAAAAACGTTTTTAGAGATGCCTTTTAGTGAGATCATGGCATAGCCGTGAGCATACAGAAAATTCCACAGCGTACACCAACTGATTTTACGGAGTATACGCTGTAAAGTAAATCTATCGTATCTCCACCACTACCTCACTACTATCGCTACCATTCAAAAACTTAACCGTGTACTTGCCCTTGCTGGCATACTTCAAAGCAGGCTCAGTTGGTGCAGGAGATTTTGCTTTGGCTTTTGCCGGAGCAGTCAAAACATCATTTACTTTTATGTCCCATGTGAACGTTTGAAAACCGGTAGTTCCTGATGTTGTAAGTTTTCGAACCAGGTTTTTCTTCTCATCATAAACTTCTACAGCAACAGCCGGTGCTGTCTTACCAACATAGTATAGCATGTTAACTTTCGGCTCGTTGGCTACAGCCCAGGGATATTGTTTCTGTCCCCAACGCTCACTGTGGCGTATGCTTTCTGGTGCAAATGCCATAATAGACTTACCTGCATCTTTCAACGCCTGCAGCGGTTTTACATTCGCTACAAAAATACTTCGCCCATGTGTGCCCACCACCAGTTCGTTATCACGCGGATGAACCATCATATCATAGGATGCCACATTGAGCATACCGTTGAAGTAATGCCAGGTATTTCCGTTATCGAGGCTTGCATACGTTCCATTGTCTAACCCACAATACAACAAGCTTGGCTGAACAGGATCCTGAACAATCACATTCGCAACTGACTCGGGTAAATTACCTTTTACACTACTCCAGGTTTTGCCATAATCGGTACTCACGTATAAATAAGTCTTAAAGTCATCATCGCGATAGCCGTTCAACGAAACATACACGGTACCTTCCGTATGAGGTGAAGGCGAGGCGGAACTCACCCACTTATGTTGCGGCAACCCTGCGGTAATATTTTCCCAGCTTCCGCCACCGTTTTTTGATACCCATACGTTGCCGTCATCTGTACCGGCATAGAGAAGGCCAAACTTTATCGGGGACTCTTCCAGGGCACTGATGGTGGAGAAGGGAACATCGCCTTGTCTCTTATTTTTTGTCAGATCATCGCTGATACTCTCCCAACTCTCCCCCCTATTCAAACTTCTGAATACTTTTTGCGCTGCCATATAGACGATATCCGGATTGTGTTTGCTCAACAGCAACGGTGTACACCAGTTCCAACGATATGCCTGTTCACCAATATCGTTGCGGGGAGTAATGCGCGCTGACGGTTTGCCCGGCTCCACCCGGAAATAATTTCCAAACTGAAAACCCCAATACACAAGCTTGCTGTTGCGCGGATCGGCTGCTACATACATGCCGTCACCCCCGCCAATTCTTTCCCAATGTTTACTCACATTAGGTACTGAGCGGGACGAACCCTTCAACACACCGTTGTCTTGTAATCCGCCATACACATTATATGGTGTTTCCATGTCCACATTCACTGTATAAAACTGACCTACCGGCATGTTATTAATGTGTTGCCAATATGCACCTTCATCGTAGGTCACATATAACCCGCCATCATTACCCAGCAACATGTGTTTGCCGTTAGTTGGGTTTACCCAGAGCGCATGATGATCCACATGGATGTTTTGCTCGCCACGCAAAGTATCGAGGTGATTCCAGGTAACACCACCATCATTTGATTTCAATAACGGCACACCATAGATATATACTTTCTCAACATTGGAAGGGTCAACCCGCATTTCAGCGAAGTAATATCCATAGGTAAAGAACACACCATCCAGATCGTAGCTATTCATTTTCTTCCACGTGGCTCCGCTGTCATCCGAACGATAAACTTCCGCTCCGATGATTTTAGTGTTGAACAAATTTGCATTGGCATCGCCACCCAGGTATTCATAAAGTGCTGTTGGCGCATACTTGCCCTCGCTTACTTCTTTCTTCACGCTTTTCGCATCATACTTTTGCGGAAAGCGGTTGGACCGAAAAAACTCATCCAGTTTTTTATCATCAAGCTTCTGGAAATTTTCTTTCGTCATGTCTTTGAAGCTCTCGGCTTTCAAGTTCCCATCATCTTTTTGTTTTTCTGACTGCGGAACTTCCCCCTGATTATCCAGGATAGCATAAACCACATTTGGGCTAGCCGCTGAAATATCCAACCCGATTCTGCCTATCTGTTTGCCTTGCGGAAAACCAGCCACTGATTTAAACCATGTTTCACCACCATCGTCCGATCGATAAATGGATGATCCTTCTCCACCTTCTTTAAAATCCCACGCTTTTCGCGATTTTTCCCACGATGCTGCAAAGAGTTGATTCGGATTGGCGGGGTTGATAACTAAATCAATAATACCCGTACTGTCATTTATGAAGAGTGTTTTCTTCCAGCTCTTTCCACCATCCGTAGTTTTATAAACACCGCGTTCAGGATTGCTAGAATACAACGCACCAATAGCTGCAACCCAAACAGTATTATTATCAGAAGGGTGTATGATTACTCTACCCACATGGTGGGTGCTGGTTAGGCCAAGATGTTCCCATGATTTTCCTCCGTCAATAGTTTTGTAGACACCACTGCCAGCATAACTCGAGCGGCTGCTATTTTTTTCACCCGTACCGACATATAGAATTTTAGGGTCTGTTTGCGATAAAGCAAAATCACCGATGCCGATCGCATCCACATCATCAAAAACAGGCTTAAAGGTTATTCCATTATTTTCAGTTTTAAAAATTCCACCTGATGCAAAGCCGAGATAATACTCGTGCATGTTTTTCAGGTTCACTTCAATATCTACAATGCGCCCCCCCTGTACCGTTGGACCAATGTTCCGTACGGGATAGTTTTTTAAGATTGATTGTTCGGCCAGTTTTTTTCGGGCTTCGAATGAAGCCCGGGTTTCAGCGTCAGTTGAAGATTGACCATATACCGATAGGCATAGAGCCGATAAGAAAAACAGTATAATTGATTTCATTTCAAAAGGTTTATGTTCGAAAATAGGGAATTCTTACCTTGATGGCATGGATAGATACCAACATATTATTTTAGTGGCTCATTTTAAACGCTATGCATAACGATCCGGAGTTGAGTGGAAAATACCTGGGCACAATTTCTCAGGATTTTGTGAAAGTGGCCGATTCAATAAAAGAGGCTTCCTACCAGGTGCGTACAAGAGGCTTTTCGGAACATCCGGTTTTTCCGGTATGTAAAGAGACCCAGTCAGTCGGTCAGCTTCTATTTGATAAACTCACTTCCGAACTGGAGTGGAATTACTACATCAGTTATATGGATGAGTTTGTGCAACGCGGATTAATTGATGCCGATAAACAAGATGCCTTTAAAGCAGCCTATAAAGACCCGGATGAATTTTGTTGCTTATTTGTGGTCGATAAAGAGTTCACCAATTTTGTTTTCATACCGTATCCGGAAGACTAAATTAACTAGGTCTAGGATTTAAAGTGATCCCAACCCTGTGCGCGCAACGGAACTGCATTTCCATGCTTGGTAACCAGTATATGTTCATTTTGTTTTTCATGTACATAGCCAATCATATGAATATCCTGATGGTTTTTGATTTTCTCAAAGTCATCCGGATGAATCGTGAATAGCAATTCGTAATCCTCCCCGCCATTCAGCGCACAGGTAATCGGGTCAATCTTAAATTCCAGCGCCATGGTTTCATAAGCGGTCTGATCAATAGGAACCTTATCCTCAAAAATTCGTGTACCGACACCCGAGTTTTTACCAATGTGAAAAAGTTCGGAAGCAAGCCCATCGGATATATCAATCATGGCCGTAGGTTTTACACCAAGTTCAGCCAATTCAAAAACAATATCCGTTCGGGCGATTGGTCTTAATTGCCGGCCTACCATGTATTCATATTTTTCGAGCCCCGGTTGCATATCCGGATTTGCGAGGTAAACCTCCTTCTCACGCTCTAAAATCTGCAAGCCCAGATAGGACGCGCCCAGATCACCGGTAACACAAATAATATCATTCGGTTTTGCACCCGAGCGGTATGCCACCTTGTCTTTCGGCACCCTGCCGATGGCCGTGACGGAAAGAATCAATCCTGAGCGCGATGCTGTTGTGTCGCCCCCAACAAGATCAACCTTGTACTGCTGACAGGCTGCACGTATGCCTTCGTACAGCGCATCAACAGCCTCAACCGAAAACCGGTTGCTAAGAGCAAGGCTTACCACAACCTGCTCAGCCTTACCATTCATGGCAGCTATATCGGAAACATTAACAGATACTGCTTTATGCCCCAGGTGATGAAGAGGCGTAAACGCCAGATCAAAATGAACACCTTCGGCAAGTAAATCGGTAGACACTAAAATAAAGTCATTACCGCCATCCAGTACAGCAGCATCATCGCCAATGCCAACTACTGAAGTCGGATTCTGGAGTTGGGTATTTCCGGCAATTCTGTCAATCAGGCCAAATTCGCCCAGTTCACTTATTTCAGATCGTTTTTGGCTCATGTTATAAATCGGTTGTAACCGTTCGTTCACCGTATGGGTAAGCGGTTCGTCACACAAAAGTAAGATTATAACCCAATTTAAAAGATTTGGTAGTGTGGGCCCCTGTATCTATGCACAACAAGAAGGCAAACTATGAGAAAGATATCCGTGTTGCTTGTCTTGGCTTTAATCTTTTCAGTGGCATGTTCAACGGTTCCCAAACCTTACTATGAAACAAAGGTTGGGAAGAAAAAACAGCGTTATTATAACGCAATTCAGTACGGCAAAAAGGAGGTTCCAAACTACCCTAAGAGCCGTTAATTTCCTGGCATAATTCAACCAACACACCTTGTGTTGATTTAGGGTGCAGAAAACAAATCATTTTGTTGTCTGCACCTTTTTTTGGCACCGCCTGAATAGGCTCAAATCCATCTTGTTTATACGTTTGAATACTTTTATCGATATCAGCTACTTCAAAGGCCAAATGATGTACTCCCTCTCCGCGCTTTTCTATGAATTTAGCAATTGGTGAATCAGGTCGTGTGGCTTGCAATAATTCAATTTTAACTCCTCCCAGTTCAAAAAAGGAAGTTTTTACGCCCTCCGATTCTACCGCTTCTGTCTTATAATGCTCCCTTCCCAATAAGCGAGCAAACAAAGTATTGGCCTCGTTCAGGTTTTTTACCGCAATTCCGATATGCTCTAGTTTTTGCATAATTGTTAACTTTGTTGTGAAATTGAGAACTTTTCAGCCTTTTGGAAAGTTTTTGATGACTATACTCATAAAAAAATGATGGAGACGTCCAGTGAAATACATATCGAAGCAGCGCGCATGCAAAAGGAGATTAAAGACTACCTGAGTCTCAAATCCGCTGATCTGGTTTTCGAGTACAGCACTGTTGAAGGCAAGGTAAGACTGGATTTGATCACCATCAATCCGAGGCACAACCAGTCGTTTTTATTCCATTATGAAATTGGTACAGATAAGCTGGATGCCATAAAAAAAATGCATGCTTATGTACAGAATTATAAGGAGAAGGAAAACAGCTACACCATACAATGGGTGGCCAAAAACGATACAGAACTGCACACCTCCTATTTCCGCGCAGGCAATATAACCGATGCACTGCAAAAGCTTTATTATGGAAGGGATATGAACACAATTACCGTTTTTAGTGTTGTGTTGAATCCTGTATCCTAATTGAATGATTTATGATTACCGTTACCAATAAAGCGAAAGAAAAAATTGTTGAACTCCGCAAGAAGGAAGGAAAAACGGAAGATCCGAATATCCGTGTTTCCGTAAAAGGAGGTGGCTGTTCAGGCTTAATGTACGACCTGGCTTTTGATGAAGCTATAAATCCTGCCGATCAGATATTTGAAGATAAGGGTGTAAAAATTTTAATAGATAAGAAGAGCTTGCTTTACCTGCTGGGGACAACGCTTGATTTCTCGGATGGACTAAACGGAAAAGGCTTCCAGTTCATCAATCCGAATGCTTCACGCACCTGCGGATGCGGGGAGAGCTTTTCCGTATAACCGGCTTCACTCAGAAAATAAGGCGAAGAACCTTTACACTTGCCCAGAGCGTGGTTGTTACAGTGTAACCGACCAAAACACTCCAGACTACGACACGTAAAAGGTCAAATTCGCGGATGTTTCCGATAAATTTCATACAACAGTGGGGTTGTTGTTTGCAATGGTTAAATAACAGGAAATTTAATAAAAGGTTCATTATTATTGTAGACAAACGGTTGAAATTCTCCATCAACCTGTTTATAATTCAGGCAAATGAGTCCTGATTCTTCAGCACAGCAATGCATTTTAGCTCAATAGCGATAGGCGTGGGTAATGCATTTACCTCAACAGTTGTGCGGCAGGGTTGGTTATCCTTAAAGTACTCCGCATAAATCCGGTTAAAGGTGACAAAGTCGGCTTTCATGTTGGTAAGATAAACCGTTACATCCACCAGGTTTTCCCACCCTGAACCAGAGGACTCAAGAATATACCTGACATTTTGAAAAACAGCGTGGCACTGGGTTTCTATATCGTAGGAAACAATATTTCCATCACTGCTAAGTGTAACCCCGGGTATCTCTTTTGAGCCCTTTTGGCGCGGCCCCACACCCGATAAAAAAAGCAAGTCGCCAACTTTACGGGCATGCGGGTAAAGACCTACCGGATCAGGAGCTTTGTCGGAGTTAATAGATTGACTCATTTATTTCAGCTTTGAATTCCTTCAAAAATCATCATTCGTTAATCGAAATTCTTAATTCACTCTAGCCAGCGAAGTTCTTTTCTTTGCGGTGCTTAAGTAAGTCAAGTTTAAAACCCAAACACCAAACTTCCCCAATAGCTTTGCCAATCCGCTCCTTCTTCCTTTGCCGGAACCATCTTTACACAACTCACCATCCATGCACCGGAATTACTCAACCGTGTAGTAATGGTGCCGTCCTTTTGGGTATAGATATTTTGCATAAAGGTAGTTCCCTCTTTTCTGTTCCAGACCTTCACCATCGTAAACGGAAGTGGCTTACCTTCAAAAAATACCTGAAAGGAAATCTCATCGCCTTGCTTAACAGCATATGGATTTTTTACCGGAATAATCTCCAACGGCAGACCAACTTGTTTTTTAAAGGTATCATCTGTTTTTGTGCCCGCCTGCAACAAAAGTTTAGCATAGCGGGCATAATACTCTTTAGCAGGTTTATCCAATAGATTATTTTTCTTTCGATAGGCTAATACGTCCTCCAGGCCATCTTCTTTCAGATACGCGTTAAATTTCTCTCCTTCCAGTTCACTAAAGGCATTGTTACTTTGCATGATAAACAAGTGTGTGCCCTCCTTGGTGAGTTTCACCGACAAATTTTTTCCAGCTCCGCTATTAACCTGTTCTATTAATCCCTCGCTGTACAAGTTGGCGTGATGATCAAGACGGAGCAATCGATGTTTATTCAGGTTCCATCGTTCTCCCACAAAATTCTCACCCACCATAAAATCAATCTGTGCAGTTTCACCAACCGAAAATTTAAATTTGTCCGGTTGCATCCAGAACTCGTGAGCTTGTGCTAATACAGCAACAAGCGTTGTTATCAAAAAAGCTGCTGAGAATTTTCGTTTCACTCCCATTACTTTGAATTCATCAAGTCTTCAATCTCCTCCGCTTCAATCGGTATGTTCCTCATCAAATCTTTTACCCCGGTTTTGGTAATCACTACGTTATTTTCCAACCGGATACCAAGGCCTTCTTTCTGGATATAAATACCGGGCTCCACGGTCCATACCATACCTTCCTTCATTTTCTGAAACATATTTCCGGTATCGTGAACATCCAATCCCAAATGGTGACCCGTGCCGTGCATAAAATACTTCATGACCACCGGCATATCCGGATGTTGATTTTTAATGTCGGTTTTATCAATAAGCTTTAGGTTGAGCAACTCGCTCTCCATTAGCTTTTGTACTTCTTTGTGGTAGTCGAAATACACAGTACCGGGACGCAACAATTTATAAGCCGCACGCTTGACACGAAGCACGGCATTATAAACATCCGTCTGTCGTTTGGTAAACCTACCGTTTACCGGAATCACCCGCGTCATATCGGCATTGTAGTTGGTATACTCAGCACCTACATCTAATAAAATAACATCGCCAGCTTTACAGACACTGGTATTTTCAATGTAATGGAGCACACAGGCATTGGCACCTGAAGCGATGATGGGCTCGTAGGCAAACCCACGCGAACCATTTCGGATGAATTCGTGAATAAATTCTGCTTCTATTTCATACTCCTTCACACCCGGCTTTACAAAATTCAACACCCTGCGAAAAGCCCTTTCTGTAATATCACAGGCTTTCTGCATCAACTCTATTTCATATTTCGATTTAACGGCCCGCAAAGCAGACATAATAGGCGCAACGCGTTCATACTTATGCAATGGATAGCGTTCCTTACAGGATTTAATGAAACGCGAGTCGCGGGTTTCCACCCGTATCTCTGCCCGGTAATGTTCATTGGTATTTAAATACACATGATCTACCCCGCCCATCACCATCATGGTGTTGAATACCCGGTGAAATTCAGAGGTCCAGAGGATGGTTTCGATTCCTGTAACGTCACGTGCTTCCGCTTTCGTTAGTTTGTGACCTTCCCAGGTAGCAACCTGCTCATTGGTCTCGCGTAAAAATAATACTTCACGAAGTTTCCGGTCCGGGTAATCCGGGCAAATCACCAGAATAGTTTCCTCCTGATCAACACCCGTGAGATAAAACAAATCACTGTTCTGCCTGAAGCGCATGGTACCATCCGCATTGGTGGGCATAATGTCATTGGCATTGAACAGGGCTACTGAACCGGGCTTAAGTTCCTTCACCAGTCGCTGACGGTTTTGAATAAAAAGCTGGTTGTTGGTTTTTGAATAGCGCATAGGTTTTAATTGGTATCTGATAATTAAAAAACCTGTCGGTAATCCGACAGGTTCTGGTCTATAAACTGCTTACAAATCAGCCTTCATTGGGCTCATCCGTATTGATATAATTGATCAGCACAAACGTTACGAGTAAACCCGAAAACACACCCTCAAGCGCAACAATAAACGAAACCATGTATGGATTTAAAAAGCGACCCATCGGTTCATTATCAATTATGAACTGCATAAAAGGCACATCAATAACTGTAACATAAATGAACAAGAAGGCAGAAAACACCATCGAAGCAATGGCCCCTGTTGCCACACCTGTTACCAATGCCCTGAAGTAGTTGATATGCTCGCCATGCGTATGTTGAAATTTTTTCAATGCCATATAAATACCACCCACCAGAATAATAACGTTCAACAACCGCAACTCAACCACGTGGAGTAACCCGGCAAACTTCATAATCAGGAAATAGACGATAAGCCCACCAGCTATCTTTAACCCATAATTAACATGGAGCTGATTGGGATTGGTGAAAACGTTCATAGTTCAAGGATTTGGTTCATCGAATTATTGAATTTTCTGACAGAATATCAAGTACTTGGTGGTATAAAATTTTGCTGCTTATATATTCATTACAATCAGCCTGATCTGACGGTTATTGGTCTTGTTCGCTTTCGTGCACCCTTACCTTAAGCTGCTGTTTCTTCCATTCCTCCACTTCTTTTCTTCGCTGGACCAGCTCGGCCTCTGTGGGTTTATAATTTATTAATGCTTTCAAATCCGTTTGGCCGGCATCTACCCAGGCCGTGTACCAAAAATCACCAGTAGCTTTTATCGAAGCTTTCATTTGTCGCTCAATCATTCCATCCAAGGCTTCGTGATAAGCTTTTGAAAATTCATACGAATAAACTTTAATCGTTTGCTTACCGCGGGTTTCGAATGAATACTTCTTCTCCCCCATTTCATCCGTGAGTTGGCGCTCGAATGCTAACACATCTTTTAATTCCTGATGTGTTCTTTCAATAATCTTCCAGGCTTCCAGCTGGGTGTTTTCGATATACATGGCCTTGCCTACAAAAAAGTCATACTCGCCTGAAAACAATTCGGGTAACCGCGATTCCCAGAATGCATGAATACCCTCCTGTCCTGTTAGCTGGCCGTTGTAATTCTCGGTAGTATGTAAAGGAACATGGGCATCAGCAAGGTAATGGCCTATATCGGCCGAAAGGCTTAATATTCTTGCCGGGTCTTTAACCAAAAAGGCATCCTTTAACCGGTAATACATCACGTTGATGTGCCAGGGTAAAATACCGTAGGCCTTCAAGGTATCCTCACCATACTGCTCAACGGCTTCCTTCCAGTAGCGGGGCATGGTATAAATGGCGCTGTCGCCAAAGTGGTCGATATCGATATAATGCCGGGGTGCCTCATCCACCACGGCAAACCGTCTGCGGTCGGCATTAATAGAAGCTTCGGTTATATAGCCAATATTGGCTTTATAAAACCCAATCATTTCGGGGGGTAGTGCAAAAACAGCCAACCGGTTAATTTGCCGGTGGGCATGAAAACCCCAACCCGCAAGAAGAAACAGGCTGATAAGCACAATTAAACCGAAAATCCATCTGTTCATTACCTCAAATTGAAAAAAAATATCCAATTCAGCTCAAAATGCTCACTTACCAAGGTTTTTTTAGAAGAATTCATTGAAGGCGTCCTTTGCAAATAAGATGAATACAATTACCTTTGCAGTCCTTAAAAAGTAAGGTCATTAAGATATGGCAAATCATAAATCAGCAGAAAAAAGAATCCGGGCCAATGAGGCTAAGCGTGTAAGAAACCGCTACCAGCACAAAACAACCCGCACTTTTGTTAAGAAACTTCGCTCCACCACCGTAAAAACAGAAGCTGAAGCCCTGTTAAAGGAGGTCTCCGCCTTAATTGATAAACTGGCGAAGAAGAACATCATTCATTGGAAAAAAGCAGCTAATCAGAAATCCAGCCTGGCTAAATACGTCAATCAGCTGGCCTGATCAGCCTTAAAAAATATCCTGAAACCCTGACCGCAACGTCAGGGTTTCTTTTTTCTATAGAGCGTCATTCTTTATTTTCGGCTGATGAAAGATGAAAAGACCAGCTTTCTTAACATCAAAAACTGGGCTGCGGAGGATCGGCCCCGCGAAAAGTTGCTGTTGAAAGGCACCTCTGCCCTCTCCGACACCGAACTGATTGCCATACTTCTGGGAACAGGCACCGCTTCCTTGAGTGCCGTAGATGTTGCCAAAAACATTTTAAAAAGTGTTGATAATAACCTGGATGCACTGGCAAAACTCACCGTTAAAGACCTGACGAAAATAAAAGGCATTGGAGAAGCCAAAGCAATTGCCATTGTAAGCGCATTGGAACTGGGCCGAAGACGCAAAGCGGTAAGCACACAGGAGCGTCCTAAAATATCCGCATCAAAAGATGCTTACGAACAATTAAAAGGCGAATTGATGGATATACCACACGAAGAGTTCTGGATACTGATGCTGAACCGTGCCCACCGCATCATCAAAAAACAAAAGATTAGTCTTGGTGGTGTACATGGCACCGTTGCCGATCCGAAAATTATTTTCAAAATGGCTTTGGAAGAACTGGCCAGCGGCATCATCGTGGCCCATAATCATCCTTCCGGAAACCTTACTCCCAGTCAGCAGGATATTGACCTGACCAAAAAGCTTAAAGAGGCTGGAAAGCTGTTGGAAATACAGCTGCTCGACCACCTGATTGTTGCCGGAAAGAATTACTATAGCTTTGCTGATGAGGGATTGCTGTAAAAGTTTCGGGAGATGATATTGAATTAATTAAGTGCGTGAGCGATCCCCCCCCTTCGGGGGTAAGGGGGCGCGCGGAGACAGACATCGCTTAGTTTCACCTCCTGTGGCATCACTTTCAATAATTTTACCATATGAACAGAACCAAAATAATTATAATGATTGCCATTGTTGTTGCTGCTATTACCCTGATCTATTCCTTTACCGGGCAAGATGATACGGCTTACATTACTAAAATCCAGAAACAACGCGAAGAGAAAGACCGCTTCATGCGCACGGCATCCGACTCCCCTTTTGCTAAAAATGTTGCTGAATACACCGGCCTCAATTGGTTTGCCCCTGATAAAAAATTTCTTGTAAAAGCTAAGCTTGTTGCCGTTGAAAATAAAAAAGCCGTTGTACTTCCTACCAGCGATGGAAAAACCAAACGCTATATGGAATATGCCTATGCCGAATTTAAGCTTGATGGAAAAGAACACCGCCTGTTGATTTTGGAAATTATAGATATGGGTCCTTACAAGGGAACCCTCTTCCTGGCGTTTGGCGATCAAACCAGCGCCCGCGAAACATACGGAGCCGGCCGTTACCTCGATGTAAAAAAAACGCGTGGCCAAAATTCCATCACGCTCGACTTCAATGAAGCGTATAATCCGTATTGCGCCTATAACGATAACTTTTCCTGCCCGTTGCCACCACAGGAAAATTTGTTATCGATAGCCATAAATGCAGGAGAAAAAAACTATAAATAATATGCGATGCTTCATTCTATTACTCGTTCTGATTTCAGTATTCACTACACGCGCACAAAAGCCTGCCGATCCACTGGCCCACACCTTTTCCATTGTGGCACGCGATGCCAACACGGGTGAAATGGCTGTCGCTGTGCAAAGCCATTGGTTTAGTGTAGGCAGCGTAGTATCGTGGGGCGAGGCAGGTGTAGGTGTAGTGGCTACACAATCATTTGTCAACAAATCATTTGGCCCGCGTGGAATTGACTTGCTGAAAAGTGGTAAGTCGCCTCAAGAAGCTGTCGATTTATTACTACGTGATGATGAAGGAAAGGATTTCCGTCAATTGGCCATTCTGGATAAGCAAGGAAAAGTTGCCACACATACCGGAAAAAAATGCATTGATATGGCCGGTCATAGTAATGGTGAAAATTTTTCTGTGCAGGCTAACATGATGCTCAACGATAAAGTGGTTCCTGCTATGGAGAAAGCATGGAAAGAAAATAATACGTTACCCATTGCCGAGCGGATGGTTGAAGTGTTAAAAGCTGCCCAGAGAGTTGGTGGTGATATCCGGGGCAAGCAATCGGCCGCTTTACTGGTGGTTGCCGCAGAGGCATCCGGTGAGCCCTGGAACGACCGGCTCATCGATCTTAGGGTTGATGACGCTAAAGATCCGATTGATGAATTGAGTCGGTTGTTAAAAGTATTCCGGGCCTATGAACACATGAATAGTGGTGATCTCTATGTAGAAAAAAATGAAATGCAAAAAGCAATGGATGAATATGGCCAGGCCATGAAGATGTTTCCCGAAAACCTGGAAATGCAATACTGGACAGCCATTACCCTGGCCAACAACAAAGACATCAAACAAGCCTCAACCATGTTGCAGCGAATCTACAAAACCGATGCGAACTGGCGCGAACTCACCCGCAGACTTCCTAAGGTTGGTTTGCTCACGATAAGTGAAAAAGAATTGAGTGAACTGTTGAGATAGGTGTTCTAAACCTCTCCCCAACCCTCTCCGAGGGATGAGGTTTCCCTCCTTTTCCTTACTTTTGCCGATTAACCTGCCATTAAGCAATGACTATTTCCTACAACTGGCTTAAAGAATATATTGATATCCCCGAATCACCCGAAGAAATCGGCCATGTACTCACCGGTACTGGTCTTGAGGTTGAGTACATCGAACCCTTCTCTACAGTTAAAGGCGGTCTGGCTGGTTTGGTAATTGGTGAGGTGCTTACGTGCACCAAACATCTCAATGCCGATAAACTTTCCGTTACCACCGTTAATGTTGGAAGTGATAAAATATTACCCATTGTCTGTGGTGCTTCGAATGTGAAGGCAGGCCAAAAAGTAGTTGTGGCTGTTCCGGGCACAACCTTGTACCCCGCCAAGGGAGAACCTTTTATCATCAAATCAACAAAAATCCGGGGCGAACAATCCGAAGGGATGATATGCGCGGAAGATGAAATCGGGTTGGGCGATAATCATGAAGGCATAATTGTGTTGGATACGAAACTGCCCAATGGCACTCCGGCAGCTGAATTTTATAACATTCAATCCGACTTTGCTATCGAAATCGGGTTAACTCCAAACCGTGCCGATGCCGCATCACATATTGGTGTGGCCCGCGATATTAAAGCCGCTCTCAATCGTGAAATCAAATGGCCTTCTG